>CAVTDA010000159.1:0-93205 GCA_963733285.1 uncultured Acidobacteriota bacterium
GCCATGCCTTGTCGTTCCTGGATACCCCGCGCGCCGTGCAGCGCATGTTCCGCATCGGGCCCATCGCCCACGCGGCGGGTCTGGGTTCAGCGCCTGCTGCTCGACGGTAAACGCTGCGAGATGGTGACCATCACCTTGCCCGAGGAATGGCCGGTCAACCAGACGCTGGAACTTTTGCGCAAGGCCCGTCAGATGGGCATCGCAGCCCGCATGGTCGTGGTGAACCAGGTCCCGGCCATGCTGCTGCACGCCAGCGACCGCCCCCTGCTGGAAATCCTGCAGCGTGAAAGCGAGGAGGCTCATGGCTCCACTTGGCGCTGGCGGCGCAAGGCCAGCTCGATGGTCTGGATCATGCGCGAAAACAGATCGACCAGGTAGTCGTCGATGAAATCCAACTCGGCCTGAAGCGACGAGAAGGCACCTGCGCCTTCAGCCGGCGGCGGAGAATATTCGAGAGTTTTACCAGCACGGTGCGCGCAGTGTCGGGGTCAAAGCGGATCAACGATGCAATTGTATTGAGTGTGTTGAACAGAAAGTGTGGATTAATCTGGCTAATCAGCGCGTCCATGCGGGCTTGGAGCAGAGCCTTTTCCTGATCGACCAGCTTGCGCTCGATTCGCGTGGTATTCCAAATGCGCACGGGCAACGGCAACGCAGATGACCGTGGACAGGACGATGAGAATGCTGGTCCAGGTATGCGGGATGGATAGAAGAGGGAGGTGAGGAAATGGGCCCGACCGGAGGGCATGCGAAAGTATTCCAGCATCGAGCAGATCAGCGTAAAGAGCATCTGCCTAATTGATGGCGGATGCTTGAACCGCTGTTTAATGGATCGATAGAGGCTGAGATCAAAGGAGGGAGAGAACTTCCAAAAATCTCCTCTTTGTCGGGGCAGAGCCAGCGCGCGGTACCCGCGGCAACCCATAAAGCGTTGCCATTCAAAGGCGCAAGAGTTCGGGACGGGAACAGGAACAGCCAACTTGGGACCGTATGGGCAAAAAAACCTGGGGAAATAGGGTCAGAATTCCGACCCAGAGGGCGATCAGGAGAATCGGTAGGTTGACAATGAGGGCCACGGCTCAAGCTAACGATGGTCGCCGAGCAGCCCGGCAAGCACGGTGACTTCCAAGCTAAGGTCGGTAGTCGGGTACTGCGATTGGGAGAAGAGTCGCACCAGGACTCCCACCATGAACGGGAGGCCTAGGAACGCGGCAAACACACTTTCTGTCGCGGGCTGCGCTGCTCGATCATCAGCAGCTCGCGAAACAGGCGGAATCGCGCGATGAAGCCCGCCAGCAACGCCATCACGGCAAGCTTGATCAGGAGATCAACGACTGTGAAGGGCGCCGGGATGTGCGGAACGAAGTTCATATCAAAAACGCAGCCAGAGCGCGGGGGCTGTGTTGGATGCCTATCTTGCTTCAAAGAATAAATGGAGCAAATTCAGCTACGTACAACCGAAATCGCCATCCATGAGTTGCTCCTCAGGGCTCTATCCACTTGCCACATCATGTTGCGGATTTCCGGCACCGCCACCAACAAAATGGACAACTTCCAGCCGGTCCTCGGGTTTGATGACGATTTCGTCCCACCTTGCCCTTGCAGCGATTTCGCGGTTATGTTCCACCGCAACCCGATCCGCCGGCAACTTGAGGTGTTCGAGCAGCGCGCTCAGCGTGAGATTCTCAGGGACTTCGCGCATTTCTCCATTCAGATAAATATTCATTTTTGAGGACGGCTCCATCTCAGGCAGGTCCCGCCGCTCCGGTGGCCGGGGTAATTTCGCCGTCGCGGATACGCGCAATGATTTGGCGATGTTGTTCTTCCAGGCGATGCTTCAGCTTTTCCTCGCTGTAGTCAGGCGAATCCAGAAGGTCCTGGTAGCAGCTCTTATGTCTATGGATGACAGCGCCGTTGGTATAGACGGTCGTATCAATGGCGGCGTCCTTGCGAGGTTCAGTTTGCACATGGTAAACGACGCCCTCGTGGTGGATATCGGTATTGAACCCCATTACCATGGACATGACCCCGCAACGGGCAGATCCGCATATTCAGATAAGAGGATGGTAGCGGCTCGGAACGCACAGGGCAAGAAAAAACTTGACACGTCTTTGACGCGCCTCGTATAGTTTTTAGTTCACGTTTGACACATCACTGCGCTGCTAAATAACTGTAATGGTTCGAGTCACATCCCTGTTCTGATGCATCTCGTTCCGTCGTGGCGGTTGCCGCGGGTATGTTGACGCTCTCGTGGTGGGTGGGGGTAAAACGCCCCACCAAAGAGAAGTTGTCCCCCTACGAGTGCGGCAGTCTTCCCGTTGGTGATGCCCGCGGAAGTTTTTCCGTGAGCTTCTATCTCATCGGGATGCTCTTCATTCTGTTCGACGTAGAAGCGGTCTTTTTATATCCCTGGGCGGTTGTTTTCAAGAGCTTGTGCGCGGACCCCAGCATTAAGTGGTCTGGTTTTATCGAAATGGCCCTCTATATTGGCATTCTCGTATTGGGCTATATTTACCTTTGGAAGAAGGGGGCCCTGGACTGGACCCGCTAGTGATCAGTTGATCCGGTGACGCGGCAAACGAAAAGGACGTGTTTGCTCATCGAATCATCTGTGACCCTTTTCCAGATTGCACGATCTCCAGATAACCTGATCAATCAATCGTCCTAGCTTGAGCCCTGATAGGTTCTATGGCAGCCGACCTTCAAGACAACTTGGCCCTCAAGAAGCTGCGCGAGTATGAGCCGGAAGCCGTGGAGGATGCACGCATCTTTCGCGATGAAGTGACTCTCTATATTCGCGTGCCTTTCTTCCTGCGCGTCTGTAAGTTCCTGCGCGATGATCCCAGTCTAAAATTCAATTTTCTCGCCGACGTTACTGCATTGGATTTATTTCCGCAGGAGCCCAGGTTCGAAGTCATCTTACACCTCCTAGCGTTCGCTTACGCAACGCGACTGCGACTAAAAGTCCGAATTGGCGGCGAAAACCCAATTTGCCCCAGCGCCTGCCCGATTTGGCCCTCCGCCAACGCTTTTGAGCGCGAAGTCTTTGATTTATTTGGAGTTAAGTTCGAAGGCCACCCCGATCTGCGCCGCATCGTGCTGCCCGACGAGTGGGAAGGCTTCCCGCTTCGTAAAGACTATCCCGTGGAGGGTTACCGCTAGATGCCCGTCACCCTCGAAAAAATGCCCGGGCACGAGGATCGCGTAATCCTCAATATGGGCCCCCAGCACCCCTCGACGCACGGGGTTTTGCGCATGGTGCTGGAGCTGGAGGGCGAAACCGTCATTCGCGCGGTTTACGACATCGGCTATCTGCACACCGGGTTCGAAAAACCTTCGAGAACAAGACCTATTCCCAGGGCATCACGCTGACCGACCGGATGGACTATCTGGCCCCGATGTCCAACAACCTGGGATTTTGCCTAGCCGCGGAGAAGCTGCTGGACCTGGAAATCCCCCCGCGCGCGCAATGGATTCGCGTGCTGCTTACCGAGTTGACGCGCATCCAGAGCCACCTCGTCTGGCTGGGAACGCATGCCATCGACCTCGGCGCGATGTCCGTGTTTCTTTACTGTTTCCGCGAGCGCGAGGAGATTCTGCGCATCTTCGAGGCGGTTTCCGGCCAGCGCATGATGACCAGCTTTTTCCGCATCGGCGGCCTGGCGCTCGAGCCTCCCATGGGCTGGCTGCAAAGGCTCGAGCGGTTCCTCAAAAAGCTCCCCGCGCGCTTCGATCAATACGAGACCCTGCTGACGCGTAATCCCATCTGGCTGCAACGAACTCAGGGCGTGGGTTACATTTCGCCCGAGGATGCGATCACCTACGGGCTTTCCGGTCCGTCACTGCGCGGGTCCGGAGTCGATTGGGATATCCGCAAGCGGCAGCCCTACTCCAGCTACGAAAAATTCGACTTCAAGGTTGCGACGCGCACCGAATGCGACGTGTACGGCCGGTATCTCGCCCGCATCGAGGAGATGCGGCAATCGCTGCGCATCGTCACGCAGGCTCTCGATGGACTCCCGGAAGGGCCGGTAAAGGCCAATGCTCCGCACATCGTTATGCCCGACCGCGAGAGCATGAAGACCTCGATTGAAGCGTTGATTTATCACTTTAAGATTGTGACGGAAGGATTCCATCCGCCCATCGGCGAGGTTTATCAAGCCATCGAATCGCCGCGCGGCGAGTTGGGCTTCTATATGGTCAGCGACGGCTCGCCCAAGCCCTTCCGCTGCCACGTGCGCGCGCCTTCGTTTGCCAATCTTCAGGCTTTGCCGAAGATGATAGAAGGCCGCCTGATCGCCGACGTTGTGGCTTGTATCGGCACGATAGATATCGTTTTGGGAGAGGTGGATCGCTAGCATGTGTGTTCCACTGAATTTTGGCATAGCGCGGAAAGCGATTGTGGCTTTGTTGCTGGTGTACCTACTTGGGATCACCACTTCGGCAAATTTCATCGTTTCCGCAGTTGCTTCGACCTCTCCGGCGGGGGCCACGAAGGTCAAGCTAAGCCCCCGGATACCACCACCTGACCCGAACAAGTATGAGCGTATACAAGACGCGGCGAACTGGCGCAACCCATACGTAAATGTCTTCGCAGAGGAACTCGAATTCACTTGCCTAGCCGCCGGGACAAGAAATAAACGAATTCAGCCAACTGAGCTTGAAACGACACTGGCATTGCTTCCTGTTTCCGCTTGGCCTTACGGTAGGGTCGTTGCCGTCAGCGAGGCAGGGGTCCGAGTACCAAGTGACACTCCCCACATAAAGGCGAACGTTACAAAAGTCACAAAAACCTTAGAATCGTTAGGAGTAGCCGCAAATTGGTGGCCGTCAGCCTAGATGATCTCAGAAACACTTAGCAAAAAATTCGATCAATTGATTTCGCGCTACCCGTTGAAGCGTTCGGCGCTGGTTCCCCTGCTAATGTACGCCCAGGATGAAGTGGGGTGCGTCAACGAAGAGGTGATCGCCGAGGTGGCGAGGCGCGTCGAGGTTCGGCCCATTGAAGTGGTGGAGGTCATCGGCTACTACTCCATGCTTCACCGCAAGCCCTTGGGCAAGTATAACGTCCAGGTGTGCACGAACATTTCCTGCATGCTGCGCGGGTCGGACGAGCTTTTTGAGCACGCTTGCAAGAAATTGGGCCTCAAGCACAAGCAGGTTTCGCCCGACGGACTGTTTTCCCTGGAAGAAGTCGAGTGCATGGGAGCCTGTTGCGGCGCTCCGGCCATGCAGGTGAATTACGACTTTTACGAGTTCGTGACGCCGGAAAAGTTTGACGCAGCGATTGAAGAGATTCGCAAGAGAGAACCCAAAACGTAGCGCTGACCTTTAGGTCAGCACGCGAAGGTTTGAGGAAGATTTGATAGGAGCTAGAAGTTAGAAGCTAGAAGCAACCGCCCCGTCCGCCAGTCGACGGACATCCCGCCTGAACCATAAAGGGGTGTTTTTGGGTGTAGTGGATTCGCCTGCTTCGTTGAGGGTAACAACGCGGCGGGATTATTTGCCCCTAAATTCTAACTTCTAGCTTCTGTCTCCTAGCTACTGGTTTTTTATGACTCCTGGCTACAACAGTCCGATGGGCAACAGCCCGCTCGAAGTGAAGGTGATCAGCAAGCGCTTTGGCGTGCCGAATAACACTTCGCTCGAAGTCTTCGTTCAAAACGACGGCTACAAGGCGCTGAAAAAGGCGCTGCCATGACGCCGGACGAGGTCATCACCGAGGTCAAGAACTCTGGCCTGCGCGGGCGCGGCGGCGCGGGATTCAACACCGGAATGAAGTGGAGCTTCGTCCCCAAGAAGTCCGCCAAGCCCAAGTACGTGGTTTGCAATGCCGATGAAAGCGAGCCCGGCACCTGCAAAGACCGTCCATTGATGGAGTACGATCCGCACCAGTTGATCGAGGGCAACGTCATCGCCGGCTACGCCATTCGGTCCCACCAGGGATTCATCTACATCCGCGGCGAATACCGCTATCTGCTCGATATCGTGGACAAGGCGCATCGAGGAAGCCTACGCCGCCGGATATCTGGGCAAGAACATCCAAGGCTCGGGCTTCGATTTCGATCTCTGCACGCACACGGGCGCGGGCGCCTATGAGTGCGGCGAGGAGACGGCCCTCCTGAATTCGCTGGAAGGCCTGCGGGGCTATCCCCGCATCAAACCTCCCTTCCCTGCCGTCGTGGGTCTCTATGGCGGCCCAACAGTGGTCAACAACGTCGAGACGCTTTCCAACGTCCCCCACATCATCCTGAAGGCGCCGAGTGGTACGCAAAGCTGGGCTCTCCCAAGAACGGCGGCACGCGCCTGTTCTGCCTGAGCGGGCACATCAACGGCCCCGGGTTTACGAATTGCCCATGGGATTCCCGCTGCGCCGGATGATCGAAGAAGTCGGCGGCGGCGTGCTGGGCGGCAAGAAGTTGAAGGCAATTGTTCCCGGCGGGTCGTCTTGCCCGGTGATGACGGCGGACGAAATCGACGTCGACATGGACTACGATTCGGTGGCGAAGATCGGCTCGATGCTGGGTTCGGGCGGCGTCGTGGTTCTGGACGAAGACACCTGCATGGTGAAATTCGTGGGCCGCATCATGCGGTTCTATGCCCATGAATCCTGCGGCTGGTGCATCCCCTGCCGCGAGGGAACGTCGTGGCTGAAGAAGCTTGCTCGACCGTTTTCACGCGGGCGCGGGGTTGCCGGGAGATCCTGATACGGCTTTGGATGTCTCGTACAACATCCTGGGCAAAACGCTTTGCCCGCTGGGCGATGCGGCGGCCATGCCGGCCATCAGTATCCTGAAAAAGTTCCGGCACGAGTTCGAAGAGCATCTCAAGCTGGGGTACTGCCCTCATGAGAAGAAGGCGGTGAGCGTTTAATGAGTGAGCAGCGCCACGATCCGCAGTTCGTGATCCTCGACATGCCCCCCAAGGAGGAGAACCTCCAGGTTCCCGGCCCCTATACGCGCAGCCCCAGCCTTTCGCCGCGCGTCAATACCTCGGCGGACGGCCGTCAACCTGACCATCAACGGCAAAGCGGTGCAGGTCGCCGCCGGAACTCTGGTCATCGAGGCCGCAAAAGTTGCGGCATTGAGATTCCGTCCTACTGCTACTATCCCGGCCTGACGTTGCAGGGCGCCTGCCGCATGTGCCTGGTAGCGGTCGAGAAGATGCCGAAGCTTCAGACCGCCTGCACCACCGTGGTGGCCAACGGCATGGTGGTTCACACCGAGACGGAAGAGGTCAAGAACGCGCGCAAAGCGATGCTCGAATTCCTGCTGACCAATCATCCCCTCGATTGTCCGGTCTGCGACAAGGGCGGCGAGTGCGAATTGCAGGACGCGGTATTCCGCTACGGCGCCGCCGAAACCCGCTTTGGAAACCAAAATGCACCACGACGAGAGGCAATTTTCCAACCTCGTCTACTACGATTGGCCGCGCTGCATCCTCTGCTACCGCTGCGTCCGCGTCTGCGATGAAGGCCTGGATGTAAACGCCTACGGCATCGGCTTCCGCGGCGCGCACAGCGAGATCATTCCCAATCAGGGCGAAAAGCTGGAGTGCGAAGAATGCGGCATGTGCATCGATATCTGCCCGGTGGGCGCGCTCACCAGCGGCACCTATCGCTACAAAACCCGGCCGTGGGAATTGACCTACACCGGCACCACCTGCAACCACTGCGCGGACGGGTGCAAGACGACGCTCGCCGTGCGCAACAAGGAAATCATTCGCGCCAACAATCGCGATCATTCGGGCTTTAATGGCGAGTTCCTCTGCGTCAAAGGCCGCTTCGGGTGGGACTTTGTCAATAGTGACAAGCGCCTGACCGCGCCGCTGCTCCGCAAGAATGGCAAGCAGGAAACCAGCACGTGGGAAGAGGCGCTGGAAACCACGGTCGCGCGGCTCAAGGGCATCGTGAAAGAGCATGGCCCTTCGTCGATTGCGGTCATTGGCTCCAACCGCACGACCAACGAAGAAAATTATCTGCTCGGCCGCTTTGCCCGCACTGTGCTCGGAACCAATAACCTCGATCATCACCGCACGGCGGATTACTCGTCGCTGGTCGGCGCTTTGACCGCTGCCAAAGTTTCCGGCCGCTATGCCACCATCGATGACATTGCCGCGGCTTCCAGCATTCTCGTGATTGGCAACGATCCGACCCATCAGCATCCGCTGATCGCCTATCAGATTCGTCAGGCAGTTCGCCAGCATGAAGCGCACCTCTATCTCCTGAATAGCGGCGAAATCAAGCTCGAGCGCCAGGCTAAATTGACCGTTCGCGTTCCAGCCGGTTGTGAAGCCGACGCAATCCGCTCGCTCGCCGGAGCTTCCAAGCCGAC
This sequence comes from uncultured Acidobacteriota bacterium, assembly GCA_963733285.1. Taxonomy (GTDB): domain Bacteria; phylum Acidobacteriota; class Terriglobia; order UBA7540; family UBA7540; genus Bog-366. Next base: position 8,334 of record CAVTDA010000159.1, read on the forward strand.
CTCAAGCGAACTCGCAACACTTCAGGAACACCTGAAAAAAGAATCCAGCACCGTCATAATTTTTGGCGATGAAATTCGCGGGAAGGACGTTGGGGCCCTGGTCAACTGGGGAATGACGCTGAACGGCGATGCCCGGTACATCGCCCTGGGAGACTATGCTAACTCCCGCGGCGCTGCGGACATGGGGTTGCTGCCCGATGCGCTTCCCGGCTATGGGGCGATTTCCGACCCTGCCGCCCGCGCCCACATCGAATCGGCATGGCAGGGGAGAATCCCCGAGGCTCCGGGCCGCAACATTCGCCAAATCCTCAAAGGCGTGGAAACTGGTGAAATCAAAGCCCTTCTGGTTTTCGGCTCGAATCCGACTAAGACGTTTCCGGGCATCAAAGAGCATCTCGGCAAGCTGGCCTTCCTGATGGTGGCCGAGCTGTTCCCGACGGAGTCCTGCGAGTCCGCCGACATTGTTTTGCCGGCCACGAGTTTCGCGGAGAAATCCGGCACCGTGACCAATACGTGCGGCCAGGTGCAAACGATCAAAAAGACCATGCGCAAGGCGGGCACACGCAGCGACCTTGAAATCCTGCTGACGTTGGCGCGAATGATGGGCCACGCGTGGAACTACCGCACGGCGGACGATGTTCTGCGGGAAATTGTCGCCAAGGTGCCGGGGTATGCGATTGCGCTGCCCAATTTGCTGATTGGCCGCGCCGTCCAAACGCAGCCGGCGGGAAATCCACCTGCGCTCGCGAGCAACGATTTGGTGTTTTCATCCCAAGATTCGCTCTTCACTTCCGGGACGCTGAGCCGGTACAGTTGGGCGCTGAATTCAGTCGACGAAGCTAAGAAACCTCATGGGCATATCTTCTGATTTGGCCTTTCTGGTGATTGCCGCGGCGGTGAAGATTGCGTTAATCCTCTTCATCCTGCTGACCGCCATCGCCTACATCACGTGGCTGGAACGCAAAGTGGTGGCGCACATCCAGGCGCGCTGGGGCCCCTACCTGGTGGGTCCGCACGGGTTATTACAGCCCCTGGCGGACGGCATCAAGTTCATTCTTAAAGAAGACATCATGCCGAACGACGCCGACAAAGTTCTTTATTTGCTCGCGCCGTTTCTGGGATTCGTGCTGGCATTTCTTTCCTTCGCGGTGATTCCCTTTGGCGGGGGCTTCAAGCTCTTTGGCCACTCGATTGAACTTCAGATTGCCGATTTGAACGTGGGCCTGCTTTTTGTTCTCGGCGTGACCTCGCTGGGCGTTTACAGCATCGTGCTGGCCGGGTGGTCGTCGAACAGCAAATATCCGTTGTTCGGCGGGTTGCGGTCCTCAGCGCAGATGATCAGTTATGAATTGTCGCTGGGACTCGCGCTCATCGGCACGTTGATGATGGCGGGAACGCTCAGCCTGCGCGGCATCGTCGATGCGCAAAGCCACACCTGGGTGATTCACGGCTTCAACACGCATCTGCCCCACTGGTACATTTTTGTGCAGCCGGTCGGCTTTCTCATTTATTTCATTTCCGCCATTGCCGAAACCAATCGCGTGCCCTTTGACCTTCCCGAGGGCGAGACGGAGCTGGTGGCCGGATTCCACACCGAGTACAGCAGCATGAAATTCGCCATGTTCTTCATGTCGGAATACGCCAATATGGTGACGGTCTCCTGCCTGGCGACGATTCTGTTCTTTGGCGGATGGCATGGCCCGGTGTTTGGCTTTCTTCCGCCCATCGTGCAGATTTTCCTGCCGGTCTTCTGGTTTTGCCTGAAGATCTTCGGCTTCATGTTCTTCTATATCTGGATGCGCGGCACGCTGCCCCGGTTCCGCTACGATCAATTGATGTCGTTTGGATGGAAGTTTTTATTGCCGGTCGCCATGCTGAATATTTTGGTGACCGGGTTCTTGATTGTCTGGCGCGCGTGAGGGAAGAAGCTGAGGAGTTAGAAGTTAGAAGTGAGAAGTGAGGAGTTAGAAGTTAGAAGTGAGAAGTGAGGAGTTAGAAGTTAGAAGTGAGAAGTTGCGAGTGAGAAGTGAGAAGTGAGAATGTGGAATACCGCCCCTTCTAGCTTCTAACTTCTAGATTCTGTTCTTATGTCGATACTTTTTTACATCTTTGCCGGAATCGCGATTATCGCCGCGCTGAACATGGTGATGCAACGCACGCCGGTCTACAGTGCGCTATCGCTTATCGTCGTTCTCTGCGCGATTGCCGTGGTCTATTTGCTGCTCGGCGCAGAATTCATGGCGGTCATCCAGGTGATCGTCTACGCCGGCGCGATCATGGTTCTATTTGTCTTCGTCATCATGCTGCTCAATGCCGGCCATGAAGTTCCCAGCCACAAGAGCACGATTACCAAGTGGCTGGGCGCTCCGCTGATCGGCGCGATTCTGTGGGGCCTGCTGATGGTCATGGGCTACGAATTTCCGGCCAGCATGGGCACGCTGCCCCCGGCCATGGATGGAAGCCCGGCGGCAATTGGCTATATGCTTTTCAAATCGCCCCACAACTATGTGCTTCCCTTCGAGGTGACGTCGATTTTGATTCTGGTCGCCGTGCTCGGAGCCGTGGTGCTGGCGAAGAAGGAATTCTAGAAGGCAGGAGTTGGAAGCTAGGAGTTAGAAGTTAGAAGTTGAGAAGAAGGTTGACCCGCGCTGCGGGCGCCTGACGGCGGTTCTGGGAGATGACGGGGTTTCCGTCTCCTGGCTTCTAACTTCTCGCTTCCAGCTTCCCAGGATGAACATGGTTCCACTTTCACATTATCTCGGGTTCAGCGTCATCCTCTTCGTGATTGGCGCGGGGGGATTCATCTTCCGGCGCAATATCATCACGGTTTTCATGTGCATTGAATTGATGCTGAACGCCGTGAACCTGGCCTTCATGGCGTTTGGCAGATTGTGGCAAAATCTCGACGGCCAGTTATTCGTTTTCTTCGTCATCGTCGTGGCGGCGGCGGAGGCGGCGGTCGGCCTCGCCATCATCATCGCCTGGCACCGCAATCATCAGACGCTGAACATCGAAGACGTGGATTCGATGAAGAACTAAAGATGCGTTTTCGCTTCCGGCCTGAAAAATCCGGAATTGGCCGCGCAAGCGAGCTGTAAAAAGAAACTTTCATGACTCTTGACCACCTTCTCTTATTCATGGTGATCCCTCCGCTGGTGGGAGCGGCCCTCAACGGCATCTTCGGGCGCCGTTTTTCTCAAGCCACCGTTTCCTTGATCGGATGCGGCGGGTCGTTCCTGGCCATGGTCTTCGCGCTGCTCTCCGCGTGGACCTACATGCACTTGTCCACCCAGCCGGAAGCCTACGTCCACAGCTACTTCACCTGGATTCAAGCGGGAACTCTGCGCGCCGATTATGCGCTCTTCTACGACCGCCTGACGTTAATCATGACCCTCACGGTGACGGTGGTCGCCTTCCTTATCCACATGTACTCGCGCGGGTACATGGAGCATGAAGGCGGCTACTACCGCTTCTTCACCTACCTGAACCTCTTCCTCTTCATGATGCTGACGCTGGTGACGGCGGCGAGTTATCCGCTGATGTTCGTCGGCTGGGAGGGCGTGGGCCTCTGCTCCTACCTGCTCATCGGATTTTATTTCACCAAGAAGTCGGCAGCCGACGCCGGCAAAAAGGCGTTTATCGTGACGCGCATCGGCGACGCGGGATTCACCGTGGGTGTTGCCCTGCTCTTCTGGACCTTCCACTCTTTGGATTTCCAGACCGTGTTTGCCAATGTCGCGCGCACACCGCTCGGCGAATCCGAGTGCGTCCTGACCGCCATCGGCCTGCTGCTCTTCTTTGGCGCGGCGGGCAAGTCCGCCCAGCTACCCTTGTACGTCTGGCTCCCCGACGCCATGGAAGGCCCCACGCCCGTGAGCGCGTTGATCCACGCGGCGACCATGGTGACCGCGGGCGTCTATCTGGTCGCGCGCTCCAGCATTATCTTTGCCCACGCACCCCTGGCGCTTGAGGTTGTAGGAATCGTCGGCTGCCTGACCGCCCTCTTTGCCGCAACCATTGCCCTGACGCAAAACGACCTGAAGCGCATGCTCGCCTACTCTACCATCAGCCAGCTCGGATACATGTTCCTGGCTTGCGGAGCGGGCGTGTTCGCCGCCGGAATTTTCCACCTGATGACCCACGCGTTCTTTAAGTCCCTGCTCTTCCTCGCGGCCGGAAGCGTGATGCACGCGATGAGCGGCGAACTCGATATGCGCAAGATGGGTGGGCTGCGGCACAAGTTGAAGACCACCTTCTGGACGTTCTTCGTCGCGACCATCGCCATCTCGGGAATCCCGCCGCTCGCCGGGTTCTTCAGCAAGGACGAAATTTTGGCCGGCGCCTACGGAGGACTGGACGGAGGCCCACTCGGCAAGCCCGCGCTTTTCTGGGTGGGCACGCTCACCGCCGCCATGACCGCTTTCTACATGTTCCGCGGACTCTACATGACGTTCTTCGGCAAGTCGCGCGTTGAGCCCGAGGCCGCGCACCACCTGCACGAGAGCAGCTCCAAGATGACGGTTCCGTTGATCATCCTTGCGTGCTTCTCGGTCGTCGCGGGATGGGTGGGCATTCCAAAAGTCTTGGGGGGCACCGAAGCATTCGATCGCTTCCTTGAACCTGTTTTCGCACCTGCCACCGAGGCTTGCGGCCGCGTTCCGAAGGAACACGTCGGCGGATAAGCCTCCGGCGGATTAATGGGGTTCTCGCTTCTCGCCGCCGTGCTGGGAATCCTCATTGCGTCCTGGTGGTACCTGAAGTCCACCGACATTCCGGAAAAGTTGGCGGAACGGTACGCCGACCTTTACCGCATCCTGACGCACAAATATTACGTCGACGAGTTTTACGACTGGCTGATCGTGCGCCCGTTGCATATGGTTTCCGAAAAATTCCTGTGGAAGGTTGTGGACGCCGGCGCCATCGACAACGTTCTGGTGAATGGCACCGGCCGCAGCACTTCCAATGTGGGCGATGTCTTACGCCGCCTGCAATCGGGCGATATCACGAGTTACGCCACATGGGTGCTGCTCGGCGCGGTTTTGTGGATGCTGTACATTTTTGCCATCCCGCGGTAGCGGGCGCATGACACGGCCCGATTCGCCCGGGAGTACACAGCAACAACGATAGAAGCTCTCTATGTCCTGGTACACGTCGCATATTCTCTCCATCACGATCTTCCTGCCCCTGGTGGGGGCAGCGGTCATTGCCCTGCTGGGGCGTGAACGGGCGTCCTCGGCGCGCTGGGTCGCGCTGATCTTCTCGATTCTGACCTTTCTGGTCACAGTTTGTCTTTATACGCGACTTAGCGCCTCGACGGGCGGCATGCAGTTCACGGAGATGCACACGTGGATGGTCGTCCCTCCGGTGAATTATCACCTAGGTGTGGACGGCCTCAGCGCGCTGATGATTTTGCTCTCAGGATTCCTCACGCCGCTCTCCGTGCTGGTTTCCTGGAACAGCATCACGACCCGCCGCGGGGAATTCTTCATCTTCCTGCTGGCGCTCGAAACGGGAATGATGGGAGTCTTCGCCTCCCTCGACCTGATTCTCTTTTTCGTGTTCTGGGAAATCATGCTCATCCCCATGTATTTCCTAATTGGGATCTGGGGGCATGAGCGCCGCATCTATGCTTCCATCAAATTTGTGCTTTTCACCATGGTGGGCTCGGCCCTGATGCTGGTGGGGATCATCTACCTTTACACGAAGACCAACACCTTTGATCTTCAGGGAATACTCAACTACCTGGTTTCATATTCCGCGCTATCGGCAAGTCAAGAGCGCTGGCTGTTCCTGGCATTCTTCCTGGCGTTTGCCATCAAGGTTCCGGTATTCCCGTTCCATACGTGGCTGCCCGATGCGCACGTCGAGGCTCCCACGGCAGGCTCGGTGATTCTGGCCGGGGTTCTGCTGAAGATGGGAACCTACGGCATGCTGCGCTTCTGCCTGCCGCTATTCCCCATTGCCTCGCGGGAATTCGCCCCCGTGATCTGCGCTCTGGCCATTGTCGGCATCATTTACGGCGCGTTGGTGGCGATGGTGCAGCCGGATTTGAAGAAGCTGGTCGCTTATTCCTCGGTCGCCCATTTGGGATTCTGCGTTCTGGGAATCTTCGCGTTCCGGCCGGAGGCGATTGAAGGCGCGATCTACCAGATGTTCAGCCACGGCGTTTCAACCGGCGCCCTCTTCATCCTGGTCGGCATGCTCTACGAGCGGCGGCATACGCGCCTGATCAGCGAATTCGGCGGCCTTGCCACCACCCTTCCGGTCTACAGCACGTTTTTCCTGATCGTTGTGCTTTCGTCCCTGGGCCTTCCGATGTTGAACGGATTCATCGGCGAATTCCTTATCATCATCGGATCCTATTACAGCCACGCCGCCTACGCCGCCTTTGCCGCCATTGGCGTGGTCCTGGCCGCGGTCTACCTGCTCTGGATGTACCAACGCGTGTTCTACGGCGAAGTCACGAGCGACAAGAACCGCAAGCTGCTGGATTGCGATTTCCGCGAGAAATTGATTCTAGCGATTATGGTGGTCGTCATCATTGCCATGGGCGTTTACCCGCAACCTTTTTTGCGCCGGATGGATCGGGGAGTTGATGCCCTGATGCGGCGCGTCGAGCAGCACTCCGTCATCATCGTCGACCGCGCCCCGGTTGGACACATGGGGGTTGGCCGATGAACACTCAGCCCATCGATATGTTGCGAATTTCGCCGGAAATCGTGCTTTCCCTGTTTGCCATCCTGGTAATGGTGGCGGAGCCTTTTGTGCCCCCTGCGGCCAAGAAGGCTTTGGGATGGGTGGCGCTTCTGGGCGTCGGCGCGGCAGGTGGGGCGACAACCTACCTCATCATGAAACCCGGCAGCGGAAGGTTGGGACCGGCTTTTGGCGGGTTTGTGGCGGCCGATGAGTTCGCCATCTATTTCATCTATCTGTTCCTGCTGGTAGCCGCCATCGTCATCCTCGGGTCGATGGACTACCTGGCGCGCGAAAAATCCCAGCATGGTGAGTTCTACGCCCTGCTCCTGATGGGGACGGTCGGGATGTGCTTCATGGCCGCCTCCACCGACCTCATCATGATCTTCCTGGGACTGGAGATTTCCTCCATCTCAACGTATATCCTGGCCGGCTATCGGCGGTCCGACAATCTGAGCAATGAGTCGTCGTTGAAGTACTTCCTTCTCGGCTCTTTCGCCACCGCGTTCTTCCTTTATGGAATCGCCTTCGTCTATGGGATGACGGGAACAACCAATCTGCTCGGAGCCAGCACTCGTCTGGCCAATTCACCGCAATGGACGGCCTTTGCGGAGATCGCTTTGATCCTGATGTTCGTGGGGCTGGCGTTCAAGCTCTCCACAGTTCCGTTCCAAATCTGGGCGCCGGACGTCTACCAGGGCGCGCCGGCTCCGGTCACGGCTTTCATGTCCGTGGGACCCAAGGCGGCGGCCTTCGCCATTCTGCTGCGAGTCTTTCTGGGCAGCTTTACCTCGGCCAGCAATTTTACCTTCTGGGTTATCTGGATTACCGCCGCGCTGACCATGTGCGTGGGCAATCTGGCGGCGCTACGCCAGACCAATGTCAAACGCTTGCTCGCCTACTCCTCCATCGCTCACGCCGGCTACGTGCTGGTGGGCGTGGCGGCGGGCGGCGCGATGGGCGTTTCCGCCGTCCTCTATTACCTCGTTGCCTATGCGCTGATGAATGCCGGCGCGTTCATTCTGATTGCTTATCTGGCGGGTGCAGGAGAAAAGCTGGTTCAGATCGAGGATTACAAAGGTTTGGCGGCCCAGCGGCCTATCGTGGCGGCCTGCTTCACGGTGTTCTTCCTATCGCTCGCCGGATTCCCCACCACCGCCGGATTCCTGGGAAAGTTCTACCTCTTCCGCGCTTCGATGCACTCCCATCTGGTCGGCCTCACCATTATCGCGCTGCTGAACAGCGTGGTTTCGGTCTATTACTACTTCAAGATGATCGTCGCCATGTACATGCATGAGGGCAAGACCGCAACCTCCGAAGTCACGCTGCCCTGGCCTGTGCGCGCGGCGCTCGCGATCAGCGTTTTGGGAATTTTCTACCTGGGCCTCGCGCCCAATCGACTCCTTGGCCTCAGCTCGCTGGCGCTCCTCCATCCGCTAAAATAGCCGCCCCATTCCAAATTGTCGTGCCGATATCCTGTGGAGCGGGTATCGCCCTTCTGCTCATCACCACGGCCATTGCCAGGACGCGTGCGGGGTCGCGAATCGATGTAGCGCCGACCTTCAGGTCGGCACGCGAATGGGACGCCGGTCATGAGACGGCAGGGTGCTGACCTGAAGGTCAGCGCTACAAGTTCCTGACTACAAGTTCCTGACCCGATCGACCTTCCCGGACTCTGGCGGCCATCAACGAAAAACATCACAAAAACAAAAAGGGGAGGCCGAAGCCTCCCCCTTCACCGAACTGATTCCGATGCGAACTACTTAACTTTGACGAAGACGATCGCGAACGTGTAGAGCGCCAGCGACTCGATCATGACCAGGGCAAAAATCAGGGCGAACTGAATCCCCGGGCGGGCTCCCGGATTCCTGGCCAGACCTTCGCAGGCGGACGATGCGGTTTTGCCTTGTCCGATGGCGCAACCTGCCGACGCAATCGCCATGGCAAATCCGGAACACAGCGCCACCCAATTCACGCCACCGCCGGCGGCGGCAGCAGCCCCATCCGCCGCGAAAACCGGGGCGGCAATCAACAACCCCGCAATTGCGGTCAACCCATAAATGATGCTTCGTTTCACTTGCTTCTCCTTTAGCCTCCCTGCTCCCAACGGAGCATGAGGCTGCGATGAATTACCGGCAGGAGGTGGTGCCCTGGCCTCCCTCGAACGGACAGAGCTCACACTGCCGGCCTTACCCTGCAGGGCTGGAGTTTCCAAGCCCCGCCGGAATTTTTAGTGCTCCGATGAAGTCGACAAACTGATATAGACCGCCGGCAGCAGCATGAAAATATACGCTTGCAATGCCGAGACAAATAGATGCAACGCCATGAACAATGCCGGAATTCCCACGGGAACCAGACCCGTGAAGACCGATTCCAGAACATCGCCCACAAACATGTTGGCGTAAAGACGAACGCTCAAGGACAGCATGCGGAAGAGGTTGCCGAAAACTTCAATGGGAAACATCAAGAATCCCATCAGCAGCACGGGGCCCCAGAGATGTTTCACGTAACCGAACACGCCGTTATGGCGAATCGCCTGGTAATTGTAGTAAATGAAGACGGCGACAGCGCAGCCCAAAGTCACTTCAACATGGCCGGTGGGAGTTCCCAAAGTCGGGATCAGGCCCATGATGTTGCAGAGCAGGATGAATACTCCGAGCGTGCCGATCATGGCGAGATATCGCTCGGAGCCATGACCGATGATCTCTTCATTCATGTTGCCGACGAATTCCACCACCGACTCCATCGACTGCTGCAACGTGCCGGGCGACTCGACCGAGAGTTTCCCGCGCAAGAGCAGCGCCAGGGTCAGAAGCACCAACGCCGCCAGGAGCTCCATCGCGATGTAGTTGGGAATGGGATGGGCGGCACTCGCGGCAGGAGTGCCCACGCGAGCCAGCAAGGCATCCACCGGCCCGCCGAAAAGCTTATTTAGAATTGCCGTAAACCAAAGTTCATGTTCCATAGAAATCGGAGCCTTTTCCTTCACCCTTTAACGCTGAATTTCATTCCTTCGCAAAGCAGAACGACCGCTTCAATCAGAACGCCGCCCACGGGAACAAAGAGTCCGGCCAAAACTGCGGTGACGGGCAGCCATCCGGTCTTGTAAAAAAAGAAGACACCCGCCAGCATCAAGGGATAGCGAATAATGACCTTAAACAGCGCGGACTTGGGAGGCCGAACCGTTCCGGCATTCGCCAAAGCCTCCACAATGTTGTGGAGCCAAATGTAGTTCAGAATACCCAGCCCGGCGCCGATGGCAAAGCCCGCGCCAAATCTCAAATGCGCGAAGAGGAGGATGCCGAGCGTCCCCACTCCGGCCAGCGCGAGCATCCAACGCGGCAAACGCGCTTCAGCTTTCTCCGGGTCCATCATTTCGATCGTCCGTGTCATCGCGTGCTTCCGCCTTGTTCAGCAGCCGCAAAATATCAACCACGCCTATGGCAAAGCCCACCAGGCCCAAGAGTAAGGCGAAAATTGGCGAGGTGTGCATCCAGCGATCCACCACCCAGCCCAAACCGAAGCCGAGCATGGCGCCCGCCGGCAGAATAAATCCCAACCCGGAATAGTAGGCGACTTTTGCCCAGATTCCCATGCGCCGTCCAGTGGGTCCAGGCACAACTCCTCCGTTACGAGAAGAAAGGCCGTACGGCTTCGCTCGCAATTTGTATGATCGGCTGGGGATAAATTCCGATCAGCAGGGTCAAGGCTGCGCACACACCCAAGGCCACCCGCAATCCCCATCCCGAGGCATAAGGGATGTCATCCAGAGCCTTTTTCGTGAACATGACCACCACGATTCGGAAGTAATAGTATAACGCGACTACGGCGTAAACGACACCCAGAACCGCCAGATAATAGTGCCCGGTCTGAATGAGGGAAAGGAAGATGAAGTACTTTCCGATGAAGCCCGCGGTGGGCGGAATTCCCGCCAGGGACAACAGAAAAATCAGCATCAACAGGGCAAAAGCCGGGGCTCGGGTCATCAGTCCCGACAGGTCGTCGATATCCTCGCCAATAATGTCCATCCTCCGCATCATGATGATGACCGAAAAGGCGCCGAGGTTCATCAAGGCGTAGACAATCAGATAAATGACGATGGCGCGCAGGCCTTCCGGATCGTTATCAGCGGCCGCCACGAGGCCCAGCAGCAGGTAGCCCACATGGGAAATGGCGGAATAGCCGAAGAACCGTTTGATGTTGTCCTGAGTGATCGCGGCAAGATTGCCCACCGTCATCGTGGCAATGGCGACTCCAATGGTCAAGGCCTGCCACTCCACGCGCAGCGGCCATAATCCCATGAATAAAATCCGGATGATGAAAGCAAAGGAAGCCACTTTGGGAGCCACGGAGATGAACGCGGTGATGGAAGTTGGTGCGCCTTCGTAGGCGTCGGGAGTCCATTGATGGAATGGAACGGCGGCAATTTTGAAAAACATTCCGGCGGTCAGGGTGATCAGGGCGATCCAGGAGAGCGGGTCGCCGGCCGGGCGGTCGCGCAGGCGTTCGGCAATCACCATCAACTTCGTCGACCCGCCGATTCCATAGAGCAGGGACATCCCGTAGACCAACAGGCCGGAGGAAAACGCGCCGAGGAGCAGAAACTTTACGGCAGCTTCGTTGGACCTGCGGCTGCTCCGCAGAAAGCCGGTGAGAACGTATTCGCAAAGCGCCATGACTTCCAGCGCCACAAAGAGCGTTACCAGGTCTGTGCCCGACACCATAAACATCATGCCGACCGCGGCGAAAAGCAGCAGGGCGAAATACTCCCCCTGATCGCAGCTCTCAATTTCCAGGTATTTGACCGAGATGAGAACCACGATGGCCGTGGCCAGCACAATGACCATGCTCACCACAAGGGAAAACGCGTCGAGGGCAAAACTACCGTAAAATCCTGAATAATCCGGGGGGAAAAACCGCAGATGAAACCACGTGCTCAAGTGGAGCCAACGAAGCAGCCCACTTCCCGGCGCAACAAATCCCAGCATAAAAAGGGCCAATTCCGCGAATCCCAGGCCAATCAGCGCCATGACGGCATTGAGATACTTGTCCCGCTCGTCGAGCAGATAGTCGAACAGCAAGACCGCCAGGCCGAAGAAGGCGATCAAAACCTCCGGCTTAATGGCCAAAAAATTCGGCGAACTGAGGAAATCCAAGGTCATTAGCGCGGCGCTCCGGCCGATGGGCTTGTGAGTGTGATGGTAATTGCTGGACGTGCCGGCAATGCCGAGGTGGCGCCAGAAGCTTGTGGCGTCTTGAAAAAGTTGGGATTCAACTGCTCAACGATGGCGTTGACGGGCTTATTCAGCACATTGAAGAAGGGCTTGGGGTACAAGCCAATCCAAAACGCCCAGAGGATTAGCGGAACCAGGGTCATGATTTCACGGAAACTCAGATCCTTCAGAACCTGGTTCTTGGGGTTCTCGCACGCGCCGAACATCGTCCGCTGATATAGCCAGAGCATGTAGGCCGCGCCCAGAACAATTCCGGACACTGCAACCGCGGCCCAGCGCCAATTGGCCTCATACGCGCCCTGCAAGATCGTAAATTCTCCGATGAAACCATTGAGAAGTGGCAGACCGATCGATGAAAGCATGACGATCATGAACAGCGCCGCGTAAACCGGCATGACGTTGGACAGGCCACCGAATTCCTTGATTTCACGCGTGTGCCTGCGCTCGTAGATCAAGCCGACAATCAAGAAGAGTGCGCCGGTGGAGATTCCGTGATTGATTTGCTGGATTACACTTCCCTGCAAACCGTGAGGGTTGAGCGCGAAAATGCCCAAGGTGCAGAAACCCAGATGGCTCACCGACGAATAAGCGATCAGCTTCTTCATATCCTTCTGCATCAGGGAGACGAGCGCGCCGTAGACGATGGCAATCAGTGAAAGCACGACCATCACCTTCACGACGCGAGGGTCGGAGCTGGCATCGGGCAGCAGGGGCAGGGAGAAGCGGATGAATCCATACGTGCCCATCTTCAAGAGCACGCCGGCGAGAATCACGGAGCCCGCGGTGGGCGCTTCCACGTGGGCGTCGGGCAGCCAGGTGTGGAACGGAAACATCGGAACTTTGATGGCAAATCCAATTGCGAACGCGACGAACACCCAAATCTGCATGTGCAGCGGCCAAGAATGCGCGTTCTTCATGAGTTCGATCAGGTCGAACGTATGACTTCCGTCCGGCAGTGTGTAATTGAGATAAAGAGTCAGAATTCCGAGAAGCATCAGGACCGAGCCGGTGAGCGTATAAAGGAAGAATTTGATCGCGGCGTAAAGTTTGCGTGGCCCGCCCCAGACTCCGATGATGAAGTACATGGGAACCAGCATGACTTCCCAGAAGACATAGAAGAGGAAGAAATCGAGCGACATGAACACGCCCAGCATTCCCACCTGAAGCAGCAGAAACATCGCGTAGTACTCCGCCACGCGATCCTGAATTGCCGTCCAAGATGAAAGGACCGCGATGAAACCCAGCACCGTGGTCAGCATGATCAGGAGGAAGCTGATGCCGTCAATTCCCAGGTGGTATTGCGCGCCAATCGAGGGAATCCAGGCGTGCTGCTCGATGAACTTGAATTGTTGGAGAGGGTTTTCGATTAAACCAGAAGACAAGTGGGAGCGAGGCGAGAAAATCCACGAAGAGGACGATGTTGCCCCATAAGCGAATCGCCTGCTTGTTCGTCCCCGGGATGAGAAACAGCGGAATGATTCCCACCAGAGGAATAAACAGGATGATGCTCAAAATATGATCATGAAAGTATTGCATTCAGAACCTCACTCAAGAACAGAACGCCAGAAACAACTGTTACCGTTGACTCCACTGCCCCTCCCCAACCCTCAACCATTAATGCCATACCGCGTAAAGCATGAAGATCATAACTCCAGCGGTGATGAACCATGCGTAGTTCTCAACCACTCCCGTTTGGATGATCCGCGCCGGCCAGCTCAGCAGCCTGGTCACAAATGCCAGGACATTGACGAGACCATCGATCACCTACTTATCCCATGCCATTGAAATCGTTGCGCGTGAACCTTGTAAGCCAGCCGACGCCGTTGACGCCGCCATCGACCACGCCCAGGTCGAATGCAGCGAGCAGATTGCCCAGGTTCTTGACGCGATTGACGAACAGGGCGTCATAGATCTCGTCGACGTAGTATTTGTGCAGCAGAACCCGATGCACGCCGGAAAACGCCTCGCCATGCGATCCGAAAGCGCCGGCTCTGAACATACATCCGGAAGGCGACGCCGATGCCCACAATCGCCGTCACCACCGAAAGGCCCATCAGGAAATATTCCATGTCCATGCGCAGTACTCGTGCAGGGGAATCTGACGGATTGCCTTCAAAGACGGGCTCGAGAAATTTCCCGAACCATTCGCCGCCCCAGAGCGACTTTCGGCCAGCCGATGAATCCGCCGACAAACGAGAGAACGGCCAGAGTCACCAGCGGAATCAGCATGGACTGGGTGATTCGTGCAGTGGTGTTCCGCCTCATGGGAAACATGCGACTTCCCCCAGAACGTCATGAAGATCAGGCGGCCCATATAAAAAGCCGTCAGGCCCGCAGTGATCCAGCCTATCGTCCAGAGAAGCGTGTGCCCGTAAGGTCCGGCAAAGGACTGCCACAGAATTTCGTCCTTGCTGACGAAATCCGGCAAACGGCGGAATCCCGGCAATCGCGGCGGTGGCAATCACCATCGTCCAGCAGGTTATGGGAATCTTGCGACGAGCCCCCCCATCTTGCGCATGTCCTGTTCGCCGCTCATGGCATGGATCACGCTGCCGGAACCAAGGAACAGAAGCGCCTTGAAAAAAGCGTGCGTCATCAGATGGAACACGCCGGCGGTAAATGCGCCGACGCCGCACGCCAGGAACATGTAACCCAACTGGCTGACCGTGGAATAGGCCAGCACGCGCTTGATATCGTTTTGCACCAGGCCGATGGACGCCGCCCAGATCGCCGTTGCCGCGCCGATGCCTGCCACCCAGCGCCAGCGCCGTGGGGGAAAGCGCGAAAAAGCGCATTCGAGCGCGCCACCATGTAGACGCCCGCCGTCACCATGGTCGCGGCATGAATCAAGGCGCTGACCGGCGTGGGGCCTTCCATGGCGTCCGGCAGCCAGATGTAGAGCGGAATCTGCGCGGACTTCCCCGTGGCGCCGATGAAAAGCAAAATGCAGATGGTGGTGATAACCCCACTGCCCATCGGGAAATGCACCGCTGCGCGCGGCCTCGGTGATGGAATGAAAGTCCAGCGTCCCGAAAGTCACCACCATCAGCATCATGCCCAGCAGGAACGCGGCGTCGCCAATGCGATTGACGATGAAGGCTTTTTTTCCCGCGTCGGAGGCCGACTTGCGCAGGAAGTAGAACCCGATCAGCAGATAAGAGCAGAGGCCCACGCCCTCCCAGCCGACAAACATCATCAGGTAGTTGTCCGCCAGCACCAGCACCAGCATGGAGAACATGAAGAGGTTGAGGTAGCCGAAGAAACGGTAGTATCCACCTTCATGCGCCATGTACCCGATGGAGTAGACGTGAATGAGAAAGCCAACACCGGTCACCACCAGCATCATGACGCAGGAGAGCGGGTCGAGTTGCATTCCCACATTGACGTTGAGGTTTCCCAAGGAGCCGTTCGACAAATGAAACGCCCCGGCGGGCAACCAGGTGTAAAGGTGCTTGAGGAAAACGTGATGGTAGGATTCCGGAAGACCCAGGAATTGCGACAAAGCACCCGACGCGCCCAGAGGAACGACAAGCCCCGGCAGTCCCACGGAAACCGCGGAGACCGCCTTGTTCGACAACCGCCGGCCGAAGAAGAACTGGATCGCCGCGCCCGAGCAGCGGGAACAACCGGAATTAACCAAATAAAATTAAGCATGGTTGTGAAAATACAGCTAGTAGGGGCGGTTCACGAACCGCCCCTACGCACTTACCATTTCAAAAGATCGATTTCGTCGGCGTTGACGGTTTCTTTGTTGCGGAACAGGGCGATGATCAAGCCCAGACCGACCGCGGCTTCGGCGGCGGCATCGGTAATCACAAAAATCGCAAACACCTGGCCATCCACTGACTTGAAGTATTGCGAGAACGCCATCAGGTTAATGTTGACGGCATTCAGAATCAGCTCAATCGACATCAGGATAATCAGCATGTTGCGCCGGGTCAAGCACGCCGATGACTCCGATCGTAAACAAGCCCGTGCCGAGAAAGATGTAGTATTCCGTGGGGATCATTGCAGTTTCCTCTTGGCCATGATCACGGCGCCCACCATCGCCACCAGCAACAACACCGAAGCGATTTCCACCGGCAACATATAATTCTGGTAGAGAGCCATCCCCACCGCCTGGGTGTTTTGCGCGGGTGCGCTGATCATCGGACGCGGCGGGAGGTTAAGCCCGTGCCCGTGGTTGTAAAGCGCATATCCCAGACATCGCGAGCAGCAGGACGCGAAGTCACCAAGGCCACCGGCCATTGCCGTGCAAAGCGCGCCTGCTTCAGAGCCACATCGATATCCACCAGCATGACGACAAAGAGGAACAACACCATGATGCCGCCGACATACAGAATGATTTGCACCGCGAAGAGGAATTCGGCGTGCTGCAACAGAAAAATTCCGCCCACGGAAAAGAGCGTCACGATCAGCCAAATCGCGCTGTGCACGGCATTGCGCCGCGTGATCACAAAGATCGCCGACACCAGCGTGATCACTGAGAGAACGATGAATGTGACGAGTTCAAGCATGAGTTCCTAGAATCTAGAAGCTAAAGAGTGAGGAGTTAGAAGTTGAATCCAACTGCACCCTGCGTGGTCTGTGGCCATCATCCTCTACGCTATCTACCTTCTAGCTTCTATTCATCCTTACCTCGTATAGCGCGCCGGCTTCGGGCCCTTCCTCCAGCGCTTGCCGGTCCCAGATCATGCCTTCGCGCGAATAGTTGGCGATCTCAAAGTCCTGCGTCAATTCCAGCGCGTCCACCGGGCAGGCATCCTCGCACAACCCGCAGAACATGCAGCGCGAAAGATCATAGGTGAACGTGGTCAGCCGCTTCTTGCGATCTTCCGTGCGCGCCCAGCCCACCACAATCAGGTTCTCCGGGCAGGCAATCGAGCAGAGGTTGCAGGCGATGCACAGCGTCTCGCCCGACTCGGGATGATTGTTCAGGCGCGGCGCGCCCCGATAGCGCTCCGCCACCGGCGGCCGCTCCAGCGGATACTGCTCCGTGTAGGTGGCGTCCGGACGCTGATAGGAAAACGTCAGCCGCAATCCTTTGATCAGATCGATCAGAAATATCCGCCGGAGAAAATCTTTCCAGTCCATCTCACCTCAGTTGCAGCGCCGACCTTGCGGGGCACTGCCGAGCTAAACCCGGCGCTAGCTACTCGTCACCTGCCCAGCCACGCACGCGCCGCGTGGTGCGACAACCAGAGATATCGGCCCACCGCCGTCACGATCAGGTTCGCCAGCGCCAGGGGAATCATCCACCGCCAGCCGACATTCATCAACTGGTCATAGCGATAGCGCGGAAAAGTCGCGCGATACCAGATGAAGGCGTAAAGGAATGCCAGCACTTTGGCGCCAAACCAGAAAATCCCCTGAATGGCATTCAGCACCGGCGGATAAGCCACCAGAATCGCCAGCACCACGAAACCCGCGGCGAGGACCATGAAGAAGTAACGCTCCAGCGCCACCGAACTCTTCAGCCCCAGCCAAAGCACAAACGCCGCCGCTCCCAGGAAAGCCAGCGATGGGCGCGAACTTCAGGAAATCCAGCGCCGCGAAATTGGCAAAGGGCCGCAGCCACCCTCCCAGGAACAGCGTCACGGCGATGCACGAAACCACCACCATGTTGGTGTATTCCGCCATGAAGTAAAGGGCAAAACGAAAGCCGCTGTATTCCGTGTGGAAACCGGCGGTCAGCTCCGATTCCGCCTCGGGCAGATCAAAGGGGTTGCGATTGGTCTCCGCCACCGCCGCAATGACATAAATCATAAAGGCGACCGGCTGCAGGAACACGTTCCACACGCCCATGCTGAGTTGCCGATTGACAATGTCAACCATGCTGAGGGAATTGGAAATCAGCAGCACGCCCACCAGCGCCATTCCCGCGGCGACTTCATAGCTCACCAGTTGCGCGGAAGAACGCAGCGCTCCCAGCAAGGGATAATGGCTGTTGGACGCCCAGCCTCCCAGAATAATCCCGTAAATGCCCAGGGAAGAAACCGCCAGGATAAAGAGCAGGCCGATATTGATGTCGGTCACATAGAAATTGCCCGCAAAGGGGATGGCGGCAAAAACCGTAAAGGCGGCAAAGATACTGATGGCGGGCGCCAGCAGGAAAAGCCACTCGTCCGCGCCCGCAGGGATAATGTCCTCTTTGAGCAGCAGCTTCAATCCATCCGCCACCGGTTGCAGCAATCCCCACGGCCCCACGCGCATGGGTCCCAGTCGCGCCTGCATGAAGGCCAGAACCTTGCGCTCCATCAGAACCAGGTAGGCGACAATTCCCGATACCACGCCAAAAACGATGAGAATCTTGATGAAGGCGAGCAGCAGCGGGTTGGCGAGGACGAATTTGATGGTGCTGTTAAGCATCGTCATTCAGAAGTAAGGCTGAAGGGTAAAGGGTAAAGGTTAAGATTCGTGAGCGACAAATCTCTGGCTATCGTGGCCCTTCAGGTGTCGCGTGCGTAAGCATTGATCCCCTAAACTTCATCCTTTACCCTTTAGCCTTTACCCTTTACCCTTGCTTTTACCGGTCCACTTCTCCCAGCACAATATCGAGCGTCCCGATAATCGCCACAATATCTGCAATCAGATGGCCCTTCGACATCTTATCCAGCGCCTGCAAGTTGATCAGCGACGGCGGCCGCACGCGCACGCGATAGGGATTGACGGTGCCGTCGCTGACCACGTAATACCCCAATTCGCCTTTGGGCGCCTCGATGGAATGGTAGACCTCGCCCACCGGCGGCTTGATGACCTTTCCCACTTTTCCGAAAATCGGACCCGGGCGCGAGGCGCTCCACGCATTGGCAAATGATCCGCACCGATTGGCGCATTTCCGCCATGCGCACGATGTACCGGTCGTAGGTGTCGCCGTGCTCGCCGATGGGCACATCGAATTCAACCTTGTCGTAGGCCTCGTAAGGCTGCGCTTTGCGAATATCCCACTTCACGCCCGAACCACGCAGCACGGGGCCGGTGACCCCCAGGGCGATGGCGTCTTCCGCCGAAAGGACGCCGATGTTTCGCGTGCGGTTGATCCAGATGCGATTCTTGGTGAGAAGCTGTTCGTACTCATCGATCTTGGCGCGGGAAGTAGTCGCAGAACTTCATGCACGTCGCTGTTCGAACCCGTCGTAGAGGTCGTATTGCAGGCCGCCAATGCGAAAGGCGTGGGTGGTGAGGCGCGCTCCGCAATATTCCTCGAAAATCTTCAGGATCTCTTCGCGCTCGCGAAAAGTGTAGAAAACCGGCGTCATGGCGCCGATGTCGAGCGCGTGGGTCCCGAGCCAAAGCAGATGGCTGGCGATGCGCTGCAATTCCGCCAAAATCATGCGCGTGTACTGCGCGCGCGGAGGGATTTCCACCCCCAGCAGCTTCTCCACCGCCTCCACGTATCCCATGCCGTTGGTGACGGCCGCGCAGTAATCCATGCGGTCGACGTAGGGAGTGAACTGCGCGTAGGTGCGGTTCTCGGCGATCTTCTCCACGCCGCGGTGGAGATAGCCGATGATGCATTCCGTCCCCAGCACGCGCTCGCCATCGAGCTTCAGCTTGACGCGCAAAACCCCATGCGTGGCCGGATGCTGCGGCCCCATGTTGATGACCAGCTCGTTGGCGTCGAGAAAAGTGGCTTCCGGCATGGGTTAAAGTACGCTCTCAGTGGGTCGCATGGCGATGATTGCCGTCTTCGCTCCTCATGTACTGCTTACATTGGGCTCCACTTCGCTGATGCTCTACTGTCCACTCTCGATTCCCAGATTTGCTTTCACCCAAGCTTCATCTTGCTTCAGGATGTCGTAATCCTTGCGCAGCGGATGGCCCGCCCATTCGTCGGGCATCAGAATCCGCTTCAGGTCGGGATGGCCTTCGTAACTCCACGCCGAACATGTCGTAAATTTCGCGCTCCAGCCAATTGGCCGTGGGCCAAACGCCCGTAACCGACGGAACCTTTTCCCCGGCGCTCACTTGCACGCGCAGACGCAGGCGGTTGTTCCGTTCAAAGGAGTACAAGATGGTAGACAATGTCGAAGCGCTTTTCCCGCTTGGGATAATCCACCGCGGTTTCATCCGTCAGCAGCGTGTAGGCGCCGCCCTCGCGCCTTTCAGGAATTGGCAAACTGCCAGCCAAGTGTTCCTTCGCCACATTCAACGACGGCATGTTGCGGAAAATCACCGCCTCGCTGATCGCGCCCGGGAAATCGCTTCTGGAGCTCATCCAGCAGCGGACTTGACCACGGATCAGGCTTGACGGGAGCTTTGGGAGCGGCAGGTGGCTTGGGTGCTGCGGGGGTGGGCGGTTTAGCGGGTCCACCCGGGGTGACGGCTCCTGCCGGTGCGGCAAGCTTGGGCGGAGCCGGGGGTTTCGGAGGCGTTAGGGGCAGCGGCTTGGGGGCCTCTGCCCCGGGCACAGGAGGTGATTTCGCAGACGAATCAGCCTCAACTTTGGAACTCGCTTCACCGCTTCCTGCCACAGGTTTTGCAGCCGGAGTTCCAGCCCCTTCACCCGCCTTCGGTGGATCATTCTTTTCGTCTGCCATGGGCCTTAAAAGGGTACGGTGAGTCTGTACTGACTTCCATTAAGCGTTGAATTCTCCCACACGCAAACCACCCTGTCAATAATAGTAACCCATCGCAAGGTAACGGGTAACTTTCTTTGACATTTTGTACCCAATTCCCCAATTATTTTTGCTTAACAAGCGACGAGATGTCCTGATTTCAATAGGTTCGAGCCATATTGAACGAGATAATTCTCCCCCCAATATCCTTCAGGGAACAAGCACGGCGGCGCCTTCGAACTTTCCACCGCGGAGGTCGGCAAGCGCCTCGTTTGCATGACTCAACGGGTATTGCGTGGTATGGGTCACAATACCGATCTGCGGGGCCAGACTCAGGAATTCGATCCCATCCTGGCGGGTTAAATTGGCTACGGAGATGATCTGCCGCTCCTCCCAAAGCAGCCGGTAGGGAAAGCCCGGTATGTCGCTCATGTGGATTCCCGCGCAGACCACGCGTCCACCTTTGCGAATCGCCTGGAGCGCCAGCGGTACGAGTTCTCCCGCGGTGGCAAAGATGATGGCGGAATCAAGGGCCACAGGAGGCATCTGGTCCGACCCACCCGCCCACGCGGCGCCCAGGCTACGAGCGAATTCCTGTGTGGAAGCGTCCCCCGGGCGCGTAAAAGCAAACGGCGACCGGCCCTGCCACTTGATTACTTGGGCGATGATGTGCGCCGAGGCGCCGAAGCCATAGAGCCCGACGTTCTGTCCCGGTCCGGCCAGGCGCAGGGCTCGCCAGCCGATCAGTCCTGCACAGAGCAAGGGAGCCAGCGCCACATCGCTTCCCTCCTCACCCAGCGGAAAGGCATATCGCGCGTCGGCAACGGTGGAAGTAGCGTCAGCCGCCATCGCGCGTGTCCCCCGTAAAGAGAGGGTTGTCGCAGAGGTTCTCCCGGCCGCTGAGGCAGTAAGGGCAGACGCCACAAGTGTACCCAAGCCAGGGAACCCCAACACGCTGGCCGAGGCTCAAACCCTGAACGCCTGCCCCGAGCGCGTCCACGCGGCCCACAATCTCATGGCCCGGAATAATCGGCAGTTTCGGATTGGGCAGATCGCCGTCCACGACGTGCAAATCCGTCCGGCAGACCCCGCACGCCCCGACCTCGACTCGGATTTCCCCTGGCCCGGGCTCGCGGTCAGGTAATTCCCGCATCTGCGAGCAGAGTCCCCAGCTTCTCCAAAACCATGGCATGCATGGAAAGGTCACCTCATCAGGGCTCAGGATTTGAATAGCCAAGCCCGCAAGCCCATGCAGCTATCTTACCCCACTTGGCACAGCTAAGAAGATGGGGAAATCTCCGGCCATCAATCTCCTCAATCTCTTGACTTTTCGAGCCATATTGTGTAGGCTATAATGGTGGTGGAACTAGGGCATAACGCGGCCAACCTCACTCCACCTTTCCACCCCAGCACAGACCCGATGGGCCAACCAAAATAATCCTTTTTCCTACGAACGAAGCCGGAATGTTACTGAAAACAAAGGGAGGCGTTTGGGTTGTCCGGGTATGTGGATGAAAGACACATGGAAGTTATTCGTGTGTCCGGGTATATCGATGAAACCAAAGGAATTGCTTGATTACCGCCGGACGTCGCAACTTGCCAGGCCAGAAGCTGCCGGCCCGTTGAGGGCTCGTGGACGCTGCGGATCGTACCACCCCCAGAATAACCGCCGCAATTCCCTTCCTCGGGGTATAATCGCGAGTTTCGGAAAGGCCACGCAACCCTCAAGCAAAGGACAAGTCTTATGCCCACGGACAAATACTTTATAGTCGCACTCTCCGCCGATTTTCTCGACGAAAATCGCAAACTCATCTTTCCTGATATCGGGCTTTCCCTGCTCGATGCTGACCCCGTGATTGACCACAAGTTCGTCGCGGATTACCAGCCCGAATACGTGCCGCAGCAACTCGCAGGCGTTGACGTTTTGATTACGCTGAAGCCCCGCGTCACGGCGGCCTCGCTGCAAGGTATCGCCCAGCTCTCGCTGTCGGGCGATGCGGCGTGGGATACGATAACGTCGATCTCGCCGCCTGCACCGAGCACGACGTTGCGGTCTACATCACTCCGGCCGGAGTCGTACGGCCCATCGCGTCGTCCATCGTCCTGATGGTCCTGGCGCTTTCGCACAATCTGGTGCTGAAGGATCGCATGATGCGCGAAGGCAAATGGGTGGAGAGCACTCGCCGCCTGGGCCGCGCGAACCGCGCGGACGCGTCATCGGAACCATCGGCCTCGGCAACATCGCGCAGCGAAGCCGTGCGTCTGCTGAAAATTTTGACCCGGCAAGCGTCCTCGCCTTTGACCCCTACGTCAACGAAGCGCGGGCGAAAGAGACTGGGTGTGCAGATGGTCTCGCTTGAAGAACTCCTGCGCCAGTCGGATTACGTGCTGGTCAATTGCCCTTACAGCGCTTCCACCCGGCATCTAATCGGCGAAAAGCAGCTCGGCCTGATGAAGCCCACCGCGTTCCTTATCAACACCGCGCGCGGAGCGATTATGACCAGGCGGCGCTCGATCGAGGCCTCGAATCGCACAAAATCGCCGGCGCGGGTCTCGACGTCTTCGAAAAGGAACCGATCGAAACCGATTCGCCGCTGCTCAAAATGGAAAACGTCATTGTGACATCGCATTCGATTGGCTGGACGGAGGAACTGTTCCGCGACATGGGCCGGATCGATTGCGAAGGCGCCATCGCCGTCAGTCAGGGCAAGCCACCGGCGAGCGTCGTGAACAAGGAGGTTCTGGAACGGCCGGGATTCCAGCAAAAACTGCGCAAATACGCGGAACGCAGAAAGGGCGTGGCGTAATGAACAAGGTCAAAGAGAAGCTGAAAAAAGGCGAAGTGGTTTACGGGCAGATGATTCTGAGCTCTTCAGCGCCGGCGTCGGCCCGATGCTTTCGGCCGTGGGCATGGAATTTGTGCTCTACGACATGGAGCACGGCCGCTGCGATATCTCGCTGGTGGCGCAGATGATTGCCCTTAGCCGCACCACTGATATCGTGCCGATGGTGCGCGTGCCGGATCTGAATGCCGCTCCGCTCTCACGCGTTCTCGACCTCGGAGCGCGCGGCGTAATGGTTCCGCGTGTCGAAACCCGCGCGCAGATGGAAGACATCGTCGCGCTGTTAAAGTACGCTCCGGAAGGCCGGCGCGGCGTGGCGCTGGGAATCGCGCATGACCTTTATCGCGCGGGCGGGCCGTCGTCGTTTGCCGAAGCCAACGCCGATATCATGGTCATCGCACTGCTGGAAACCGCCAAGGCGTTTGAGAATCTCGACGCCATCGTCTCTGTCCCTGGCCTCGACGTTGCCTGGATGGGACACTACGATTTGACTGTCTCCATGGGCATTCCGGCCCAGTTCGATCATCCGCGCTTCCTTGCGGCCATGGATCAGCTTGTCGAAACGTGTCGGCGTCACAACGTCGCCCCCGGATTCCTGCCTGCCACTCCCGCGGATACCATTCACTGGATCAAGAAGGGGTTCCGCATGATCAGCCTCGGCAGCGACATCGGTGTCTATTTGAACGGCATGAAGGCGTTTCATAAGACCGTGCTGGAGGGGTTGAAGTAGCACCCGAAGCGCGGACTGCCGCTTTTGCAGTCCGCGTCCCTTCTTTGGCGTTGGGCCCCTTGGGGCTCTCGATTCATACCGCCCGCTTGCACTCGCCCGACCGAAGCGTTAAAGTTACCGCCTGTCGGAAGGGGCACTCATTTTCGGTTGCCAAAATCCGACAGCTTCAAATTGGAGGGTTCAATGGAATCTCAATCGGTAGACCTTGAGCATCTGCCCATGCCCAACGCCGCGTGGGTAATCCGATCTAAGTTTGAAGCCCTGTTTCACGATTTTCAATGCGATCTTTTCGATTCTGCTTGCAGCCACTTTTGCCGTTCGATGGTCGCATTTAGGTGGGAGTTCTTTGCTGATGCTGTTTACATTTGCGCTTCCGATTGTTCTGACGCTGCTCCTAACCCCCTATTCTTATTTTCTCTCTCGGAGCATTGGCCGACAAATTGCTTCTGGGGCGGCACATCGCGCTGCACTGACGTGGCCAATTTTTCGGGGAGTGCAGCCTCATAGTGTTTATGGCGAATTTGCTAGTTATGCTGACGAACCAATCTTATATTATGGCAAGCGTACTTTCAAAATAGACCACTCTCGTTTGTAGCCGCTTGCACTGTCCGCCCAAAGCGTTAAGAGTTCCCCCAGTTAGATGATCGGTTCTGCCTGCGCAAATATTGTCCGAAGGTAACTGGAGGACTTCGTGGAATCCCAGGCGACAGCAATGGACCAAACCCCTGCGATTCACCGGAGGAAACTTATCAACATAAGTGGATGGCCATCTTTTTTATCGCAATCAACTCAATATTTTCGCTCCTTTTGGCGATCGAAACCTACCAGACGTGGGCGCGTCGGGACGATTGTCGAAAATTGAGCTCACCGCTGTCGCGCTAATCCTGCTGCTGCCTTTCCTATCTTTTTGTTCTGCCTGGGGGTGCAGCAGACCGGTGCAGTTGCCGACCCGGCAATTCGCAGAGCCATTATGTGGACAACTCTTTACGGAACTAGCTCGATGTTGTTAACGACATATCTGCTGCTGATGATGATCAAAGATATTTACAGCGTGAGCACCTTCCGATGATAGGTCCTGATGACGCGTGAATGCGGAGGTCAAACCCAGCCCTTCCGTCGCTTCACTTGCACTCCCCTCGCCGAAGCGTTAAAGTTACCGCCGGTCGATACAGAGTTCATCTAATCAATCTTATCCCTTCACAGGAGGAATCCATCCATGCCGGTCCGTCCATCAAGCTCCGGAACTCGTCGCGCCGTTGAGTCTCGAGGTGGGAGAGAATCCGCTGTGGCATCCTGCGGCGGCAACGCTTTACTTCATCGACATTTTCGGCGGCACGGTACACGCATACATCCCCGCGACGGAGAGCTATCAAGAGGTTTGCAAGACGCACGTCACGGGCGGATTCACGATTCAGGAGGACGGTTCCCTGCTGCTCTTCCAGGATGGCCGCCTGAGCGTGATGAGCCTTGACGGCAAAGTTCGCGAAGTGGCGAGCGGGGTGCTGGCCGACAACAAGCGCTTCAATGATGTCATCGCGGACCCCGTTGGACGCGTTTACGCAGGGGCGATGGAAGGCGGGGCGGGGCGGCTGTCGGTTCGATCCCGACGGCGCCGTGACCGAAATCCTGGGCGGTTTGGGGATTCCCAACGGCATGGGCTTTACCCCCGACCTGACCGGCATGTATTTCACCGATTCCGTGCCCCACAAAATCTACTATTTTGACTACGACCAGAAGACGGGTGAGCTTCTCTAGCCGCCGTGTTTTCATGGAGAATCCCCGTCGAGCAGGGTGCTGCCGGATGGAATGACCGTCGACGCCGAGGGCTACGTCTGGTCGGCGATCTGGTACGGGGGCCGGGTGAAGCGGTTTGCGCCGGATGGCACCCTGGACCAGGAAATGCTCCTTCCCGCCAACCAAGTGGCCTCGGTGACCTTTGGGGGCCCCAACCTTTCGGACCTCTACGTCAGCACGTCGGCGAGCAACGCGGCGGATTCCATGAGGCCGGCCCGGGCTCGCACCGGATCTATTCAAGGGTGGTGGATTGTCGCGGTACCCTGGAGGGAATCCAGGGGCGCCCGGCATTGCGGTCACGATTGCGATTCTCGTGAGGGGTAGACCGGAGGCTTTCACGTGAAGGCGCGGACCGGCAAAACAGGGGACTGCTTTACTTGATTCATCCAACCCCTGGTCTTTCCGCAACCGCGAAGCAAGAGGCCAACCGCCCTGCCCAGCCCGCGGAGCGGGTGAGGTCCTGTAGCCCACGGTGAAGCCGTGGGAAATAGCCCGCTCACGGCCTTCCGCCAGCCCCGGAGGGGTGGTGTCGGGCCACCGGACGTCGCCTCATCCGGGGCTCCAAGGGAATTTTTCGACCCCGCGCCCGCAGTCCCACGGCGGGCTGGCCGTGGGCTACAGGACCGCGCCACTCCGTGGCTCAACTTCACGCTTCGGGATGAGTCAAGGAAGTTGGTCCCCAAATTCAGGATCTTATTTGCTCGGATACAGCTAGGCCGTCGCCATGACCTTGGCGCGTTTTCGCTGCACCGCATCGGCCAGGGCATCCCAACCCTTCACGAACATGTTGCGGAAGAATTGGAGCGGCGCGAAGTCGGCAAACTCCTCGAGGGTCAATCCATCGTCGCGATAGGCGGCGCGGAAGTCGGGCAGTTTATCGCAAAGCTCGTCCACAATGGATTGCAGGGCAGCAGCGTCGATGCGCGAAATCACCGGCGGATCGGCCTTGATGATCTCCTCCGCGGTGCTCCAGTTGATGGTAACGTGAAGCGCGCCACCCACCATCTCAGTGAAGTGATGCGTGCCCCGCGCCCCGCCACCCATCAGAGTGACTTGTAGCCACGCTTCTTCATCATGGCATACTCGCGCCGCGCAGAATGCACCCCGCCTGGAACATCGCTTCCGTTGAAACCTCAATGCCCTCGCGCTCGGCGGTCTTGGCAAGGCACTCATCGAAAATTCCGGAGATGTGCGTAACGTAGAACGGGCGGACGCTTGCCGCACTGCCTCGAAACGCGTTCGTAAAGCTCGCACACGGCGATGGCCTGCGACATCGCGAACACTTCCGTCGCGATAATGGGCATGTTTTCGGGAATCAACTGCTCGAAAGCCTTTAGCCCCGCCTCGGTGCAGGGAATCTTGGTGATGAAATTCGGCGCAATCTCGCGGAACCGCATGGCCTCGTCCACGATGTGTGCCGGGTCTTCATCGAGGTGCGGATTGCCCTGGATGGAGACCAGTCCCTTCTGCCCGGGAGCGCTGCGGTAGAGCGGCAGGAACTTCGCCATAACCTCCTTGACGATGTGCTGTTGAGCGATATCCGCCGCCCGCTGATTGTCGGGGCTTTCCTGGATTGCCGCCTGGATGGCGCGCGCGGCCCGCTCCGGCTCCATTTTGAGGATGCGCGCGGAATATGCGGGATTGGTGGTGCAACTGATGGCGCCGGCGGCGATGGCGAGGTCCGCCTCAGCCAGCGTAGGATTATTAATCCACAGGCGCGTGGGCGTCTCTTCTTGCAAGCGATGGAAATAGTCGTTGGGCATGGGCCTGATCCTCCGCGATTCGGTCAATCTCTATACTATAAGAGCCCGGCCAGCCGCTGCAAGGTCTCCGCCCCGCGCTTCACCATCAGCTCCGGATCGCCCTTATGATAGGCGCTGTTCCAAACCTCCAGGGAGACGGGGCCGTCATACTTCAGGCGCTTCAATTCGGCAAAAATCGGCCGGTAATTGATCGTGCCCTCGCCGGGAAATGTGCGATTGTCGTGGGGAATCCGCAGTGTTTCGATGGGCAGATCCAAGGCGTCTGAAACATGAACAAGGATGATGTCGCCGGGGGATACGCGGGCAAAGTCCTCGATTTTCGAGCCACCCAGGGTGAAGTGGAACGTATCGATGATCAAGCCGCCGTTCGAGCAGCCCGCAGCCGAAACCAGATCGTGCGCGGCGCGCAGGTCGTTCACTTCCGCCGCAATTCCCGGAAACTCGAGAGCAACGCGCAGGCCGTATTCTCCCGCCACCTGGCAGAGCTGACGGAAGCGGTCAGGAGCGCCGTCAAGCCATCCGGGTTTGATGGCGGGAATCGTGCACCAGGATGTCGCTGCCGAGCGCGCGCGACATTTCGGAAAGGCGGCGAGCTTCGGCGAGGGTTGATTTTAGCTTGGCCTCGTCGGCATCCATCCATCCGCCGAGGAAGCAGAACTCGGCAACGCGCAGCCCCGAGTCATCAAGTTTCGCTTTGATGGAGGCGAGCGATTCCCCCGCGCAATGGCGGCGTCAACATCGCTGTTCCAAAGGCCAATTTGAGGGAAACCCGCACGACTTGCGAGGGCAATCTGCCGTTCCAGGGGAGTGGTCTTGATCGTGGCAGCGTTTAGACAGAAGCGATGGAGCATGGTCACTCTTCTCGAAGGGATTCGTGGGGAACGTGGTCATCAACCAGGGCTATTGCGCGGGCGGATCCTGGCTGGTCGGCTTCAGGTCTTTCGTCTGGTCGTCGGTCCCCGCCAGAATGGCGTCCGAGGGACGGCGCTTTTCGCTCCGGGCCCTGCTGAGCTTTTCAAAAACGTCCATCTCCGCCTGCGCTTCGGTCATATTCCCCAGATGGCGGTAGGTGGTAGAGAGCAGGTAGTGGGGATTCAACTCAGTGGGATCGAGCTCGACGGCTTTTTGCAGATAGACCACCGCCTTGTCGTACTGGTTCTGATCCATGTAGAGCTTGCCCATGTCACCGTAGCTTGCAGCAGGGTCAGGCTCTGGCGAATGGCCTCTTCGAAGTAAGCCTGGGCCTTGTCTGCCTTGTGCTCGTGCAAGTAAATGTTCCCCAGCTTCCATGTCACCATGTAATCGTTGGGCACGATCCGAAGCTCGGCTTCGAACTCGGGGATGGCGTCGTCATAGCGGCCCGCAGCCCAATAGATGTTCCCCAAGGCCGCGTGCAGGCCCGGCGCCTGGGGATTGATCTTCAGCGCCTGCTTGTATTCCACGATGGCGTTGCCGAATTCCTGGCGCTCCTCAAAGGATTTACCCAGAACCTGATCGTACCGGTAGGAGTTCGGGGCAACCTCCGCCATTTTCTTATAGGCTTTGAACATCATGTCGTAGTATTGGCTTCCCACGGTGTAGAGGATGTCTTCATCGTTGGGGAATACCTTCTCACCCTTTTGGAGCACTTGAAGCGCGTCCTCGCTCTTGCCAACCTCGTTGTAACTGGCGCTCAAATTGATGTAGGCAACTTTCAGCTTGGGATTGACGGCGATTGCCTTCTCCAGGGGCTTGATGGAGTCGGCAAAATTGCTCAACCGGATATAGGACATTCCCAGGTAAAGATTGGGACCTTCCAGATTGGGCTTCCTTTTCAAGGCTTGCTGAAAGGCCACGACGGCCTTGGGATAATCGCGTTGAAGGTAGTAGGCAATTCCCAAGTTGCCGTAGAGCTCAGGGGTTTCCGGCAATAATTTAATTGCAGCCTCGTAGCCCGCCACCGCCTGGTCGAAATCTCCCCGCATTTGGGCGTCTTTAGCGGCTTCGATATAACTCTCGGCCTCTTCTTCCCGATGCACGTTGCGAGCCGCCGGGCGGCTGGATTGCGCCTTGGGGGTGACGGCATGCGCCTGGGGACTCGAGGTTTGCCCCAACGAGCGCAGCGGCAGGACCGAGAGAGCCAGAAGGCCTATTAAAATAGAAAGTATGCGGGCACCGGGTAAGACGGTGCGATTTGATTCAGAAACCTTCATGATGACCTCCCGAAATTCCCGGGTTGAGACCAAGGCGGAGCTTCAACCGGACGGAGTGTTGATCGAAACTGACCTGGCAGGCAGTGCTGGGTGGTGTGTGCAAAGCAAGAAGACCTGCAGGGTCGCGTGCGGACGCCTTGGAAGCCCTGTCCGGGCCGACGCGCCTGACTGCGGATGGCCTGCCTCGTCCAACATTCACTGTTCAGGCCGAAGCTCCAACTTCAAGTACCTATTGAAGATAACACAGGCAGCCACCCCGGGTAAACGGAAACGGGGGCGGGATTGCCCCGCTCATTGACCCCCTGGACCGTTAAGCCCATGAGGCCCGCAACGGACACCTTTCCGGCCCCGAGCTCAATTGGTTTGATGCGGAGCAAGATTCCAACGCTTACTGCTTGTCGGGAACCTCAGATGTCTTTCCATCCTCCTGAATTTCCAGAGTCCCATTCAAGTCGGCATGAGCAACGGTTTGGCGAGTTCCGGAAGGCCAAAGCACGTCGATGGAATCGATCTTGGTGGCGTCGCCGAGGCCGAAATAGAGCGGGAGATCACTCTGCGACAGGTATCCCGACTTGCCATCCATAAACTTGGTGACCTTCAGGGGCCCGGCAGTGACGACCACCCGTGTTCCCAACCCCTCGCGATTCGATTTCGTCCCCACAAGCTTGACCTTCAAGTAGGCGATTTTTCGTTTTTGCGCGAGGTTACTGATCAGAACCTGGGGATGGTTGTTAAACTCGTTGGTAACGATATCAAGGTCCCCGTCGCCGTCCAGATCAAACGCCACTGACGAGCGCGAGGCCAGCGAGCTGAGGACGGTGAACTTTCCCACGTGCCCTTTGCACTCACTGCGGATAAAGTCGGCCCCGTCACAATCCACATCAAACCAGGGCATGACCGTCTGATTGTTATGCCGGGGCTCAACGCCGGTAATGAACTCGGCATCCAGAAATTTCTTCCCTTTATCGTTCAGGAGAAGCTTATTGATACCGTACCGGTAGAAGTAGGCCATCCCCGAAGTCACGAAGATGTCGTCATACCCGTCGGCATTGAAGTCATCCACACTGATGCCCCAGGGCCAGTAAGTTTCCAGCCCGAGCTGATCGGAAACTTCGGCGAACTTGTTATTGCCGAGGTTCTTGTAGAAGGCGTTTCCGAACATGCTTTTTTCATGTCCCACCAGGAAGGAATCGGGCCAAGCCATGATGGATTTGTTTTTTTCCTGCGGATACATATCGTAGCTGATGTCAGTGCTCATGTCGGAATGCATGTCGGTGACATAGAGATCCATCAACCCGTCGTTGTTGTAGTCAAAAAACTTTACACCCATCGCTCCCCATGGAGTCCTGGGAAAGTACTGATCCGTCTTATCCACAAAGTGGTCGCCGTTGACGTTGATGAAAAAATGATTATTCCCCTGCATGTTGGGAACGTAGAGGTCGGGATAGCCGTCATTGTTCAAGTCAACGAAAGTGGCGTCTCCACTCCATCCGGTCACGAGAAGCCCGGAGGTCTTGCTCACATTTTCAAAATGGTTGTTGCCGAGGTTCTTGTAGAGAATGCAGGGTTCGGTTCGGTCGGGTAGAGCTGCCCGGAAAAGGCATCGGGAAGGCCAATGTAATATCCGCCCGGGCCGATCTGATTGGTCGTGTATTTGCCGATGTTGGTTACAAAGAGATCCAGCAGGCCGTCGTGGTTGTAGTCGAAGAACACCGCGCCGGAGGAATGTCCCGAGTAGCCCACGCCCGCCGACTGGGTGATGTCGGTAAATTTCCCGCCGCCGTCATTGTGGAAGAGGTGGTTTCCATGCCGTACCGTCGTGACAAAAAGGTCCGGCCTGCCATCGTTGTCGATGTCGCCAAAGGACGCCGTTACGCTGATTTGGTGGCATAACCCCACACCGGCCTTTTCCGTGATGTTTTCAAATCTGCCGCCGCCAATGTTTCTCCATAGCTCGTTGCAGCCCATTTGATTGATGAAATAAATGTCGTAGAGTCCGTCGCCATCGACATCCGCAACGGCGATTCCATTGCCGTGATCATAATGAGTAGCCTTGTATTTTTGCAGGGTGTCGTCGGTGATGCCAGACTTGAAAGTAATGCCGCTTTCCGCGAGGTGGTCCGCAAATTGGAAGTCGTGGTAGACATCGTAGCTGCGCGCCTGTTCCTCCTGCTCCTTCTTCCGGCGGAGCAGCCAGTCAATTTCATGCTGGCTTCGCGGCTCGCTTAATTCCTTGCCGTCATAAAGGTAGCGCTGAGGAAGCTGCTGGGCGGAGGAATCCGCGTTTTGCGCGGCATCCATGGTTCTTTCGCGCACGCTGAGAAAGGCGATGACCAGAAGGGCGCCGGCTGCCAGGGCCAAAAGAGAATATTGACGTCTCATAGAAAGACCTCCACGGAAAGTTGACTCAACGATTCGCCCCCTTTTTTTAAGGTGCGCACATTATATCCGCAAGGGCATTGGGGTACAAGCTTGCTCAATACGTGATGTCGGCGCGAGGGTGAGTGAACACAAAGGGCAGGCCCCCAGGGGCGGCGGGCGGTCATTGGCTGGACTTCCGCCGGACAGGAATCGTTTTCCCGCGTTCGTCGAGCCTGGCACAGACATCGGAACGGACGGGAATCCCTGACCTTCGAGGAGGCTACACCTACCCATGGTGATAGACGCAATAAGTCTTCATTTTGTTGCCGGGTCAATCGGGAAAATAATAATTTTTTTCACTGATGGGCGGGGTGAGCGCGCAAGTCCACAGTGGAGCGCAGACGGGGCAAACAAACCATCGGGGGGAATTCGCTCCTCGTCGGATCGCTTCGAGAGGTGGAGAGTCTGCTCGATTCGCGTTCAGGAGAGCGGTATTGGCCATTGAGGAGCGAGCGCCCCTAAAACACCGATAGCAGGCTGACTGGATTTTTGCTTCCAGCCTGCCTGCTATCGGTAAATCAGACTACGCTTTGGTCAGGGCCTGAGAGCTACCACTTCAGCTTCAGGCCAAATTGGATCACGCGGGGGTTATCGGATGTGCTGCCTTCCGTCCCGAAGCCGGGCTGCCCAACGGTCCACTCCGTTGTGTAGGCGCCATTATTTTCGTTAAATACATGGCGGTTGAAGACATTGAAGAAGTCGGCGTTAAAGGTAAGGTCCACCGATTCGTGGATATTCCATTCCTTCATCAGCGACATATCTTCGTTGTACCAGGGGAATTGCCGCACCGTCGCCTCGTTGGGAGTAATGGTGCCGAACGTCCAGTTGGGGGGTTGAGCGAAGGCGCCAGGGTTGAGGAGGCTATCACCCTTGCCGGGATCAAAGCTCCCCTGGCCGGCCCGATATGCAGCCGAAGCCATGGGCACACTGGTTTCCCGGTTGGCCGGTTGCCAGCCGTTGTCCTCGAGAGTGCTCGTCGTGCCGTTTCCTTCGATTTCCTGCGGGAATCCGCCCATGTAGCGCAGAATGCCCGATGTCTTCCATCCACCCAGAATGGCATTGGCCACGCCACCGCGATTCAGGAACGCTTTGCCTTTACCCACGGGCAGGTCATACACGTAAGCGATGGATGCCATGTTGGGGATGTCTTCAAACGAATAGGTCTTCTGGCTTCTCCGATTCCAAGGATCCGTGGTGCCGAAATCCGAGGAGAAGGTGGAGAACATGGAGCCGGAGTCCGTCAGAGTCTTCGACCAGGCGTAAGAAACCAGCAGCGAGAGGCCGTTGGAAAAGCGCTTCTGCAGCTTGACCTGCAAGGCGTCGTAATCGGAAACGCCCAGCGCCTCATAGTAGCGGCTTGTGCCGGTATACTGCGGAGCAGTCCGCAGCCCCTGGCCCAAGGTAGGCTCATTGGCAGGATTGCCCTGCTGAAAGGCCGCCTCGAATCCCGCAAACGGAACTTTATTCCCCGTCAGGGGATCGACAACGAACTTTGCGGGCGCGTTCGCCTGGGCCACCGGATCGCTGATGGGGGCATTCAACAGCGAGGTAGTCCCATCGCTGTCCACCATATTTCCGAGGTGCAGGTATTGGAGCGGCATCTTGTCATTGTTCATTAAACGGCTGGCCGTGTGCGTCCCCTTGTTGCCGACAAACGCCACGGTTAAGACCATTTGACCCGGCAACTGACGTTCAACGCCCAAGGTGTAGTTCTGTGCGTAAGGAGCCAGGGAGTCAGTCTTATCGAGTGCGATCAGGGAGCTGTACGAAGCTTCTGCGCTTCCAGCTCCTATGAACGAAGTCGGAGCGATGCTGGGGGTGAAGCTGGGCAGGGTGCCCGTCCCCCAAACAAACGCCGGAGTGATGCCATTGTTGGGACTGCTGACATTCACTGTCCCGTTGTAGCCTTCAGTGAACGTTCCACCCGACAGCCCGAGGGCGTTGCCTTGGGCATAGTAGATGCCATAGGCGGCGCGGACTACGGTCTTGCTATCCACGCTGTATGCCAAACCAATGCGGGGGCTGAACTGCTTGTAGTAGGTATTGAGACCTGTCTCGTTCCCCGGGGTGGCGTGATTCAAGATTCCCAGAATATTGTTGGCCCCGGGATTCGGCTGCGAGTAGTCGATCCAGTTTTTCTGGTTGTAGCGCTGGCTTTCCGGCATGAAGAGGTCCCAGCGCACGCCCAGATTCAAAGTCAACTTGCGGGTGACTTTGAAATCGTCCTGGGCAAATGCTGCGTAGCTGCTATCCCGTGCATAACCGGGGACAAGGAAGTGGTAATCCGTTGCGCTGTCTGTCACCCCTAGCAGGAAGCTGGCCATTGGGGATCCAGTGGCGGTATACCCCGGGGCGGCCGTCTCCAAGTTCCCAAAGTTGAACCGGCCGGCGCTGCCGCCCGGGCCGATGCTATTTTGAGCTCCCTTGGTCATTTGGAACCCGAACTTCAACGTGTGTTTTCCCTTAACCCAGGTCAACGAATCGTTAAAGATCGTCGTATGCAGATCGGTTACGCTCGGAGTACCGCCGCCGACGTAGTCGGTTCCTCCAATCTGAATATTGGGGAACTCGGTGGGGTAGTTGGGACTCACTCCGCCGATTCCGAAGTAGGATGTCCAATCCGCCTTTCCGGCCCAGGGACTTACTTCCGGTTGACCGCTGTTCCACTGATTGACCCCCAGGGTTGCCTGGTTGGACATATCAGACCGCGGGGTCCAGTTCCAATTGAGGCGAATATTCCGTGTAATGTTGTCCGAGGGTTGATCGCCTCCACCCAGGGGAGCCGGTATCAACGGAATGTTGGGAGTGGTTTGTTTTCCGTAGGAATAGAGGCCGCTCAACCGGTTTTTCTCATTGAGAACGTAGTCGCCTTTGAATCCAAATTCATTAACGGAAAACGGGTTGGGCGTGGTGCTTCCGTAGTTGTTCGCCACCGTGTAGGGGTTGGTAATCGTAGCGGCCGGGAAGAAGGGATTGACGAGCTTCGAAACCCGGTCAAAGTACAAAGGGTTGATGATGTTATTGCAAACCTCAGGGCCGCAGACCGGCGTCGGGGGCGTCGTCGGCGTCCCGTTCGGAAGGGCTCTTCCATTTGCTGGCAGGCTGGGATCGTAAATGGGAATCTGCGTCCAGGCACCGGCGGAGGGACCGTTGGGATTGCCCTGCCCATAGTCCTGGAAGTTGCCCGTAAGCATCTGGGCCGTGGGCACGGTCTGCAAGGCGGATGATCCTGCCTGGATCAGCCTGTAGCCGTCATAGTAGCCGAAGGCAAAGATCTTATCCTTCTTGATTGGCCCACCGGCGGTCACCCCGAATTCGTTCTGCTTGTATTCGGATTGGCACGACTTAGTAGCCCCGGTGTAACCAGCGGCAATGGGGGTTGTACCGTTCGATTCGCATCCGGCCGGGTTGTAGTTTGTGAACCACGGTTGGGCATTCAGAGCGTTATTTCGGACAAACTCGTATGCCGTGCCGTGAATCTGGTTCGTCCCCGATTTCATTTCGTAGTTGGCGGACCCGCCCTCGGAGCGACCGTATTCGGCTGATTCGTTGGTGGATTCAAGTTTGAACTCGGAAATGGCATCGGGAGGGATCTGGAGGGCGCGAAGGTCGCCTTCAAATCCGTCCGCAGTGGGAATGTCGGCGCCATCCAGGGACATCGTCGTGCTGCTTACGGCGCCGCCGCTGACTGAGGTCGTATAGAGCCGGCCAGCGCCCGGGCCACCGTCCGAGTTCCCTTCTCCCGTGACACCGGGAGCGAGTTGCATGAAGGTGGCCGGAGTACGCTGGTCTCCGAAACTGGTCAAAGGCAGGTCTTCCACATCCCGGGACGTAATGGTGGTGCCGGTGTCGGAACTCTCCCTTTCGAGCTCCGGAGCCTGCCCAGTGACCACGAGGGTTTCCGTCTTGGAACCGATGGCCATTTGAACGTCAGCACGGACCGTTGAGCCCACTGCCACGACGATTCGGGAACGTAAATACTGCTTAAAGCCCTCCTTGACGGCCACAAGTTTATAGCTTCCGGGCTCCACAAAGGGCAGCGTGTAGATCCCGCTCTCATTGGTGGTGAGGTGGGTCGTTACCCCCGTTCCTTCGTTGGTGATTGCGATCGCAACGTCGGGCACGACCGCCCCGCTTGGATCGGTCACAATTCCGGTGATTGAACCACGATTGATCTGCGCCATCGCCGCACAGGGCAGCGCCAGCGCCGCCACGATGGCGATCACCCATTTTCTGAATTGAGTCATATCCATAAACCTCCATTGCTTAAATGAATTTGACCCTTAACGCCGACGCAAAGTGCAGTGAAACAGCCTTACAAAGGAGACATGCATTCTCAGACTTAACTCGCTTTAAATGCGCTCCGTCTGCCTTCAGGCAAAGGAGTGCATGGGCAAACAAAGTTTCCCCTCAACGCGAAAGGTTGGAACTCGCGCCTAAAATTCTTCTTTCAGATGAGTGCGCCAAGAGCCGTGGTGTGAAGGCGCAGGACATTCAGCAGATCAGGTCTCGCGCTGCGTGTACATCGGACCCAGGCGGGTCCTATCCATATTTGAAGATGTGGCTTGGCTCTGCCAATGAGACCCTTTGCCGAGTTTGATTTTCTGGTTCAATGCCGAAAAATCCCAAGAACCCTGGATAATGCAGTTTTGTCGCACAAGTCATGCTTTTATTGACACAAATTGATAGATGTCAAGAGCGTGGAAAATCGTTCGCTGGAAATTTGTAAATAATTATTTACATACGCCTTCTCGCGGCAATCTCTGGGCCAGAATGATTTGGGGTAGGTGACGGTTATGGTGAGATGGAAAGAGGGTAAAAACACCGATAGCAGGCTGACTGGATTTTTGCTTCCAGCCTGCCTGCTACCGGTAAAACAGACTACACTTCGGTTAGGGCCTAAGAGCTACCACTTGAGTCTCAGACCGAATTGAGCCACGCGTGGGTTGTCGATGACGCCGCCGACCCCTCCACCCCCGGGGCCAATAGCAGGCTCATTGGCATAGCCACCTTGGTTCTCGCCGAACACATGGCGGTTAAATACGTTGAAGAAGTCGGCATTGAACTGAAGGCTGAACTGCTCGTAGAGTTTCCACTCCTTCATCAACGAGACGTCTTCGTTGGGCCAACTGAAGCCTCGAACCTGTGCTTCCGTTGGCGTCATGGTTCCATAGGTCCACTGGGCCGGCTGTACCAATCCGGCGGGATTAAACATGACATCGATGGCCGGATCGAAGTTGTTGCCGCCACGGAGTTTGGCAGCAGATGCAACCGGTACACCCTTAAGTGTATTGGCATCCTGCCAGCCGTGATCTTCCCACAGGTTGAATGTATCTCCCGCTTCGATGTTCATTGGCAAGCCACTCTGATAGCGAAGGACACCCGAGGTCTTCCATCCGCCCAAGACCGCGTTGACAACTCCGCCCTGGTTCAGGTACTTCTTTCCCTTACCAAACGGCAGTTCGTAAACGTAGGCGATGGAGAGGTTGCTCGGAATATCCTCGTAGGAGTAGCCTTTCTGATCGTGCCGGTTGTACGGAGTCGTGGTGTGAGAACTCGCTGGAGAAGGTGGAGAAGATGGATCCACCGTCCGTCAGCCCTTTCGACCACGCATACGATACCAGCAAGGTCAGGCCATTCGAGAACCGCTTGTCCAACTTGACCTGTAACGCGTCGTAGTTCGACACGCCCAAGGCCTCGTAGTACCGGTGCAGACCGGTCATATTGCCGATTCTCGATCAGGGCCTGGCCGACCAGAGGAGTGGTGTTCCCGGCGGTGCCGGGAGGTGAACCGGCAGGCAGCAGACCACCACCACCGTACAGGGCTTCGAATCCCTGGAACGGAGAGTGATTCCCCGTATTGGGATCGATGGGCAGCCTGGCGATTTCGGGAATTAGCTGCGATGCCGCAGTGGTAATACTGTTATTCAACTGATTTTGCAGATGGAGGTACTGCGGTGGCAGCTTATCCCAGGACGTCAGGCGACTAGCCTCGTGCACGCCCTCGTTCCCGACAAAAGCAACCGTGAGAACCATCGAAGAAGGCAACTGACGCTGTACACTCAGAGTGTAATTCTGCATGTAAGGCGCCATGCTGTCGGTGGGATCGACGGAAATCAAAGTTCCCGCGGAGTGCCGGGCAACTCCTTTGCCGAGTTGACCAAGAGGGCCAAAGCTTGATGCGACGGGCGGGGTGAACGCGGGCAGTGACTGGGTTCCCCAGGTAAAGCCCGGGGCCGTAATGCCGTTTTCCTGAAGGATACCCGTACCGCTCGACAAGGTCTGGTTAAAGCCCATGACCGTTGATCCACCATCTACGCGATCACCATTGCCCTGTGCGTAGAAGATGCCGTAGGCGGCACGGACCACCGTCTTGTCGTTCAGACTGTAGGCCAGGCCGATACGGGGGCTGAAGTTCTTGTAATAAGTGTTCATGCCCGAGGCATTGCTGGAGCTTGCAAGCTGGAACTCGCCGGGGATGCCGGGCGCGCTCAGCGCCGTGTTGTCGATCGAAGGGTTCACCCAGTCCTTGTCATAGTACTTGTGGGTGACTGGCATGAAGAGGTCCCAGCGAACGCCCAGGTTAAAGGTCAGCTTCTTGGTGAATTTGTAATCGTCCTGTGCGAAAGCCGCGGCGTAGGTGGTACGCGAATAAGCCGGGGTGGTAAACACATAGGTCCGGCCTTCATCCGCGAGTCCGAGTTCGAAAGAGGCATCGGCGATACCCGTAGTATTGGGCGCGCTTTGCAAACCGGTTTCCTGGTTCAGGAAATTGAAGTAGCCGCCACTGTTGCCGGTGCTGACACTGTTGTCGGCGCCCCTCAAGTACTGCATGCCAAACTTGATAGAGTGCTTGCCTTTGATCCAGGACACAGTGTCGTTGATGCCGGAAGAGTGATCGTTACTAAAGCCCGCGCCACCACCACCGTTCCAGGATTGTTGGTTGATAACGATCTGTGGCCACTCGGTCGGATAATTCGGTGTAACTCCCTTGATTCCAAGGTAGCCAACCCAATTGGAATTCCCGGCATAAGATGAAACTGGCTGCGTACCGCTTTTGTATTGATTCAAGGAAAGCGTCGCCTGGTTGATGACCGTGGGTCGAAGGCTATAGCTCCAATTCAGGCGGACGTTTCGCGTCTGGTTGATTGACGGCTGATCGCCACCCCCCAACGGAGCGGGAATCGAGGGAACGTTCGGAGTCTGTGCCTTTCCCGTCAAATAGGTCAAAGCGATACGGCTCTTATCGTTGAACACGTAGTCGCCTTTAACTCCCCACTCATCAACCCGCAACTGGTTGGGAGCCGGGCTGGTAAAGTTGTTGAAGATGTCCCGGGGAGAATTACCAACGTTCGGGACGACACTTTTCGAGGAAATAACCTTTAGGACTTGCGAGGAAACTGGATCAAAGTTGGTCGGACTGATCATGTTGCCGGTGACTAATGGTCCGGTCGGCGTGCCATTAGTGGGATCCAAGAGTTGGGTCTGCACCCAGGCACCGGGATTGGCCGCGCAGCTATTGATCTCAGCATCGGTGCAATATCCGTAGTTGGTAAAATTTCCCTGGTCCATTTGGGCCGTGGGAATCGTAGAGGTGTTGCTGGAGGCCGCTTCCACCAGGCGGAAGCCATTGTAATAACCAAAAACGAACGCCTTGTTCTTGATGATCGCACCGCCCGCGTTGGCGCCGAACTCGTTGTGGTGGTAGATGGGAGTTGACGGCGAAAAGAAATTGCGGGCATCAAGGGCAGTGTTACGAAGGAACTCGTAACCAGTGCCGTGAATCGCGTTGGATCCGGATTTGATCTGGAAACTGGCCGTGCCGCCGCCGCTTCTGCCGTACTCGGCAGAGCCGTTGGTGGCTTCCATCTTAAATTCGGCAATAGCGTCCGGGGGAATCTTGATTGTGTCCGTCATGCCTTCAAAGCCGCCCTCGGAAGTTACGTCGGCACCATCCACCATTAAGGAGGTGCTGCTCACCATGCTGCCGCTGACTTGCGTGCTGAAGGTGCGGTCGGAAGTGGTACCTCCAAAAGCCCCGCCGGAATTGCTGCCTTCACCGGTTACCCCGGGGGCAAGTTGCATGAAGTCCATGGCGCTGCGCTGATCTCCGAAACTGGTCAGCGGCAACTCTTGCACTTCGCGGTTGGTGATCGTGGTACCCAGGTCAGAGCTTTCGCGCTCAACCGTCAGAGGTGAAGCCGTGACCGTAACGGTATCGGTCTTGGAACCCAAGGAAAGTGCAAAGTCCACGCGGATAACCTGACCGACGTTTACCGTGATGCCGGTCTGCGAGTACTTCTTAAACCCTTCCTTTTCTGCCGTGAGCTTGTAGATTGCGGGGTCAAGGAGCGGAACGTTGTAAACGCCGTCCGAGTTGCTGGTTACGTTATTTGCAACGCCGGTTCCGACGTTGGTGATGGTAATCGCCACATCGGGGACCACGGCGCCGGTTTGGTCCGTAACAATGCCGGTGATCGAGCCTCTATTGACTTGCGCAAAAGCCGCACCCGTCAATAGAAGGCACGTTGTCGCCAGCACCCAAAAGCGCTTGAGGCTAAACATATCTCCGTATCCTCCATTACTTAAGTGTGACCGGTGGAACCGACGCAAAAAAAAGGAAGCAGTGGTGCAGTGATACAGGCTAAGCAATTGAGGAGACATGCAGGAGAGCGTCAAAGAGCGAAATTATGATAACTCCCCACAACATCCTAAAGTCCGGCGTGCGTTCTCTCAATTTGCCAAACACCTCAAGACGCACAAGACCCAGACGCCAAATAAATCCTGTGTAGAACCGCACGAAAGGTTTATCACTCCCGGGTTGCCCGCGTCAAGTGTTTTTTATTACTTTTTTGGTGGGCATATAATGTCTTCCCAGTACCGCCCACTAATCTAAAAAGTTTCTTGGAATCAGCAATGAGATTTTCCCTCGGTCTCCTTGCTGGCAAAAGGAGCCTTCCTCGCCCTTTGAGACCTTCCGGCCACACCGCTGGAAGCCACCAACTATCTGATTTTAAATGGCTTGCTGGATAGAAAACGCGGCCGCCGGCAAGTTTCCGGAAAGTGCCCAACCCTTCTTCTGCCCCATCCGGTCACAGGCAGCCGTCCTAAAATCGGCTTAAATGAAGGTAAAAAGCTCAATTTCCTGCCCTGACTACGGGTGGGACTCGGGAGCTGAGGCAGGACCCGGGTTCTGCCCGGGACTTTCGGGAGATTTTGCCCCCGGCTCGTCCATTCCCCTGGTCTTCTGCGCGGCGGAGAGCTTATCGAATATATCGAGCTCACGTTGGCGATCCTCGGGCTGATTGAGCTTTTGATAGACCTCCGCCAACATGTAATGGCTGCGGGGATCCGTGGCATCCAGCTTGGCGGTAACGAGCAAAATCTCTTTGGCGTGTTGGAAGTCGTTCAGCGATATGTAACACCGCGCCAGCAACAGGCTCCCTTCAACATCCTGCGGATTGGCCGCAACCGCTTGCTTGAGATAAGGAAGCGCCTTGCTAAATTCATGGAGGTGAAGGGCCAAATCCCCCAGGTAGAAATTGGCGAGGGGGTCATCGGGGGCCTCTTTGAGCGCCAACTCCAACTCTTTTTGAGCTTGATCAAGTTGGTGGGTCAAAAAGTACGCCACCCCCAGGGGAGAGTGGACTCCCGGACTATCCGGTTGCTTTTTCAGCACTGCCAAGTACTGAGTGATGGCGGATTCGTAATGGCCCTCCTGGGAGTAGAGCGTACCCATCAAGAGGTGAATCTGGAGCGAATCGGGATCAATCTTCCGCAACTGCCCGATGGCAAGGAAGGAAGCGTTCATGTGCAGCCGTGCTAATTGGAAGTACACATCGGCTTTGCCGGGGTTCTTGTCCGCAACCTTATTCATCTCGTCAATGGCCGCATTCAAGCGGCCGTCTCCGTCGAGCGCCAACCCGAGATAATACCCGCAGGCCGGATGCGGTGTTGGAGTCTTCAATTCCGCCTGAAAGCTGGCGATGGAATTCTTGTAGTCATGCAGAGCGTAGTAGGACAGTCCCAGGAAAAAATTGACTTGCGGATACTCGGGAGCATCGGCCAGAACATGCTTGAAGTGGGTTATGGATTCGGGGAACTTCAGGAGGGTCTGCTCGAGAATCCCCAGGTGCTTGAGGGCTTCGGGATTGTCGGGGTCGGTGGCCAGTACCCTGCGGTAAACATCTTCCGCGGCAGGATAGTTTTGCTGGTCTTCCAATTGTCGTCCTTCCTGCAGCAGGTCGGCAGTTCCCTCTTGCGCGAACCCCGCCACTTGGAAGGCCAGCGCGCCAACCAATGCCAATAACAACGATCCTCGCGAGCACAGATTTCGAACCGATGAGCCCATTTCCATCTCCCTTATAAAACCAAATTAAGACAAGTCTCTTAATGAGATTGCTTCGACATCTCCACCGGTTGCCCGAAGATCCGCTTCATTGGCCGAATCGGATGCTTTTAGGACAAACCGGCCCGGTGCAATTTCCACCGGCCCAACTCAGCCCATCATCTTACTCCGAATAGGCATATTGGGCCGCTGAATTATCGGGTTGGTAGTGTCCTAGGCACGTCGCGCGCCCTTCAGTGCTTGCGCGGCCACGAATTTTACATGAGGATTTATTGCGCGAAATAATTTTGGCTTGGGGCTTTTAAAATTCCGCGCGCGAAAAATAGAATCGAAATTTTGCGAAAATTTCGAAACGAAAATTTTCGAAAAATTATCAAAAATTTGAATTGTAGAATTGCGGATACTCTGGCTTTCAAGTGGGGAATGACGCTGAATGGCGCTGAATGATGTTTTCTGGCGAAATTCGGCAAGGGGGGCACGAAACGGACAAAATTCTCGCTTTGCCTTTTTGAATCAACGCTCTAAGGGCGGACGCGAGCCGAGCACGTGCCTATTCGGGGGCGGCATAGTAAACAAACTTCTCCGGGGAGCAAATCGAGGGCCCAACCAGCCGCAGAGCGAAAGCCCCGGCGCGTTTCGGGCCTCGCGGGCGGCGCATACCTTGCCGCGTAGGTATGCGGCCGGAAGGCTCGATGGGCGACTTTGACGTGGCGCAGACACAAAAATCAATGCGCCACCCGCGTCCGCACATTTGCTGATATGGACTTCGTAGAACGTGGACTGCATTCTCTTCCGCCTCGGTGATCCCCGCCTCCGCTTTACCCGCCCGCGCCATCATCTTGTGCTTTACTGCAACCGCCAAGACCTTTGCAGTGAATGGTAAACTGTCCCTGTTTGCACTGTCTCAACCGAGGGGTGCAGTCGGGTGCTGTCCCGGTTTTTGCACCAGTGATCGGTAATTATGAGAATTGTATTCATAAATAACTATCCGATGGACCTGATCTTTCAGGCCTGGGGGAGAGGAGAAACCCCAGGCCAGCATTTATGGGGGATTACGCATTTGTCTGCTTATGGCATTCAAGTGGATATATTGCCGCATAAGAGGAATAGCGCGCTCAACAAAATAGGGAAAATCCTTAGAATCGCGGATTTTCTGGATCAGCAGGTGCGGGTCCTCCTGAACTATTCAAGATATGACCTCGTGTATTCGGCGTGCCAAGATAACACACTCCTTCTGTCAATCCTTAGGTACATCGGGGTCTTTCGTAAACCGATCATCGCCATTGTCCATCATCCAATCCCTAAAAGCAGAAGGACAAATATCTATGTCAAAGGACATGACAAATTGGTGTGTTTAAGTCGTACAGTGCGGCAAGATCTCGAAGATAAGTTTGGTATCGGAGGGGAAAGAGCATGCGTCCTTGATTGGGGTGTTGACCTCCCCTTTTACGACAAGGGAAACGCCGCTTCGCCTACAGAACCTCAAAATGGTTTCATCCTGAGTGCGGGAAAAACCGCAAGAGATCATGATACTCTCGTACGGGCGTTCTCGGAGATTAATTATCCTCTGAAGATCTATTGCTCGGGTCGAAGTGCCCCCACCCTAAGCCATCTACCTGCCAATGTTACCGTTAGCTACAATCATCCGACACACAATGGCATCCCCAATTTCGATTTGCTGGCTGAATACAATCGAGCTTATGCAATCGCGATCCCTTTAATTGAGACTCATTCTCTGGCCGGTTTAACAAGTCTTCTTGATGCTATGGTGATGCAAAAAGCTGTCATCATGACCAGGAACCGTTGCATCGATCTGGATATCGAAAAAGAGGGAATCGGGATTTGGGTCGATCCAGGTGATGTGGGAGGATGGCGCGACGCCGCCGCTTACTTACTCGCTCATCCCGATAAGGCAAGGCAGATGGGAAACCGGGGGTATCAGTTATGCGCGAGTACGTATAATCTCGAAACATTCTCGGCTGGCCTGGCAAAGGTCATCCTGGCCTGCCCGGAACGATGTGCCAAATAAAAGCAGAGATCCAGGGAAAACCTGGGTGGCACAGACATCGTTTCCATACAACTGCTCGATAAATTCACGGGTGGCGCCCCGTTCCATTGGGGCGACCCGAGCCTCCACCTCACAAGCCACTGACAAGCTGCTGGACTCGTCAATGTGGCGCGGACATCCGCAACGATGCCTGCGCCACCCGCGCCGGCCTTCAGCCACACTTCCGCAGATTTCGCCGATGACGCAGATTGAAATGCGATGGGCCGGCAGGGTGACTATCCTCCGGCA
Organism: uncultured Acidobacteriota bacterium; assembly: GCA_963733285.1. Taxonomy (GTDB): domain Bacteria; phylum Acidobacteriota; class Terriglobia; order UBA7540; family UBA7540; genus Bog-366. Next base: position 53,206 of record CAVTDA010000159.1, read on the forward strand.
GAGCCAGAGGCATTAAGGTGATTGACCTCGCGATGGGGCCGAAAGTAACCCCTCATCTGGCCGTCGGCTGACGGACACCTTCTTCCGCCACGGCGGACCTGTGACCCCTCGGAGAAGGAAAGGCGTCTTTTACGGCAGGGCTGCCGCAAACTCCGTCGCGACGCCACCTCTCGCCCCGCCGACCATCGATCCTCTTGCATTCTCCCGCGACAAAGGCGCATGATCTCAGGTGCGTAGCGCAGTTTCCTCCATCTCACAAACTACAGCAGGGAGTTTCCGATGAGGAAGAAATCCGGCGGACCCCAATCCTCACGCCCCCGCCTTGGCCGCGAACCCAAGCAGAATGGCGCAGCACGGCCCAAACCTGCCATCCGTGTTGCCCAGGAGAATGCGGGAAGGCGCAAGAGCAAGAGCGCAGGGAAATCGACGGAACGAAATCCCGCCACGATTTCGCGAATCATCGAGCGTCATCCCAGCCGACCTTTCCCCATCGTGGGCATTGGGGCGTCAGCGGGAGGCTTGGAAGCCTTCGGGTCGTTCCTGAAAGCTCTGAGCGCAGAGACGGGAATGGCTTTTGTGCTGGTTCAGCACATGGACCCCGCGCACGAGAGCATGTTGAATCGCCTGCTGGAAAGGGACACGGCGATGCCAGTCTTTCAAGTCCAGGACGGCATGGCGGTGGAACCCAATTATGTCTACGTAATTCCCCCCAACACCAAGATGACCATCCAGGCGGGCAGGCTGCGGCTGGTGGCGCGCCCGACGGGAGAACTACGGTATTCCCCCATCGACTCGTTCCTCCACTCGCTCGCCGCGGACCAGCAAGGCCTCGCCATTGGCGTGATTCTTTCGGGAATCGGCTCTGATGGAACCAAGGGCCTGCAAGCCATCAAGTCCGAGGGCGGAATCACCTTTGCCCAGGACGAGCACTCTGCCAAGTATCCGGGAATGCCCTTGAGCGCGGTGGCCGCGGAATGCGTGGATCTGGTGCTGCCGCCGGAAAAGATTGCCCGGGAACTCGCGCGCATCGGCCGGTACCCTTATCTGGATATCGCCCGGCAACCCCCCATCGAGGAGGCGCCTTCCGGAGAGGACGGCAATCTCCTGAAAATCTTCCGGCTGCTGCGGACCGCGACGGGAGTGGACTTCACGTATTACAAGCAAGCGACCATTCAGCGGCGGATTTCCCGGCGCATGGTGGTGCGCCAATGCGAGAACCTGGCGCAATACCTGAAATTTGTGCAGGAGCATCCCGACGAGGTCAAGGCTCTGTTCCAGGATGTTCTGATCCACGTCACGGCATTTTTCCGCGAACCCGAGGTCCATCAGACATTGCAGAAATTCATCCTTCCGCGCATCGCGGCGCGACTGGGCGAACCGCTCCGCATCTGGGTGCCGGGATGCTCCACCGGCGAAGAGGTCTATTCTCTGGCCATCTCCCTGCACGAGCTTTGGGGCGAGACGGCGAGCCACCCGGCGATTCAGATATTCGGCACCGACATCAGCGAGGCGGACATCCAGAAGGCGCGGGCCGCTATCTATGCCGAAGCCTCCACCGCCAGCCTGTCGGCGGAGCGCCTGCGCCGCTTCTTCGTGAAGCGGGAAGGCGGCCACCAGGTGGTCAAACCCATCCGCGAAATGTGCGTATTCGCCCGGCACGATCTGACCCGGGACCCTCCCTTTTCGCGCATGGACCTGATCAGTTGCCGGAACGTGCTGATCTATCTGGCGCCGGCGATGCAGAAAAAAGTTCTGGGGTTTTTCCACTACGCTCTGAAGCCCGCGGGTTTTCTGATTCTGGGAAAGTCCGAGGGGGTCAGCGCGGCGGCAAACCTGTTTTCTCCCGCCAACCGCAAAGCCAATGTTTATTCCCGAAAGCCCGCGGCCCCGAACCCGCTGCCGGATTTTGGATTGACCGAATACGGCAGGTCCCATGCGGCCCTGCCTTTACGGAGCCAGCCCGCTCCTCCCTTTGACCTGCGGAAACAGGCCGAACGCATCGTCCTGGAGCGTTACGCGCCGCCGGGCTTTATTGTGGATGGGGATTTGCACATTCTCCACTTTCAAGGCGACACCGGCCCCTTTCTGGGTCCGGCGCAGGGAGAAGCGAGCTTCGAGTTGCTGAAACTGGTTCGGCCGGAACTCATTCTGGAGACCCGCGCGGCGATCCAGGAGGCGAAAAAGCTCGGAATCCCGGCACATCGCGAGGGCATTCCCTTCACCCGCAACGGCCAAACCTATCGCCTGGATGTGGAGGCCGTCCCGGTTCCCGGCCGATCGCGCAAAAGCGTGGATTTTCTGGTGCTCTTTCAGAACCAGCGCCCCGAGATCTCCGAGAAAATCCGCCCCGCATCGCAGCGGAGTTTCGAGAAGACTCTCAAGGACAGTGAAGCGGAACGCCTGAAGCGGCAACTGGCCTCCGCGCAGGAGCAATTGCGTTCGCTGGTGGGAGACCACGAGGCCGCCGCCGAGGAGCTCCGCGCCGCCAACGAGGAGGTGCTTTCCAGCAACGAAGAACTGCAAAGCACCAACGAGGAGCTGCAAACCGCCAAGGAGGAGCTGCAATCCTCCAACGAAGAGCTGACAACCCTGAATGAGGAATTGCACCAGCGCAATGTGGAACTCGCGCAAACCGCCGCCGACCTCAACAGCCTGTTGGATGTCATCGAAATGCCCATTCTCATCCTGGGAAACGACCGGCGCATTCGCCGCTTTACGCCGGTGGGGAAACAACTGCTGAATTTGGTTTCCGCCGACATCGGACGTCCCATCAGCGAAATCCGGGTGAATCTGCACATCCCGGACCTGGATCGGATGGCCCGCGAGGTGGTTGAGCACCGGATTGCGGTGGAGCGCGAGGTCCGCGACCAGAAGGGACATTGGTACGCGCTGCGCATGCGGCCTTACCAATCGGCAGCCAGTCGAGTGGAAGGCATCCTGGTGGTTCTGGTGGATATTCACGACGTCAAACAGTATTCAACGGCCATTGTCGAGACCATGCGGGGATCTCTGCTGGTCCTGGACTCCCACCTTTCGGTGCTGCTGGCCAGTCAGGGCTTTTACAAGACCTTTCACGTCAAGAGAGAGGAAACGGAGTCGAAACTTCTCTGGAAACTGGGGGACAACCAATGGGATATTCCCCGGCTGCGCGAGCTGCTGGAAAAAGTTCTGCCGGAAAAGAAAGAAGTTGTGAACTATGAAGTAGAGCACGAATTCCCCGCCATCGGCATCAAGACGATGCTGCTCAACGCGCGCCAGCTTACCGATGGCGGTTCGCCCAAGATTCTTCTGGTCATCGAGGACATCACGGAACGCAAGGCTGCGCAGGAGAGAATTCGCCTGCTCCTGGCGCGGCAGATGGTGGGGGCGGAAGAGGAGGAAAAAAGAATTGCCCGCGAACTCCATGACTCGTTCGGCCCCCGGCTGGCGGGGCTCAACTTGATGCTTGGGAATGTGGCAAGCCGCCTCTCCGCCCAGCCCGACCTGGCCCGCGAACTGCGCGAAGTCAGCCATGAAATCAGCGAGGCCACCAAGTCCGCCCATGACCTTTCGCACGCGTTGCACCCGGCCGCGTTGATGCAATTGGGCCTGGCGTCGGCGCTGGAAGCCGAATGCGCCACCTTTTCCAGGCTGAGTGGAATCAACGTAAATTTCACGGAAGAGAACGAACCGGTATCACTGCCGGAGGAGGTGGCCCTCTGCTTCTACCGCGTGGCGCAGGCGAGCCTGGAGAATGTCCGCAAGCACGCCCATGTGAAAACCGCGTCCGTCAGGCTGGCACGGAGGGGCCAGGAGACGGTGATGGAGATCCGTGATTCCGGCAGGGGGTTTAATGTGAACTCCGCGCACAAGGGGGGCGGCCTGGGACTGGTGAGCATGGAAGAACGGGTGCGACTGATCAACGGCAGGCTGTCGGTGAATTCCAAGCCCGGCGAAGGCACGCAGGTTGAGGTGCGGGTAGCGAGCGAAAAAATTAGCCCTCTCGAGCCCGCGCGCGCTTCCGGGGGACTCAAAATTTCGCGAAAAGTTTCCGACGAAAATTTTCAAAACTTTCAAAAATTTGAATTGTAAAATTGCGGTTACCCCAGAAACCTAAGTCATCATAGACCGGCTTAGACCGATTATGGCGTTACAAGGCGTGTTAGGCCAACTAGAACGACCTGAGTTGGCAGTTCGGTTTCCCGCTCCCTTGCTCGATCAGTTCACCGTCAGGCATTCCATACAGCGGACCCGAAAATGATGGCCCCAAGACTCATACTTCACCCAAATCGGGCTGGCCCAGGCGACGTGGCCGTCCACCTGCTCCAAGCGGACGTAGTAGTAATGCTCGCCCGATGCCAAGCCCTCTTCGCGGTAGGTGAACTCAATTTCCGGCCCGGTGCCCTGGTGAGTATGGACGTACTGGTTGTCGCGAATCACGTGGACACGGGCGACGGCGCTTGCTCCACGGCCTTGACCACAAGCGTAGGAATCACGCGCGTGCGGGCTTCATCTCCCATCAGGTATTCCGCCGATTCGTTGCGCAAACGAAAATCCAGAATGATGTTTGTGGTCGCGCCGTAGCAATGGCGGCGGCGCATGGCGTCGAGCAGACCTTCGCGCGTGCCCTCTTCCGCAATTATGCAACTGTAGGAACAGTGCGTCGAGATGTGGTCCGAGCTCGCCTGCACGCCCAGCTTGTAGCCTTTCTGCCAGGCGTTCCAAACCCATCCCTGATGCTGATGCCCGCCCGCCTCGCCATGTTGAAGCTCCGGGTTCGTGCTTAGACGGAGTGAGCGGCGCGCCCTCATGTTCGGAAGAAATTCTGGAGCCCTGAAAAATCTCCACGAGCGGCTCCACCTCGGGGTCGGTCGTGAATCCTTCGGGCCCGCCCCAGTCCGTGCCCATCACCGCGTTGACCGGGGTGTGGGCCATGGCAATGGCGCCGTGCTTGCGCAGGTAGGGATACAAGACATCGGCGCTGCGGACGATATCCTTGACCTGGTCTCCCAGAGGTTTCCCGGCGGCCATCTGCATTTCCGTGTCGACCATGTTCAATGCCAGGGTTCTGCCCTGCCCCATGTTTTCGTGCGGATCCACCGGCAGGAAGTGCACGCCGCGCTTGGGGGAAACCACATTCCGATGGCCGTTTGGGAATCCAATGCTGCGCTCGTAGCCGAATAGGGCGATGAAGAACCCCGGAACGTGAAACATCTCGGCGGTTTTTTCACCGCGCCACCAGGAGAATTCGCTGAGCCCGTGCATGTGGTCGGTGACCGCCACAAAATCGAAATTGGCGGCGTCGATGGCGTAGCGGTAGGCATCGATCAGGCTCCCCTCGCCCGCGCCGTCGAGAGAGATCTCGGTGTGGCGGTGCATGTCGCCGCGGAAAATGCGGTAGGATTTCCGCCCGGACTTGATCACATAGTTGCGTAGGGCCGAGACATTTTCCCGCTCGCGCGGCTCGGCAGCCTTCCGCGCCGGAGGCTCAGCGGCGCGAGGGCCCAGGTCCATAGGCTCCCCTGAGGGTGCGGAGAATGACGCGCCGAACACGCCCTCCGCCGCCCACACTGCCCAGCACCGGCCGTCAACATCCGTCACCGCTGCAAAAGGGCTTTCCTGGTTGCGCAGCACGGTGCTCTCCGGAAACATCACCGGCTCGGACCAAGTGTCCCCCGAATAGTGGCGACGCCATCAAATCCCACTGCGCGCCGGCGGCAAATCGGGTCATGGCGAGTTTGGAATCCACTCGCGAGCGGAAAAGGACCCACATGCCGCCCTTGCCGTCCCCCAAGAGTCGCGGTAACTGTATGAATCCATGAGAGAAACGACCTAGTGCGTCACGCAGGTCGGCGCGCGGCTCAAGCCACTGGTCCCCCGCGCGGATGGCGAACCGGATGGTACGCGACTGGTAGAGCGCCGTACCGCCGGAAAAGTGGTATCCCACGTCCTTGCCCCAGTTTTCGTCGGCTTCGTCATAGGCGATCCAGAGACGGTCCTGGTCGTCCACAGCAAGGCTCGGATGTGCATGAAAACGCGGGGAATCTGTGACGCGGAGGAGCTCGCCGGGGACGCCGTCCTTCACCGGGCGCAGCAGGATGTTGTAGCTCCCCGTCTGATAGCTATCCCACGCCACCCAGGCCGTTCCCGAGCGGTCGATTGCGATCGCCGGGCTCCAGTCATTGGAACGCGGGGATTTCTTCGCGTCGCTCAGTTTGATTTCATCCTGCCAAACGTCTCCGTGAAGCGCCTTGAAGTAGATACTGGATGCCCCACCGCGGAAGCTCTGCCAGGCGAGATAAAGATTGCCCTGATGGTCTACCGTTAAGCATGGGAAGACATGGTTCCCCACTTCCTTCGAGATTTGCCTGGTCTGGCGCCACGTAGCACGCTCATAGCATCGCGACATCAAGTGCCAATCGGAATCGATACGCTCGGACCAGACAACCCACACGCGGTTCTCACCGTCAACCGCCACCGCGCACGACCCAACCTCAGTTGGATTTTCATTCACCTTGATGGGCTCTGACCATTTCCCTCCGCTGAACTCGCGCAGCCAGAGATGGTCGGCGGAATCCTGATACCCGGACCAGGCCACCCAAACGCTCCCATCGCGGCCGATTGCCAGGGAGGGATAATCCACATCGCTGCCGGCCCCGGAGAGTTGCTCCACCGGCGGGGTGCGAAAGGCCACAACGCGCGCGGCAAGAAGATACAAAGGGCCGGCCGCGGGCACGTCGGAAACGAGAAAATCAAACTCTTTGACGGGAGGCGCAAGGTAGGCCATCTCCGACGAACCCGCGATTTTGTTCAGGGGAGACCCGTAATCGGCGCCGATGATGCGCACGCGGATTCGCGCCGTTTCCGGACCCTGGAAGTAGATCGTCACGCCAACGGTCTTGACCGGCGTCGCATGCGGCCGCGTCTGTTCTTTAGGATTCAGGTCGCCATTACCCACGGACGGCGGCCAGGCGGTCGTCGAGGCTTGCCAGCGCGACGCATCGACCACCTTGTCGTCTTCCTCAAAGTGGTGGCCGCGAATCTTCAAAATAGTTCCATCTGAAATCGAGACTTCGCCGTCCCACCGCGAGGGAACAATGTCCTGGACTCCGAACTCCAGAGTGATCGATTTCGTGACGCCATCGGGATCGCCGGCAGCTCGCCCTCAGGAGCAGCACCATTCACCGCTCTTCCGCGGCCCGTCAATCCGAGCAGGCTATCCTGAACCCAGGAGAGTCCCTTCTTAATGCCGGCGATTCCAGCAACGGAATTCCAAACGAAGAAGCGCCTGTTCATTGTGCTGCCTCACGATCAAAGTTGAAAATCGACAACCACGGTCTCCGCCCGCGATAACCATGCAGAGCGATCGAAGGGGTTTCATAACGTTCCTTTGTCTTGTGTATGCCTTGAAGAAAGCGTGCGAAATATATCGTTCAAGAGCGCTGAAGTCAATTGTCGGATCTCGCCGGTAATGGTCCAGTTTGAAAACCGGAAACGTGGCGCTGTCTTCGGTTTCCATCGGAATCACTGAGGACGGTCGAGACATGATTGCCGCTATCGGGTGGCTGCGCCCCGAAGTGAAATTTCTCAGGCTTGGGCTTCTGCGGGGAAGAACTTGCGGACATAGAAGATGAAAACCAGAGTTGCCGTCATCGCGGCTATCGCCTCCACATACGACATCAGCAAGAAGTGGGGGAACTGATCGAAGATTCGCATCGTTTTCGCATCGAATCCGAATTCGCGCATCGCCTGCTCCACGCTCGACAGGTGAAAGCAGCTCACAATCGTCGAGGCTGTCCAGATAACGGTTTTCACCAGCGCGAGCGTCCAGCCGATAAACTGCTTGTGAAAGATGTACCACGCCGCAGCCGCGCCGAACGCAGCATAGATCAGCATCACCAGGGCCGCCGCGGTTCCATGCAGCGCAACTCCGAACAGGACGGTCAATTCGGAAGAAGATCGCGCAAACCCCCGAAAGCGCGCTGAACGCCTCCCACGCGCCCAGAATTGCCGAGGGGACAGGGAGGTTCCAGCCTGCGGCACGGGGTGCAGCCCGGATTCAGCTTGCGCCGCTTTCCGGGCAAGGCAGGTTGCCTTCACATTCTTGCGGGAGTAGAAGAGCAGGAGTATCGAGGGAAGCACAATTCCCAATCCGATCATGACGATAAACATGACGATCATCATTCCGTGGAGGATCACCGGTGCTACCGGGGTAGGCATCTGCCGAAAAGTGACGGGGAGAACAAAAGCCATGAATCCCGTGGTCATGACGCCGAATCCCAACCAGAGGCCGCTGACCACCAGCATCAAGACTCGCGCCCAGTTCTTGCATCGGATGGAACCAATTCCACCCACGAAGAAAATTGCGGCCATGACCCCATATTGAACGAAGGCAAGAGCGAGCATAACAGGGCGCATGGAGGACCCGCCCGGTCCATTACTGAAAGATCCTCCACTAGCGACGGCGCCATAGAAGGCAAAAATAAAGAAGCCAAACAAAAGAAGGCTGAAACACCCCATCAGAATCTCGAAGATTCCAAAAGCGATGAGCCATCCACGGCGATTCTTGTAAGGAGTGGGGGGGATCTCCGGTGTCAATGCGTCCATGGGTTGGTATCCTCCCTTGCGACGGAAGTGGCGCTCAGGACATTACACCGAGCGACAGGGGAACTCAAGTCGACCAAGGGCGATGGCCACAGCACATCTCCGGCGCCCTCCATGGACAAGTGCAGGGGAAGAACAGAAAGGCGCCGGAGGAATCGGTAATATAGTCCGAAACAGTCATGCCGCGGCGGCGGATTCAAACTCCCCGGGCTTGTGCTCGCAGGAATATCGGACCATGGCGCGCACATTCTCATCCGGGGCTGTGGGTGGGAGTTCGCAACCGGTCCCCACGATGTGGAACTTCCCGCAGGTTCGGTGGCAGCGCCGCGAGGCCTCATAGACCTGCTCCGGGTTGCCCTCCAGCATGTCGGTAATCGTGGCCACATTGCCCAAAATGACCCGGTTGGGCCCCAAGGTGGCGCGCGCCACCGGCAGATTCGTGGGAGAGTCGAGTTCGTAGATGTGTACCGGGAGCTGCTTCATCTGGGGAATCAGCGCGTCGGTGTTGCCGCACATGTGCAACCGCACAATGACTTCCGGATGGGCTTGACGGATGGATTCAACCACGCGCAATTGGCGGGAGAATAAGAACTCCTTGTAGTGGGTTGGCCCCATCATGCTGGCGGCGGCATCGCTCATGCCAATCGTATCGGCTCCGGCCTGAATCTGCGCCTCGGCATAGTGCACGGCCACTTCCGCGGTGAAATCGAGCAGGTCCTTCATGAACGGAGGATCGTCGATAAAATCCGTCATGCAGTGGCTGAGGCCGCGCAGCTCCTGGCCCAGCGCCAGCGGGCCTTCCACCCAGCCAACAATGGAGACTTCGCCGCGGAACTCCCTCTGCATGGCTTCGATGCCGTGAATCCGGTCGTGCATGCGCCCGCCACCGAGCGGATCCGGGATGCGGAAGGTTTTGAGCCGTGCCTTGTCGAGTAATGCCGCCCGCTCCTCGCAGATTGCCGGCCCCTGATCCTCATACCAATTCACGCTTCCATCGCCGGCGATATCGATCACCTCGCGCGCCGGGTCGGAGCAGGTCAGGAGGCAATCGATGCCAAAGTCCTGAACGAGCTTGCTCTGCGCGGCGGCCATCAGCCGGCCGTCCTTGGTGTAATCAATATAAGGAATGCCATAATGGCGGGCGGCAAACATCATGATGACCGGCTGCACAGGCAGATGGTCAACCGGCTTACCCGCCACCAGGGCGCGGACTCGCTCGAGTGAACGCATGAAACGCCTCCGACTGGAAACTAAGAACAAAAGCACAAACTAACCAGACTTAGCAACTCGCTTGCCAAGGCGGGACGATTCGGCGCTGCATGTCGGACCTGATTCAGACAAAAAGGGGCAGCAAGCCCAGCAGTGCGAGGGCCGCGAGGAGCGCGAGTCCCTGGCGGCCGGTGCGGCGGTCGGAGAAACCGTAGGCGTAGACGCCCTTAATCAAATTGTTACTGGCGGCGGCGATGAGGATGGCTCCGCCGGCGAGGGCGACGGGCGTGAGCGTGGAGGCCGACTCCGCGAGGCTCAGGATAAAGGGATCGACGTCCGTGACTCCCATGACTCCCGCCAGCGAGTAGAGCCCGGCGCGGCCCAGATAGAGCAGCGCGAAGTGGGTGATGAACAGCATGGCCACAAAGAGTCCGGCAAACAAAAACGCCGCGCCCAGCTCCAGCGGATTCTTCGGCTCAAACGCCTCACCTTCTTTTCGGGCGCCCTCGTCCGGGCGGCGCATCCAAAGCCAACCACCCAGAAGCGCAGCCGCGGCGAGCAACAGGAAAGGCAGTCCCAGCCGGTGAAGCAGTTGGCGGTTGAATATGGCCAGCAGCGCAAGCAGGCGCAGATACATGACTCCGGAGGCCAGCAGCATCGCGCCGGAATAGAGATGCGGCCGCGATTCGTCACGCGCGCGCTTTGCCAGGACGACAGTGGTCAGCGTGGAGGAATAGGCTCCACCGAGCAACGCCGCGAGCAAAACCCCGCCGCGTCCCTTGGTCCACACCTGCAAGAGATAGCTGCCATAAGAAATGGCGCTGACCGCGGCAACCACCAGCCACGTTTTGAAGGGATTGAAACCGAAGGCGCCAAAGACGCGGTTGGGAACAATGGGCAGGATCACCGCCGTGAGCAACAGGAACTTGGTGAAGGTGAGGATTTCATGGCCGGGCAGGCGCTTGGTGAGACTTTCGAGCGCGGTCTTCAACTCCAGCAACACCACGCCGAGCACCGTCAGTGTGGTCGCCACCCAATACTGCCCGTGGGCGACGAGCGCTCCGGTGACGTAGACGACCAGGCCGGAGAGCTCGGTGGTCATTCCCGCGTTTGCGAACACCGCAAGCTTGTGATGGTAGGATTGCGCCAGGAAGACTCCAACCACGGCGAGACCGACCGCCGGGAGCACGAGGTTTCCCTCCGGAATAAGACAGAGCGCGTAGCCGAACAATCCGAGCAGCGGAAAGGCACGAACTCCGCCAAACCGGAATTGCTCCGAAGCCACCTTCTGTTCTTCCCGCTCCAGCCCGAGCAGGAAGGAAAGGAAAAGCACCAGGAGAATTTCAGCGCCTTGCTTGGGAACGAATTGCATCAGGGAATAGTCCATGGCACCGCCAATCAGGGGGATTCTCTCGCTTCTTGGGCTTCAAAACAATAGCGATTGCAGAATATTCAGGCAGCGACGTGGCCAAACAATCTAGTTCGCAGGGTCAATAAACCAGATCCACGATCGGATCGAGGAAGCGGTGCTGGGGACCGGCAAAGTGGCCGAAGTTGGGCGAAGTGATGTTGTTATAGACGTCGCGCGGATTCAAATGGTTGGTGACGTTGTAGATGGTGATTGACCCCCGGACCGTGTGATTCCTGACCCAGGGAAGGAATTTGATGCGGAAGTCCTTGGAGAGCTTGAGGTCGAACGACGCGAAGATTGGCATGCGAAGACTATCAGGCTGGCCGACATAATTCTGAAGCGCATCGATGGCGGAATAGGGGAAGCCGGTGTGAACGTCCACCACCGGGCTCGCGGTGATCTTCCAGGGAACCTTGAACTGCCCCCAGGTGATCAGCCGGTTGGGGACGTCGGAGTTGAGCGCGGCGATGAAGTCCGGCCGAATAACGGGCTGTTCAAAGGGCACATACTCCTGGGTGAAGCTATTCAAATCGCCACGCGCGGAGCTATGCACGTAGGAGATGTTCAGATTGGCGGCTTTGCCCGCGCGCACCATGGCCGTGGTTTCAAACTCGGAATAGCGCGAACCGCCACTGTTGGTCATCAGGAGCGCCGGACCATCTCCGGCCAAAGTTTGGGGGCCAACCAGGAAGAGATCCCGCGTGAGGCTCGAAAGGTAGCTGAAGCGCAACGTGACGTTCGACTGCACCTGGCGGTCCACTTCCGCGTTCCAGGTGATGTTGTAGGGCGTGCTGTCCAAATCCTGTCCCCCCGGGAGGACCGCGTACACACCCTTGTTGACGCGCGCATAGACGTTAGGCAGGCTGACCGGCGCTCCAACTTGATCGCCGGATTCATCGTAGTCCGTCAGCGTGCGGACGGGATTGCTGGCAAAGCTTCCGGCCATCAGGGGCAGGCTGGAATAGAACACGCCAACTCCGCCGCGGATGATGGTGCGATTGTCGTGTCCCGGGGCATAAGTAAGAGCCAGCCGCGGCGATACGGCATCCGCCTTTCCCAAAGTCTGGCCCGAAAACCGCAAGCCGCCGTCAAAGGCCACGCGGTCGCCAAGCTCCCAATGATCCTGCGCGAAAATACCGATTTCCATATCGTGCGCCTGGAGGGAACCAGGTCCACTGAAATCGATTGATTGCGCGAGTGTGCCATCAACGCGTTGCACTAGGACGGGCGCGGAGTTGCTCAGACCGCTGTAAACCCGGTACACGGCGTCGGCGCCGACTTTCAATTCGTGCTTGCCGTGCCAGCTCTTATGCGGGAACTGATAGGTCTCTCTTCCCTCCCCCTCGTGTCCCGTGCGCGTATAGCGATTAAAGTAGTTTCCGCCCCAGCCTTCGGGGGTTACGAGCATATCGGCAATTCCCTGCCCGTGGCCGTAGCTGGCAAACCACGTCCCCTGAAAAGTCGAACTCAAGAGCCCACCTGACGCAAACACCTTCCGGTCGTTGATGCCCACGGAGAAGCCGCTCTGGCCATAATCCGACGACGCCGACTGCGGAATCAGCGAGTCGATGTTGGCAAATTGCAGGCGCGAGGGGAAGATATGCACGTTGAAGGTCAGCAGGTGCTGCTCGGAAACAATGTACTGTAAATTGGTGAAGGAGTTCACCCCTTGGCGCTTGGTGATGTCATTGGGCCAGGGCTGACCGCGCACAATCTGCTTGTTCATGAAATAGGTGAAGGCTTCGGACATCGTCCACTTGTAACCGTGAATCGGTCCGGTAAGGCGGATGCGCGGGCTGTTTCCGGAGACGCCTGAAATGTGCCCACTCTCAATGAAGAAGGAGGGGACAACGTCGAACAACTGAACGTCCCATTTGTTGGAAGGCGGCTTGGTGACCACGGTGGTGAGCCCGCCGGAAAAGTGACCGTACTCGGCGCTATAGGGAGTCTTCAGGACATCAACCGACTCAATGGCATCGAGCGGAAGGTCGATCGAATAGCTGCCGGTGATCGGATCCACCATCTCGGTGGAATCGACCGTCAACATGCTCTGGCCTTCGGTCGAGCCCTTCACGTTGATTTTGCCATCGGGGGTGCGAACCACGCCTGGGACCAGAGTCAGGGCGGATTGAAATTGCTCCTGAATCAGTGGCAGGGACTCCAGTTGCTTCGAGTTGACGTGCTGCGCGGGGCTAGTGGCGGATTCGGTTCCGAGCGGCGTCGCCTGCTCATGCACTTCAATGGTTTGATGGAGCTTTTCCGCGTCGGGCAGCACGATCCGGAGAATTTCTTGATTTCCCGGGCTCACCTTGATTCCCTCTTCGGTGACGGGAAAGTGCTGGGGCGCGACACAAGTCAGGTTGTAGAGTCCGGGCTCAAGGCCCGAGAATTCAAACCTCCCGCGCTCGCCTGTGGTCACCACCAGACCCTCGGCACGCAAGCCTGTCCCGGTCAGGGTGCAGCGCGCTCCCAACAGTGGAGCATTTTGCTGTGTGAAGACAACCCCTCTTAAATCTTGCGTTTGCGGGTTTGCCCAGGCTGGCGCAACGCACAGGGCCAAGGTGAGGAACCACCCCGGCAGCCGTCGCTTCCAAGATAATTTTTCGACTGGCATAGGCTTGATCGTACAGAAGCTATCTTTACAAGTTTAACACATCACTTGGGGGCGGTTAAAGAGGACAACTTGAGGTGGGCAGGGCGCCATTCCAAACCTTAGCAGAGCGGGAATAGCGGGGGCATCGCGCCCCGGAAGGACGGAAACAGAGCGCCGCGACTGGAAGCTCCAAACCAACACGCAGTTCTGAAAGATTTTTTGTGTGCGCGATTGGCTGCTATCGAGGAATAGTCCCGGTTTGCTTCTCCAATGAAATGGCAATTCTTTCCAGAGTTTTATTGATCTCCTGAGAACTCTCCATAATCTGCTTTTGCAGGGCGAGAAAATCAGCCTTGGTCACGGGCTGATTGAAGGAATCGTCCAACCCAAATGCCATAAATGTCTCCTTTAATTTACCAACTTCGACTGCCCCCAGATCCCGATTATAAACCCCGCTGCTTTCGCGGGTGTGCACGCCGGCGTTTCGTGAATCCGCAAATTTTGTGTTGGGCAAAGTGTAACGCGAAAGATGCCCAATGGTACGTTAATTCTTGCTGAAGCCGTTCTTTAGCCGGCTGAATCGCCTTCCCGGTGCGCTACCTCGAGCGGAACGCAATCCCGGCATTCGCCACGGCGAACGAGGGTGGTAGAGCGACAAGGTCGGGTGCGCGGTTTCTCCGCCACGCTAACGATCCGCAAAGGTCAACCTACGGCCGCACCGCCCAAAATTAAATATCCGCGGGAACTTTCCCTGAATCGATTGCATCCAACTGCTGGCGGCCACTCAACTTCAAACGCATAAGGAGACCCTTCATGCCGCATATTACGGTGGGAAAAGAGAATTCGGGGAATATCGACCTCTATTACGAGGATCACGGCGCCGGCAAACCGGTGGTATTGATCCACGGCTATCCCCTCAGCGGAGCTTCCTGGGAAAAGCAGACGGCGGTGCTGCTTGGCGCAGGTCATCGGGTGATCACTTACGACCGCCGGGGATTTGGAAAGTCCAGCCAGCCAACCACCGGCTACAATTACGACACCTTCGCCGAAGACCTGCGCCGGGTCGTCACTCATCTCGAGCTGAATGATTTCGCCCTGGTCGGCTTTTCCATGGGTGGCGGCGAAGTGGCGCGCTACCTGGGAAAGTACGGCTCCAAGGGCGTTCGGAAGGCTGTGTTCATCAGCTCGGTTCCACCCTATCTGCTCAAGACTGCCGACAATCCCGAGGGCGTTGACGCCAGCGTATTTCAGGGGATTCAGAAGGCCATCACCGCGGATCGCTACGCCTTCTTCACCCAGTTCTTCAAGGACTTTTACAACACCGACCAGCTCATGGGTTCACGCATCAGCGAAGACGCGGTGAGGGCAAGCTGGAATGTCGCCTGCTCGGCCTCTCCCACAGCGAGCCTCGTCTGCGTTCCCACCTGGCATGAAGATTTCCGCGAGGACCTGGCCAAGGTCAACACTCCATCTCTTATCCTGCACGGCGATGCGGACCGAATCGTACCCATCGGCGCCTCGGGACTTCGCACCGCCAAGCTGATTCCCGGCGCGCACCTTGAGATCATCAAGGACGGCCCGCACTGCATCCCCTGGACCCACGCCGAGCGCGTGAATGCGGAGCTGTTAGGATTTCTGGGATAGAAATGACTTCCGCCCCGCCGGGCCCGGGGCGCTTGCATCCAACTTTGGCGGAGACATGAAGCGGCGGTTCGCACACCGCATCACGACTCCGCCAAAATTCTCAAACCAGCAGCTTATATTTCTCCGCCTTGCGATAGAGCGTGCGCCGGTCGATGCCCAGAATTTCCGAGGTCTTGACCTTGTTGCCGCCGGTCACTTTGAGCACGTGGGCAAGATAGCGCCGCTCGATCTCCTCCAGGGTCGGCAGGTCGGCGTCGAAATCCTCGATGCCCTTGTTTTCGGCGACTTCGGCCCGCACCTTGTCCGGCAGGTCTTCCGGCACAATCATGCCGGTGCGGTTCAGCGCCACGGCGGATTCCAACGCGTTCTCCAGCTCGCGCACATTTCCCGGCCAGGAATAGTGCATCAGCGCCGAAAGCGCCTGGGGCGAGATCGAAAGCGGGTGCTCGCGGTCACTCCCCATCTTTTTCAGGAAATGCTCGACCAGCAAGGGGACGTCCTCCAGGCGCTCGCGCAGCGGCGGCAGGTCGATTTCAATCACGCGCAAGCGATAGTAGAGATCCTGGCGGAACTTCCCTTCCTCCACGCTCTCCGCCAGGTTGCGATTGCTCGCCGCGATGATGCGCACATCCACTTTCACAACGTCGTTGCTGCCGATCCGGCGCACTTCCTGCTCCTCGATCGTGCGCAGAACCTTGACCTGCAATCCCGGGCTCATCTCGCTGACTTCGTCGAGGAAGACCGTGCCTCCGCTGGCTTCCTCAAATATTCCCCGCTTATTCTCCGTCGCTCCGGTAAACGAACCACGAACGTGGCCGAAGAGTTCGGTCTCCAGCAGCGTCTCGGTGAGCGCGCCGCAATTGACCGCGTAGAAGCACTGTTCGGCGCGGGGGCCGTTGTAGTGAATCGCCTTGGCGACCAGCTCCTTGCCCGTGCCGCTCGCGCCGTAAATCAGAACCGTCGAGCGCGAGTCCGCCACCATGGCAATCTTCTTGTAAATCTCGAGCATCTTGGGCGAATTGCCCACCAGACTGGAAAGCTGCACCTGGCTGCCGAGTTGCCGCTTCAGGCTGCGATTCTCGCGCAGCAGCTTGCGGTTCCCCAGGGCGCGCTGCACCTGCAAGAGCACTTCGTCAATCTTGAAAGGCTTCGAGATGTAATCGAACGCGCCGGCCTTGACGGCTTCAATGGCAGTCTCCATCGAGCCGAACGCGGTAATCAGAATAACTTCCGACTCCGGCTGCACGGATTTGTAGGCGCGCAGGACGTCCAGCCCGTTCAGTTTCGTCCCCAGGCGCATGTCGCTGATGATGACATCGAAGATTTCGCGCTTGCCGATCTCCATCGCCTCTTCGGCGCTGTCAGAGGTGTTGACGCGGTAGCCGTCCTCACTCAGTACTTCGCGCAGGAGCTCGCGCGTGTCCTCGTCATCGTCAACCACCAGAATGTTCGTGTTGTTTTCGGGTTCCATAGTCAAAAGGGGATGATGAATTCCTGCCTCAGTAAAACGACCACGCACGGTTGCGGGTTACTGCTGGTGAGTGGCAGCCGTGAGCACGGGCGATTCCGCCTTCTCACGGCAATCCAACGGCAACCGAATTGTAAATTTGGTTCCGCGCCCGGTCTCGCTTTCCGCCTGGATTGTCCCCGCGTGCTGGCGGACAATCTGATCGCAAATGGCGAGTCCCAACCCCGCGCCGGTGCCAATCTGCTTGGTCGTAAACATGGGTTCAAAAATGTGCGCCAAGGTCTCGCGCGTCATTCCTGTGCCCGTATCCGAGAGGGTCACTTCCACCTCGGGCATCGCGACCTCCGAACCATTCAAAGCGGGTTCAGCAGAAATGACCGCGCCCCCAGCCGGGCTTTCCGCGCCGTTGCCTCTCGAATCATGAACGACGGGGCAGCGCAGATCAATCCGCAACTCGCCCCCCCGAGGCATCGCGTCCGTGCTGTTGTTAATGAGATTCAGAAACACCTGGTGCAGGTAGCCTGAGTCGCCATAAATCTTCGGGCAATCCTTCGCCAAATTCATTTTGACGCGAATTTTTCTCAACTCCAAGACCGGGGAAGAAAGCAGGACCGAGTCCTCCAAAATGTGCCCGAGGTCGACCAGCTCCAGCCGCAGCTCGTACTTGCGGGTCCACGCCAGGAGTTGGCGGACCGTCCGCACAATGTTCTCCACCTGTTTTTCGATGACCATCAGGCGCCGCGCGGTGGAATCGTCGTTGGTCTTGCGCCGCGCCAGCAACTGCACGTGGCCGGAGATGGAATTGAGCGGCGTGCCGATTTCGTGCGCAAGGCTGGCGGCAAGCTGGCCGGCGACAGCGAGCCGCTCCGAGCGCGCCAGATTTTTCTGGGTCTCGAACAGCTCTTCATTGATGCGGCGCAACTCGTCGTTGCGTCGGCCACCTCGCCCGTAGCCTCCTCGACTTTTTGCTCCATGTCCCTGCTGAAATTTTCGATGCGCCGCAGCAGCCGATTCAAGTGCGCCGCGAGCAATCCCACCTCATCCCAGCTCTGCAGCCGCGCGCGGACATTGAGTTGCCCCTTCTCCGCCGACTGCATGACGCGAATCATCTCCTTCACCGGCCGCCGCACGGCGCGCAGGAAAAAGAAATGAATGACCAAGACAACCACCACAAAACTCGCCAGCATCAGGAACACGTTCCGCATGACCAGGTCGAGCGTCACCGCGTTCAGGCTCGACCGCGACACCGTGAGCAGCAGGCACCCGATGGGCCTATCGCCCTTATCGATCGTCGTGCTGATGATCCACGCGCGGCGGTTTTCGGTTTCGATGCTCTCTTGATCATCGAAGGGCTTGTAAAACTCCCGGTAACTTTCGACATTGGGGATGTCGTCGAGCTCCAAATGCTGGCCGTGAGGGTTGGTTGAAGCCACGAGACGATGGCTGGGGTCGTGGACGTAAACGTCCGCCTGAAGGATTCCGGGGGAGTCGTGCTGCAACTGCCGCAGGGCCGGCCCCAGCATGTCGGGCCGCGCCAGGATTTCCGGAGCCGCAATTTGGTGAGCGGTCTGCCGGGCCTGGACGAGCGCTTTGCGGTACAACTCGCTCTCGACCGGGTCGCGCGTCAGAAAGGTGGCAATCAGCGTCGACACGGCCAAGACCACCATCACGGTGACCGCAAAAATCCCGATGATCTTGGCTTGTAGACTCAGCCGGTCAAACATCAATTTCACCCCGGACCCCTTCAAACTATCATTGCTGGCGGCGGAAGGCAACTTGCGCGGGATGCGGTGGTTCACAGAGAGGGCACTGAGGGGATCTCAGAGAGCACAGAGAATGGGCGGAATTCTCTCTGTGTACTCTGTGGTCAGTGGTTTTCCCTCGGTGGCCTCTATGTGAAATGATCTTACGCCTCGTTTCGCTGTAAACTATTGCCTTAAACCACCGCGCCGGGGGACACATGGAAAACCAAGAGATCGCCGCAGTCTTCGAAGAAATCTCCAATCTGATGAAAATCAATCAAGACGATCCCAAATGGACATTCAAGGCTGCCGCATACGACCGTGCCAAGCGGTCGATCGAGGGATTCCCCGAGCGCCTGGAAGACATTGCCCGCGACCCCAAACGCAAGCTCACCGACATTCCCGGCATCGGCGCCGACTTGGCAAAGAAGATTACCGAGCTCGTCGAGACCGGCCAATCCGCCTATCATCAGGAGCAGCTCGCCAAGGTTCCGCGAACTCTGCTCGATCTGCTGCAATTGCAAACGGTCGGCCCACAGAAGGTCCGGCTGTTCCATCAAAAGGCGAACGTCAACAGCGTGGACGACCTGGAAGCCGCGGCGAAAGAGGGCAAACTGCGCGGGCTGCCGGGAATGAGCGTGAAGTCGGAAGAGAACATCCTAAAGGCGATTGAGACCTTTCGTCGCGCCGCCGGCCGCTTTCGCATTGACACCGCCGTCGACACCGCAGACTTGCTCAGTGCGTGGTTGCGCGATTGCAAGGCGGTGGAGGAGGTCACTCCGGCGGGCTCGTTGCGGCGCGGGCGCGAAACCGTGGGCGACCTCGATCTGCTCGTCACCGGGCGCGACAATCCGACCATTGCCGCGCACATTCTGAAATTCCCCGGCATCGCCGACGTTCTCGCCAATGGCGAAGACAAGGTGAGCGTGAAGTTGAAGAACGATATGCAGGTGGACATTCGCATGCTCGCCCGCTCCGCCTACGGCGCGGCACTGATGTACTTCACCGGCTCGAAAGAACACAACGTCGTGCTGCGCAGCCGGGCTAAAAAACACGGATGGACGCTCAATGAATACGGTCTTTACCACGGCGAAAAGCTGTTGGCGAGCAAGACGGAAGAGGATATCTACGCCAAGCTGGGCCTGCCGTGGATTCCTCCCGAGCTGCGGGAAAATCAGGGCGAGATTGAAGCCGCGGAAAAGGGCGAATTACCGAAGCTCGTCGAACTCTCGGATATTCGTGGTGATCTGCAGATGCACACGACGGCATCCGACGGCCACGCGAGCATCGAAGAGATGGCGACAGCGGCAAAGCAGCTCGGCTATCAGTACATTCTGATTACCGACCATTCAAAGGCCGTGACCGTCGCCAACGGTCTCAGCGAGGTGCGTGCCGTGGAGCACATCCAGCACATCCACGCCGCGCGCAAGATGGTGAAGGGCATCGAGATCTGGGCGGGAACGGAAGTCGACATCATGGGCGACGGCACGCTCGATTACTCCAACGACCTGCTGAAGCAGTTTGACATCGTGCTGGCCAGCGTCCACTCGCGCATGAACATGCCCGCCGACGAGATGACGACGCGGCTGCTGCGCGCGCTGGAAAATCCCTACGTGCGCATCCTCGGGCATCCCACCGGCCGCCTGATCCTACGCCGCGACCCCTTCCTCTTCGACATTGAAAAAGTCTTCGCCGCGGCCAAGAAATTTGGAGTCATATTGGAGATCAACGCGGCGCCCGAGAGGCTCGATCTCTCCGACCGTCACGTGAGGCTTGCCCGCGATCGCGGCATGAAGGTCGTCATCTCGACCGACGCGCACGATCCGCAGCACTTCAAGCTGATGCGCTACGGCGTCTCCACTGCGCGCCGGGGCTGGATGGAAAAATCCGGCGTGCTGAATACACTGCCGCCGGAGAAATTGCTGGCCCACCTGCGGCCTTTGCCGAAGTAAATCGAGACGCGGCTACAACCGGCCTTTCTGGATGCGCGGCCAGGTTGTAAAGATCTTCTCGAAGGGTACAGGGTTCAAATACGGCCTCCCATGATGGAAGTCATCGATGTTCTGCATGAACTTCTGCACCACATCCGTCCCGTCAATCATCTGAATGTTGATGCGGTAGAGAACCCCCAGGTCGGAGGGATCATCCATAATCTCCGCGTACTTTGTTCCCGTAGCGATTGCCATGCGGTGAGCTTCGGCAAACATCTCCATGCTGTGATCGAGCTTCCGAACGAATTCGTCACGATTCTCCGGCCGGGTGCGAAATGCGGCGTCAAACTGCAGGAAGGCATGGTCGAGTGCGACCACGGTGTCCAAGTGCATGGCGTATGCCTCCGTCCGGTTGCGCAGATAAGCAAGCTCATAACGGCTGCCCGGCGCCGCGAGTTTTTCCGCCTGCTCCAGGTGGGACAGGGCCTGGCGTAATAGCGCGGAAGAGCGCGTGTAGTAAATTGGGGCATCCCGCACCTGGTCGAGGAAAGCCGCCCATTTTGGAAAGGTGGGGCCGTCGTAGGGATTTCCCTGCTCCGAATAAGGCAGGACGATGCGAATTTCACGCGGCAATCCGCAACAAAGAAAATTGAACTGGCCCACCCAACCCAGGAACTCTTCGTTCTGCTCCAGAATCTGATACGCCTTCAGCGCCTCGGGCGCGGCGGCGTCGCCGAACATTCGACGAGTGTAGTTCCGATAGAATTCGTCGGGTGTGAGGTGGGGATTCCAGGCGCCTTCGGCCATGAATCGCTCATTCTGCTCCATGCCACGCGCTCGATTCACCTGTGTCGTGTGGCCCGCCACACCGTTTTCCAGCGCACCCTCAAAGACTCGATCCTTCCAATACAAGTTCACATTGAACTGCATCCCCAGCATGCTGCTGTCGTCATCCGAGCGCGTGATGAGCGTGCGCTCGCGCTCGCCCATGCCACCGTAGTCACTCATGGGCACGCCGGCGGGAGTCCAGATGGCGCGGGAGACCATGTCTGTAAACGGCACGCCGCGGGGAAACATCTTGTCGAGCAGAGGGTAGAGGAAGCCGCGACCGAAGGCTCCGATGCCCACGGGTTTGGTGGGATCGATGCGATCACGCGCATCGAGGGCGCTGCGGATCAGCTCGACGGAACCAATGTCGGAATCCACCACGCGGTCAAGATTGTGTTCATAACCGTTTGCATATGCTTTGAAGTACTGGGTCTCCTCGGGGAAGAACTTTGGGCGTTCCGGCAAAGTGTAGGCGCGGCTCCGGGTGTCCTCACATACGGGGTAAATTTCGGGAAACCACAGAAAATAGCCCTGAGCTTCGGGATAGGTTGAAAAAAGGCTGCGCATGCGGCTCTCGTTAATTTCATGCGCAACCGGGTCGGCGGGGCACAGGTAGGGGCCTCCGAGAACCGTCTGAAATGGCAGGTCGCCGGTGCGATTGTCGGCAAACCGCGCGAGATTGGCCGGAGCGCTGACCGGATCGATTGCCAGCCAGGTATCGATCTTGCGAGTTTTGGCATAGGCGATGACGGCGCGCAGCAGGTCCTGAGCCTTGGCCTCGGCCTGCTCGGGAGTTTCAACGTCCTGGAACTCCGGCGGAGCAAGTCGCGGATATTTGAAGTGCTGGCGGCCCACGGTCATGTCCTTGGCCAGAAAAGATCCCATGCCTTCCCGCCAGAGCATGTAACCGCTTTCCTTCACCGATGCGTCACCCAAGAAATTCTTTTCGCCCCGATATTCGTAAGTTAGCCAGGGCGTGTTGGGGAACCAGAAAACCTGAAGGTAGTTCATGCGCATTTTGGCCATCTGGTCGATGGTTCTCTCCCAGTCGCCGAGAGACCAGATCGTCTGGTTGGGGTAGCAATTGCTAAGGAACACGCCACGGCGGCGAAACGCCGGCTCCACGCGCTCGTTAAGGGCGGGAAGCGCGACCTCGGATCGCGTCTGGGGGAGCATATCTTTGGTCAGCAGGAAAACAAATCCCAGGCGCTCAAGCAGGTCATAGGCCGCATACATCGTCCCCGCCTCATCGTTTCCACCGATGACCAGCGCGGGCCGCCCCGAAATCCGGACCCGGCGCAAAATGTAGCCCTGCGGTTTGAGCCCCTTGAAATCCACCTCGCCGCTGCGCACAGCTTCACCCACGAGCTCGTTTACCTGCGGTCCTCCCACCACGAGAAGACTTAGGCCCCGCGCCTGGCCTGCCGCTTCGCGCGCGGTGATGATGGCGGGTTTTGCGCCGGCGAGTTGGAAAATATAGCGTTGCAACTCACCCGCCACGAAACGGTCCGAGGCGCTCGGTTGATTGCCGGTCACAATCATCTGACGCTGCATGGCCTCCCGTGGCTATCATGGCGACGGCAGATTTGGAATTCTCGCCCTGAATCGGCGGCCTTGCGCTTCCGGAAATCGCCCAAAGCACCCCCAGAGCAATGAGGGAAAGAGATTTCCTAAACGAGATGACCCCATGGAAAGACCCGGAAGGGGGCGGATAAGCAACCAAGCTGAAGACTCTTCTTAAGAGAGCAAATAGAAACCGCATGCCAACCCCCTTGAGTTAACCCGCACAGAAAACGCGAGAAGCCTACCCCTTGCTCAACTTGAAGTCAAAAGGCCAACGGAAATATGACTTCCCTTCCGCCCTGGCTGGAGTTCCGATGAATCCACTTTCATCTGCTAAACTGGATGCTCATTTATCCTATGGCCTCAAACTCTTCTCTCCCTGCGGCAATCATCTTCGACCTCGACGGCGTATTGGTCGATAGCAGCCCGTTCCATTTTCGAAAGTGGGTGGACTTCCTCACAGACCACGGCATTCCATTCGACGAACGCGAGCTTCCCAACATTGTCCTGGGACCCGCGAACGACGTAATCTTCCGTCGCTTTCTGGGCGACCACCTGACGACCGGGCTGATTTCTCAGCTAAGCGAAGAGCTGGACGCGAACTTCCGCCGCGAGATTGGGCCAAATCCGCCTGCGCTGCCCGGCGTCCGGCGGTTCATCGAAGAGTGCCACGCGCAGGGAGTCGTGATGGCTGTGGCATCAGCGGCCATTGCCAGCAATGTCAAATTTTTGATTGATGCGCTGGGCTTTCGGCCGTATTTTCAGGAAGTTTTGGCAGTCAACTCGACGACAAATCCAAAACCGCACCCGGACATTTACTTGAAGGTCGCGGAAAAGCTCGGCGTCCAGCCCGCCACCTGCGCGGTCTTTGAGGATTCCTACGTCGGCATTGAGGCCGCCAAGCGCGCCGGCATGAAGTGCATCGGGATTTCCTCGACTTTCTCTGCTGCTGACCTTCGACAGAATACGCACGCAGATCTGATCGTTCCCAATTTCGAACCCGTGGCGCTCGAAACTGTTCGCCAACTCTTTCGCGAGCCGCTTCCCGAGTCGACCCCGCCAGCCTAGGATCGAATTCGCATTCCGTTCGGGCACATCGCGGTCCTCATCCCTTTCAGGACTTTCACAAAGGTTGGTTGTAAGCGACAATGGCTCGCATGGGGGCAGGAATTCAAATCCGGAAAGTTGTTGGGTTCGGATCACGATTCATCGCCCGGGCAAGCAAAGGCGCATGGATGATTCTTGCGCTGGCACTGACCCTCCATGGGGGATTCGCGCAAAGTCCCCCCGCCCCACATCCTGAAACCCCTCCCAGCGGCGCCGAGTTGCACGTTGCCGTTGTGGATGAAAACGGCGCAGCAGTTCCTTCCGCTCGCATCATTTTGACGCCTGCCGAGGGCAAGCCGCTTCAGGGTGAATCCGACTACGCCGGACGCAAGGATTTTTCCGGCCTTCCGGCGGGCGTCTACACGCTGCACGTGGAGAAGGAAGGATTCTTCGCGTTCAATCAGCCGGGAATCCACGTGGGCGAGGTCTCCGGCGCGGATGTTACACTGAATCACACGCGCGAATTTCCCGAGCAGGTGAACGTTGTCTATTCGCCACCCGCCATTGATCCCGCCAAAACCCAGTCGAGCGCGACGCTGAACAGCGAAGAGATCATCAATCTGCCCTTTCCGGTGGATCGCGACATCCGCTACTCCCTGCCCTATCTGCCCGGGGTGCTCCAGGATTCCACGGGACAACTCCACGTGAACGGGTCAAGCACTCGTCAGGTGTTTGATCAGATTGACGGCTTCAATGTATCCGATCCGGCCTCGGGAAATTTCTTCACGCGCGTCAGCGTCGATTCCCTGCGCTCCGTCGATGTCGCGGGCAGCCGCTATTCCACGGAGTTTGGGAAGGGGTCGGGCGGCGTGATCAGCCTGCGCACGGCCACCGGCGACGACCACTGGCGGCTGACGGGAACGGATTTCATCCCTGGCCTGGCGAGCCGCCGAGGCATCACCGTCAACAACTGGACGCCGCGACTGATGACATCGGGCCCCATCCGCCCCGGAAAAGCCTGGTTCATGGACGCGTTGGAAGGTGAATTTGATCAGTCAATCTACACCGAGCTGCCTGTAGGCGCGGACCGCAACAGTGTCTGGCGCGGCAGCAACCTCGCCAAGTTCCAAATGAACCTCGCACAGAACAACAACCTTACGCTGAGCCTGCTGGCGAACTCTCTGTTCTCCCCGCGCAACGGGCTTGACCCCTTGGACCCGGTATCGACAACGCAACGATACGCCGCCAATGCCTATATCTTTACTGCACGTGATCAGCACCTATTCGAGAGCGGACTCCTGCTAGAAGCCGGAGTGGCCCTCAGCAGTTTTTATAGCAACCTCACTCCGATGGGCAACCAGACGTACATCGAGACCCCCAACGGCACCAGTGGGAACTATTACTTTGCGGATCGTGGACGCACGGGCCGGACCGAAGCCATCGGGAACCTTTTTGTTCCACCGCTGCACGCAAGCGGCAAGCACGAAATCAAAATGGGTATCGACATCGATCGGGTTTCCGATTACCAAAACTTCAATCGGCATACGTATGAGGCGCTGCGCGACGATGGAACGCTCTCGCGCAGCGTCAGCTTTGTGAATGCTCCTCCCTTTACTCGCTATGACGTTGAAACCAGCGGCTATGCGCAGGACCGCTGGTCGCCAACGCAGCGGATTATCGTCGAGCCGGGTATCCGGTTTGATACCGACGAAATCGTCCACGGCGTCGCGGCTTCACCGAGAATCGCTTCCACGTTCATGCTCAACCGCAGTGGAGCAAGCAAGCTCTCGGCCGGAATCGGCATCTACCGCGACCCGAGCAACCTCGACATCCTGACCCGCTCGCTCACCGGCACGCGGACGGACCTGTTCTACGACGCGACCGGAACCGTTTTGATTCAGCCGCCGGTGCTCAGCACTTTTACGGTTGGCCTCGGACCGCTGCGATTTTCCCGCGCCACGAATGCGAGTGTGGCGTTCGAGCAGGCTCTCCCCAAAACCACTTCCCTGCGCGTCGAGTTGATAGACCGCCGAACCAACAACATCTGGACTTTCATCAATCCCGGCGCCTCCACGCAGCCCAATGGGCCCTTCACCGGGCAATTCGAGCTCACGAACGGCCGCGACGACCACTACGATTCGGCCGGAATCACCGCGCGGCATGTCTTCAAGCAAAATCACGTTGTGTTCGTCTCTTATACCCGGTCGCGCGCGCTCACCAATGCGGCCTTTGGTTACAGCCTCGATAGCGTTCTGTTCAGCCCGCAGGCGGGTGGCCCGTTGCCCTGGGACGCACCCGATCGGCTCGTCTCTTGGGGATACCTCCCATTTGTCCACAAGTTCGATGCCGCTTACACGGTCGACTGGCGAACCGGCTTTCCCTTCTCCGTTCAGAATGACTCCCAGGAAGTCGTGGGCGCGCCGGACTCGCGCCGTTTTCCGCAGTACTTTTCCCTCGACCTCAGCCTCGAGCGCCGGATTACGGCCTTTCACTATCAGTGGGCAGTGCGCGGTGGAGTGGTCAACATCACGAAACATTCAAACTACTCGTTCGTGAATTCCAATATCGACTCGCCTGAGTTCCTTTCGTTTTCGGCGCCTCAGGGGCGGTCGTTTATCCTGCGGATTCGACTGTTGGGGAGGAAATAACGCGCGAGTGCGACCGGAAGGAGAGAGGGCGAATCTGAAACCTCTCGGAGAAGGAAAGGCATCTCTTGCGGGGGGCCGTCCGTCAGTTGACAGACTCCCCTTCTGATTTAGAAGGGGCCGAGCGTTAGCGGATGGGGAGGATGGCCCATGGGCAATTTTCAAGGCTTTTCCCAGTGGCCCGATTCCGCCGAGCGGAAGATCGCATCAATCACAGACATGTTGCTGACGGCATCCTCAATCGATACCGGAACGTCGGCATCTTCGCGAATCGCGCGCGAAAATTCGTCACCTTGAATTCCGTACTGATCACAAGTTGGGAATTCATTGGTCTCCAGACCTCCGCCGAAAAAGTCCCTTCCATCATCAATCATGATTCGGCACGGGCGGTCGGGCGGAGCGTTAAATGGAATCTCGATATCGACGCGGCCCTTGGTTCCAAAAAACTGGCATGCGTTGGTAGGGAGTCAATTGCGTGCTGCAGGTGAAGACCGATTGGGCCGAGGGGAAATCGAGAAGCGCCGAGGTCAGCCGATCTACCTTCCAGTCGGGGTCGCGCTCAATCAGGCCCATCACGCGGCGTGGTTCCTGGCGGGTAATGAATCGCGAGGCGGTGATAGGGTAGCAGCCGATGTCCATCAAACCCCCGCCGCCCCAGTGGTGGACGTTGCGAATGTTGGCGGCATCGCGATTGTAGTAACTGAAGAAGCCCATGATGGAGCGCAGTTCGCCGATGCGCCCCGACTCGATGATTTCACGCGCGCGCAACCATTGCGGGTGAGTTCGGACCATAAAGGCCTCGCCAATCTTCACACCCGTCCGGTCCCGCACAGCGAGAAGTGTCTTGGCCTCGGCAGCATTCAGACTCAAGGGTTTTTCACAGAGCACGTGCTTCCCCGCCTCTGCCGCTTTGATTGTCCAGGGAACGTGCAGATGATTCGGCAGCGGGTTGTAAATGGATTCGATTTGCGAATCGGCGAGGAGGTCTTCATACGATCCGTAGGCCCTGGGAATTCCCAGCTCGCGCGCCGCCTCCTTGGCTTTATTCAAATCGCGCGAAGCGATGCCCAGAATTTCGCACCGCTCGCCTTTCTTCATGCCCGGGAATCACTTTTTGTGTCGTAATCCGGGCAACACCCAGAACTCCCCAGCGAACCTTTGCTGCCATCTGATACGCCTCCTCTGCGAACGCAGGATTCTATAGTGAGAGCGCGCCGACAGCCACGGATATATTGAGGCCAGTTTTCGGCGCTTGGGATTGAAAGGATCGAGATTGCAATTTGAAGTGCCGCAGGCAGACGCCGGGTCAATGCATGGAAAAGCCGCTAATAGCCGCCGTGCGAGACCTGATAGGCTGCCTCGGAGTGTGACACGCCCGGGTGCATGGCAACGTGGTCTGCGTCTTGGCCATCCGCAAGGCCGCCGCTGTTGCCGACGCGTTAGACCCGAACGACCCACCACCGCCACCCCCTCCGCCACCCGATTCCATAGCCGCCTGAAGGTTCTCAACGTTCTTCGAAGCCAAACCGTCTCCCAGGGAGAGGGCATGTTTGTAGTCTGCAAGCGCTGCATCCCATTTCCCCGCCTCCTCCTCGGCAACGCCGCGATTGTTGTAGGCTTCAGCCAGCCGCGGGTTCATCGCCAAGGCCTTGTTATAGGCGGCGATGGCCTTCGCGTCCTGGCGCAGATTGGAGTAGGAGTTTCCGAAAATATACCAATTGTGGGCGTTGGCATAAGGGCCGGAATAATTCACGGCGCGGTTCAGGAGGTCGATGGCTGTCTGAAACTTCTTCATCTGGGAGTATGTCGCCGCCATGTTATTCCAATAGACGGGACTGTGGGGATCGACGTCGACGGCGTGTTGGAAGGCCGGAGCCGCCTGAGCGAAAAGCTCACGCTGCGCGTAGGTGCAGCCGAGGGCGTTCCATGCCGCTCCCCACCGAGGATTCAGCTCAGCGGCGCGTTGGAAGGCCGGCGACGCGTTGGCATAGTCTTTCAGGCCGATCGCGTAGGTGTTGCCGAGATAATACCAGGCAGTCGGATTATTCGGTTCCGCCCCAGTCCATCCCTTGGAATAGCGGAGTAAAGCGTTCCAATTCTTTTCGGCAACAAATCGATTGGCGCCTTCAACAGTGTACGTCTGCGCCGCCAACGCGCTGGCCGCAAGCAAAACGATCAGGGGAAGAAAACCCAGTGGGCGGAAAATGGATGACCTCAGCATCTGGACCTCCAGCCGGTTCTGGCTCCAATTGTTTTCGTCTTGCCCTTGTAGAACTACAGGGTAATGAAATGCGCGGCGGGGGTCAATAAGGCGGTACAGCGCAAGGCGCGCGGAACGTGGGGGAGAGGTCCGCACTTCCACTGTTGTTAGAAGATCGGACCCGGTGAGGAAAACGGAATTTCGGGCGGCGGCAGTGCAACGATAATCTAATGAGACCACTGACCGATTGAAGGGCAGCTCTGAGACTGAAACCTATCCCGCATCTTTCTCGCTAGAAATGCGCACGGGCGCCGCGTGAAACGCGGCGCCCATGTGAACCAACAGTTTATTCCAAAGTCCTACCCATCCTCCCATCCCCGGCCTTTGCAGGTTGGGAATGCGAGTAACGGGTTGAATCAAGACAGCGGAACAGTGTGGATCGTCTTCAGGATGCGGGAAACGATTTGGTACGGGATCAGCCTCCGAATTCGGACGCCGGTCTTCCAGGTAGCCCTTGTAGCCGTTCTTGATGAAGTGAACGGGCAGGCGGACGGAAGCGCCTCGGTCCGAGAGGGCATAACTGAATTTGTCAATAGCCTGGGTTTCGTGCAAACCCGTCAGGCGCAAGTGGTTATCGGGGCCATACACGGCGATATGGGCAGCGATATTGTCCTTGAACGCACCCATCAGGGCTTCCAGGTATGCCTTTCCACCGACTTCGCGGATGTGCTTGGTGGAGAAGTTGGTGTGCATGCCCGATCCATTCCAGTCGCCCCGGATGGGTTTGCAGTGCAACTCCAGATCCACTTCATACTTCTCACAGAGGCGCGCCATCAAATAGCGGGCGGTCCAGAGGTCATCCGCGGCTTTGGCAGAGCCTTTGGCGAAGATCTGGAATTCCCACTGGCCTTTCGCCACTTCCGCGTTGATGCCTTCATGATTGATGCCCGCGTGCAAGGCAGAGATCCAGATGCTCATCCACGATTTGCCGGGCCAGGCTGCCCATGTATTTGTAGCCGACGCCACAGTAGTACGGGCCCTTGGGGGTCTTGGGATGGCCGTCTTTCGGGAAGCCGAGAGGGCGTCCGTCCTTAAAGAGGAAGTATTCCTGCTCAAAGCCCACCCAAAAGTCGTCATCGTGCAAAATGGTGGCGCGCATGTTCGTGGGATGTGGCGTGCCATCCGGGTGCATGACTTCGTTCATGACGATATAACCGTTCTTGCGGCCCCATCGGGATACAAGGCCACCGGTTTCAGGATGCAGTCGGACTTGTGGCCTTCGGCCTGCATGGTGGAGCTGCCGTCAAATCCCCAGAGGGGCAGATCGGCGAGGGTGGGCGCCTTCTCAAAGGACTTCATCAATGTCTTGCCGCGCAGTTCAGGAATGGGCTGCTTGCCGTCAAGCCAGATATACTCGAGTTTATACTTTGTCATGTGTCTCCTCACACTGGTGGTTTGGCCCGCACGCTGCGCGGGTAGAACTTGATTTGTAAGTGGATTAATCAAAACAAACGGTTAAAGTATGCATGATGCTTTGCCGCAGTGGCAAGCTTTTCAAGGCGGTTTGACTATCGATTATTTTTATGGACGCTATGATTGTTTTCAGCAGATTCCCTGCAGGAGGCGAGTTCCAAACCAGATTTTCCAAATAATTGGAACCGCCAAGTGCGGCAGCACGATCGCTGAAATGAAATCTGAATACGGAGCTTGGGCAGGGGTGAAAGACGCCACGAATTCCTACCTCACCGCGGCGCCGAAAGCTTCCCAGATATGCCAGTTGCCCTCAGACTCTTCCAGCATCCGTTCGGGGTGGAATTGGAGTCCCACGAGGAATGCAGCCTTCGGATCGTAATATGCCTCAATCAGCCCATCCGACGAGCGCGCCATGGGCTTAAACCGCGGGGCAAGTCCGCGTATTCCCTGATGATGGTAACTATTTACGCGCAATGCAATGCGCCCGTACCATTTGCTCAGCGGACTCCCGGGCTCGATCGCAATCGGATGGCGGTAAGTATCGTAATGGGCGAAGTTGATGTGTTTGAGCCGGGATTTCTTTTCCTTCTGCACGTCTCCGTAAAGCGTGCCTCCGCAGACCACGTTGAGCAGTTGCGACCCGCGGCAGATCCCCAGAATCGGAAGCTTATTCCGCAAGGCATGGCGAATGAGCCTGATTTCAATTTCGTCCTTCAGCGGATGCGTT
The DNA here is from genome assembly GCA_963733285.1 of uncultured Acidobacteriota bacterium. GTDB lineage: Bacteria > Acidobacteriota > Terriglobia > UBA7540 > UBA7540 > Bog-366. The sequence goes on from CAVTDA010000159.1 coordinate 84,270, forward strand.
TTCTCGACATGCTGGAGATTTTCCGGCTGGGAGGCCGGTAATTCCCGGCTCGATGTCCTCGCCCTCAACCAGCAGAAGGCCCTTCATGCCGGCCATGTAATCGGAGAGGCACGCAGACGCGCCTTCGACCAACGGGAACCATGACCGGCAGAAGTCCCAGCCGGATCAGAAGCGCCAGATGATATTCGCCCACGTAATCGATGTACTTGTTCTTGCGAATAGTTCTGCGGGTAACGACGACGAACACGAGGGGCGTTTCATGCGAGCACGGTATCGTAGCGCGTCAACCAGCTTGGCATCTTTTTCGCGGCCCTGCGAGGCGACGCGGATGTGACACTTGTCCATGCCGACTTTGTTCGAGCAGTCGCGCACGTACATGCGATGCTCGTTCAAGCAGACGCGCCTGCAGCTCGGCGGCCGTCATGCCGCCTTTGATCTTGAACAGGACGAAATTGGCGCCCGTGGGATAGACCTCGATTCCGGGGATCGTCGCGCAGTGCGTCGTAGAGCCAGCGAACGTCGCCGATCAGGCGCTTGCGCGCTTCGTGATAGGCGGCGTCGGTGGGCGGGCAGCAGCGACAGAAAATATTGCGCCAGCGTGTTCACGTTCCAGGTGGGAACGAACTGGCGCATGCGATTCAGCACGATAAAGATTTCCGCTGTAGCAGTATCCGAGGCGCAGGCCCGGCACGCCGCAGTGCTTGCTCATGCTGCGCACGAGCAGCAGGTTGGAAAACTGGTCGGCCACTTGAAGCAGGCTGGGAATTGCTTCGCCGGCGAAATCGATGAACGATTCGTCGACGATGACCAGCTCCATGTCCTTGGCGTGATGCAGAAAATCGATCATTTCCTCGAGCGGAAAGAGCTGGCCCGGTGGGATTGCCGGGGTTGATGATGAGCAGGGCTTTCAGCCCGCGCTGGCGCACCCAGGCAAGATAGTCCGTCAGATCCAGCTGGTAATTCTCCTCCGGCTTCAGCATGAAGAGCTCGGCGTCGCGCTGGTCCTTGAGCTTTTCGATGTATTCGCCAAACGTCGGGACGGGCACGGCGATGCGGTCGAATCAGCGTCGTGTTGATGAGCACGATCAGTTCGGTGGCCCCATTGCCGATGATCAGGTTGTCGGGGTTGACATGCAGCACCGCTGCCAGATTCTTCTGGCTCGTGACCGGACTGCTCGAGGGATACGACTTGATGAGGTTTGGGAAATTCTCCTTCAGGTCCTCGAGCATCTCCGGCGTGGGATAGTACGGATTGGCGATAAAGCAAAAATCGATGATGTCTTTGGCCTTCTCGTAACCCACCAGGTCGGCCAGCGACGGCGAATGCGAGGTCTCATAGAAAAGATGCTTCCGCAGTTGTGTCGGATCAAAAACGGATTTCACAGATTCCATAACCCCGCTTCCACATTCCCCGCAAATTTTCTCATGCCCTTTTGCGCACGGCCTGGTTCGACTCAAATGGATCGCAGATTGCATTTGAATCCGATCGCTCACGCGCTTCCGGCATCCCAATGCTCTCGAAATAATTGTCCCACGCGAGGCGAATTTTGCCAACCAAAGCGACAAGCGACCGCGGATCTTATTTCTGTGGATATTCTCAATCCTGTCGGAATACTATTTCCCGCTCCCGCCCAATGATTTCTCCCTGATCAGTCGGAATTCCGAACCCGGTTTCCAGTGCGGCATGGACTTGGCGTTTGCGACGTCATAACCCACTTCGCCGAGCAATCGCAGGTCTTCGATCGCACCGCTCAAATCCCAATAGGGCTTAATTTTGTCGGAAGGCTTGTGATAATCCTCTTCCGTATACTGATTGCGCATCTTGAGCCCCCAGCCCGCGGGCTTGCCGATGTAGTCGATGCCGCTATCGGGATCGAGTGCGGGCACGCCCTGCTTGGCAAAACTGAAGTGGTCGGAGCGGAAGTAAAAACCCTTCTCCGGTTCGGAATCGGGCCGCACGACTCTTCCCTGCCCGGCTGCCACCTTTTCCACCACGTCGTCGAGCGTCGACTGGCCAAGTCCGATGATTTCGATGTCCCGCGTCCGGCCCAGCATGTTCATTCCATCGATGTTGATATCGGCAAGGGTTTTGGAGAGTGGATAGAGCGGATGTTCGGAATAATACTCCGACCCAAGAAGGCCCTTTTCCTCCGCCGTTACGCAGATGAAAAGGATCGAGCGGCGCGGCGGAGGCTGGATATGGGTAAAGGCCTGCGCCAATTCCATGAGAGCCGCAACTCCGGAAGCGTTATCCAGGGCGCCGTGATAGATCTTGTCTCCGTTGACCTCGGGGCCGATGCCCAGATGGTCCCAATGCGCTGTGTAGATTACGTACTCGTCGCGCTGCGCCGGGTCCGCCCCTTCGACTTTGCCCACGACGTTTTTGGAATTGATGGTGCGGATTTTGTTGTGCAACTCGAGCGACGCTTTGGTGTGCAGATCTACCGGTTGGAAGTCGCGCCGGGCGGCGGATTTTTCCAGCTCCTCAAAATTCTTCCCCGCCATCGCGAACAAAGCCTTGGCTCGGTCGTAGGTAATCCAGCCTTCGATGGCGCTGCGTGACGCGCCCCGGTCCGCGCTCATCAGCGTAAATTGCTCACCCGTGTCGCTACTTTGCAGCACGCCCCAGGGATAACCCGCCGGTCCGGTTTGATGGACAATCAGGCAGCCCGCAGCGCCCTTCGCCGCCGCCTCTTCGAACTTGTACGTCCAGCGGCCGTAATAGGTCATCGCCTTGCCCTTAAAGGTCCTCTCGTCCAGCCTGGTTGGGTCATGAGGATCGGGCACCGGCGGGTCATTCACCAAAACCACAATCACTTTGCCGCGGACATCCACATCCTTGAAGTCGTTCCATCGATATTCAGGGGCGACAACGCCGTATCCGGCAAAGACCATGTCCGCATCGACTTGAACTGCGGGTTCAAGGTGCTGGCTCCAGGCGACAAAGTCGTCGGCAAATTTCAGGGTCTGGCTTTGGCCGTTTGATTTGCTGGTGAAGACCAGCTTCGCGCTGGGGTCGGCCTCGATTCCGACCAGGGGCACGGACTGAAAGTAGGTGCCGTCGGGGTTGCCGGGCTTCAAACCAATAGCCTTAAACCTCTCGACAATGTAACTCGTCGCCAAAGCCTCACCCATCGAAGCGGGGGCGCGGCCCTCAAATTTATCGGATGAAAGGACGCGGATGTCATCAAGCATCCGCTTAGCATCCATAACGCACCATTCCGACGGCTCTGGGGACTTGGCTGACATCACCTCAGGGTTCAAATCCGACGATTCTGGGGCTCTGGCCGACATCTCCGAAAGGCCCCGCCCTGGCGAGTCTGGGGCTTTGGCTGACATCACCTGAGGGTTCAAATCCGACGATTCTGGGGCTTTGACTGACGTCTCGGTAGGGCCAAACCCTGGCGACTCTGGGGACTTGGCTGACATCACCTCAGGGTTCAAATCCGACGATTCTGGGGCTCTGGCCGACATCTCCGAAAGGCCCCGCCCTGGCGAGTCTGGGGCTTTGGCTGACATCACCTGAGGGTTCAAATCGGACAATTCTGGGGTTTTGGCAGACATCTCGGTAAGGTCCCACCCTGGCGGCTCTGGGGTTTTGGCTGACATCTCGGTCAGGCCCCAGGGCGACGGCCCCGCGGTTTTGGCCGTATCCGACATCGCAACCACTAACAGGACGCCAACTGCAAGAAAAGTAAACAACTTCACGCAATTCATGGGGAAATCTCCCGGGAATTCAGGCTTTCTGCATCCTAACTTGAAGGGGGCGGGGTTTCAAGCTGGAACCCTCCCGCGGGCGCAAGGACTTAGAGCTTATCCGTAAATAGTAATTGTCTGCCGCCAACAAATCATGGCCGCGGCCAAGGCCAACAGCGCGACGTAGCCTTCCTTGGTCTTTTCAAAACTCACTAACAGCTTGCGAAAGCGGTTGAGCCACGAATGGGTTCGCTCCACCACCCAGCGACGAGCCTTGTACCCTGGCCGCTTCCGCTTCGCCTCCGCCTCTTCTCGCCGTTGTTTGATGTGGGGCTGATAGTGGCGTTTCTCCAGCGCTTGCCGAGCGGGCGCCCCCCTGTAACCCGCATCGGCGCAAAGATGCTGAAGTGCTTTCTTACGGGGGGCCGGGCGGGCGCGGATCGCTTGGTCGAGCGTCGCCGCCAACAGCTTCACGTCATGCACGTTGGCCCCGCTCGCGACGAGTGACAGCGGGACGCCACGCCCGTCGACTAACAAACTTCGCTTGCGCCCTTTTTTTCCCCGATCCGTGGGGTTGGCCCCCACGCACTCGATGCCCAAGGGCGCTTTCACCATCGCCCCGTCCACGCTTTGCCAGTCCCAGGCAATCCCTTCCATGTCGTCATACTCCGCCAATCCCGCCCGCCACAAGCCCACGAAGAATCCCGCCCGGTGCCATTGTTGAAAATGCAGATGGACCGCGCTGGCACTTCCAAATTCCCTCGGCAAGGCTTTCCACTGACACCCCGTGCGCAGCACATAGACGATCGCGGCAAAGACCTGGCGCGGCGGCATCGGCTTCCGTCCCCCTCCCGCCCGGCGCTGATACTTGCGCTTGGCCGAACGCCGGCGAACGGGTATCAGCGGCTCTACCTTTGCCCAAAACTCGTCAGAAACTTCCCAAGATTTTATCTGTGGCATCTTGGGTCACTATCTTGCCTTATTCCCTCCGCCAGTTCAACAATTATTTACGGATAAGCTCTTAGCTCTCATCCGTGTCGGTTATCCAGTAATGATCAGATTGGGCAGTCAAATCAGTGGGTTGCACGGAGTATTGAACTGACTTGTCGAGTTATTTCACGGGATTAAGCAACTCGATTGTAGAGCTGACCCTCAATTTCGCGCGGCGCAAACGACAAAATGTAAATACACTGTTGCATAAATCTACAGTAACGTGTACATTTGAATAATATTTGGGGGTATGAGGCTCCACGCTTCATCTGGATGCATCTATTCAGGGGGTTAGCCCGGAGGCTAACCTGTCATGGCTTTTTCGGGAAGCAAGGTATTGGGGCACTCAAGCTTGTGGAAAAAGGAAGTGTTCGTGTCTGCGCGAGACAAGCATGAGACAGAACCTCAAGGTGGCTCAGATTGCCGCACTATCCATCAGGAACCTTCGCCTCCTGCCGGTATGTCATCCGCCAGCGCAATTGACATACGCCCACACTCTCTATTGTTGCCTTGTCAAATCCAGCGCTTTTTTGCAAAGAGTATTCCCGATCCTGGGAAATCCCTTTTGGTGTGCAGATGAATTGAACGGCCGGCTTTGCGAAATAACGATGGAAGGATCGAAATGGATCGCGACGGCTCACGCAACTGCAGCAGGGAAACACCGTTGGTCGATGGGAGTCACGTTTCCTCCGAGGAGGAATTGAGATGAAATCACCCGGGCTAGATATCCTCCTGGTGGAAGACAACCCGGAGGATGCTGAGCGTGTCAGCAGCCTGTTGTCCGAAGATAAAGATGCAAGCCCGCAGATCCGGCGCGCGGAACACGTCAGCGAGATGGCCGCCATCCTAGCGGGTCACGAAGTCGACGCCATCCTCCTGGGACTCTCCTTCACCGAAAATGAAGAGCTCGAAACTCTTCGCCTCGCGCGTTCGCTGGCTCCCCATAGCGCCTTGATCGTGCTGGGGGATGGCGATGAACGATGCGATGTCACGAGGGCCCTGCAGAACGGCGCCCAGGAATATCTCCCCAAGGCAGGCCTGACCTCCCAGATTCTCCACCGATACTTAAACCTTGGCATTGAACGTGCCCGGGCCGCGCAAGCGGCGGCAAATTTGGTGGCCATCGTGGAATCTTCCGGCGATGCCATCATCGGGAAATCGCTGGACGGAGTCATCACCAGTTGGAATCAAGGCGCTGAACGTCTCTACGGATACACCGCCGGCGAGGCCCTGGGGGCGCCCATCAGCATGCTGATGCCGGAGGACACCCAAAAGGGGCTGCCGCAATTGTTGCAGGCCCTGCGGCGGGGCGAGCGCATTGAGCCCTTTGAAACCATCCGCATGCGCAAGGACGGGACGCAGGTTCACGTGAGTGTGGGCATTTTCCCCGTCAGTGGCCCGGGAGGAAAGATCGTAGGCGCTGCCGCCATCGCGCGTGACGTTACGAAGCGCGTTGAGGCAGAGTTCGCCGTGCGCGAGAGTGAAGCCCGGTTGCGCTTGATTGAGGACGCCAGCGACGAGCTTTTCTGGATTGCCGACCCGCAAGTTTCGCAGCTCTTTCACATCAGCACGGCGTTTGAGCGAATTTTTGGCAGGTCGCAAAAAAGTTTCGAGGAGAGTTCCCTGCCCCTGCTGGAATTCGTCCATCCCGAAGACCGGCCAAAAGTCATCGCGGATACGGCCAACCAGAAGTTGGGGAAGCCCTACGAGCACCAGGTGCGCATCAACCATCCGGACGGATCGATTCGCTGGATTTCCAACCGCGGCTTTCCCATTCGCGATGCGGAGGGCAATCTCGTCTACTACGGCGGGGTTTGCAAGGACATCACGGAAAAAATGGCACTCGAGGAGCAGCTTCGCCAATCGCAAAAAATGGAAGCGGTGGGGCGTCTGGCCGGGGGCATCGCGCACGACTTCAACAACATGTTGACGGTTATTGGAGGATTCGGAGAACTCATCCGGGGAAAAGCCGACCCCGCCAGCGGCATCCCAAGCTACTGCGAAGAGATCATCAAGGCCGGGGAAAACGCCACGCGCCTAACGCGCCAGTTATTGGCGTTCGGTCGGCGCCAGGTTTTGACCCCCGTGATCCTCGACTTGAACGACATCGTAAAAAACGTTGAAAAAATGTTGCGGCGGTTGATTCCCGAAAACATCGAACTGCGCACGGTCCTGCACTCCGATCTGTGGCACATCAAAGCCGACCCCACGCAGATGGAACAGGTGTTGATGAACCTCGTTGTCAACTCCCGCGACGCCATGTCCGATGGGGGCACGATTACGGTGGAGCTTCAGAACGCCGATTTGGACGAAGAATACGTGCGCCGACATTCCACGGTACCCCCCGGCAAATATGTCATGTTGGTGGTAACGGATTCGGGAAAAGGAATCGACGAGGCCGCCAAGGCGCACATTTTCGAGCCCTTCTTCACGACCAAGGAGCAAGGCAAGGGCACGGGACTGGGACTGGCAACGGTATACGGAATTGTAAAGCAAAGCGGCGGGTTCATTTGGGTTTATAGCGAGCCCGGCGAAGGAACGAGCTTCAAGGTCTATCTCCCCTTCGCCGAGGGCGAAGTGAAGAAGCGCCGCCCGTACGGCGTCCGCCGGGAAATCCTCAAAGGCACGGAATCGATTCTTCTGGTGGAAGACGATGGGCCGGTGCGAGGGTTTACGGAAGAGGTGCTCAAATCGAATGGGTACATGGTCTACTCGGCCGCAGACCCGGTTGAGGCCCTCCGCTTGATCGAAGAACAAAAGCCGCGTCTCGACCTCCTGCTCACCGACGTGGTCATGCCCAAATGGAGTGGCCGCCAATTGGCCGAAATGCTGGCGCCCAAACTGCCCCGCATGAAGGTCCTCTATATGTCCGGCTATACCGAGAGCGCGGTGGTCCACCAGGGAGTGTTGGATGAAGGGACAGCGCTCCTCTCCAAACCCTTTACCCCCCAGCGGCTGCTGAGAATGATTCGTGGCGTCCTGGAAGGCCATTGGCCGCCACCCGCCCAAAAACAGGCCGGCGCTTAGGCGGCACTCTTCAGGCGGCTCACCCGATTGCCGGGAAGATTGGCGGCCCCAAATCCGGCGGCAACAATCGTACCCAACCATCTAGTGCCTGGTAGCATTCACTGAGTGAATTTTTCCGGCTATGCTTTAGAGGCTGCGGAAAAATATGTAACGGCGGGTTTATCCCGCCATTCCCCCGTTGACGTGGTTGGGTTCGTGGCGGCATAAAGCCGCCGCTACATCGCAAATCCCGAGTTTTTCCGCGGCCTCTTTAGCCCGGCGCGAACTGCGCCGCCCCTCCTCATTTGGGCAACTACTTACTTGACACATCCAAAAGGCGGGTCTTCCAGCAGAGGGAAAAAAGCCGCCATCCGGACGCTCCCAGCCCGTGAAACGGGCGACGTCCTGTAGCCCACGGCGTCAGCCGTGGGAAATCGGGCCGGAAAAGATCGGCGGCGAGCCCCGGCAGGGGCGAAAGAACATCCCAAGCACCCCCTCACCCCAACCCCTCTCCCCCGAGGGTGGGCGAGGGGCATGGAAAAACAGGCGTGCGCGTTTGTTCCCACGGCTTACGCCGTGGGCTACAGGATAACGCCACTCCGTGGCTCAAAATTCTCGTCTTAGGATGAGTCCAGTAAGTAGTTCCCCTCATTTGGGGCGGGGAGCCTCGGCAATCTGCGGCGGCGGCCGCAAAAGCTCCCTTTTTGCCGATTGCGGGCAATCGGCCTTGATAGAGCAAGCCCTCCCCTACGCAACCCGCTGCGCTCTTTTTCCACCCACCGGCCATGCCACGGGCAACCCGCCCCGATGGATCGGGGTCCTGCCCGTGCCCGAGCATGGCCAGGATGGCCATGGCACGTCCTTGGCGGAAGCCATCCTCACCATGATATAATTCCCGGGAAGCCACGGACTAACTCGGGCAGGATGGGTTACTGCCAAACGGATTCGGCCAGGACAACCTTCTGGGGTGTGTCGGGCCATCCAATCCGTTATGGGGCCACGCGGTTCCGTCGGTTAAGGAATCACAGGGTTGGGGAGGGGGAAAATATGTTCAATTTCCGCATTGGGCGGACCATCTGGATTTTCTTGCTCATGGTGCTGGTTTCACCCATGGCGCCATCCGCGGCCGTGTGGAATCCCATAAAGCTTCCCAAATTCAAGAAGCACGCCAAAAAACCGCCCGCCCAGCTCGAGCAGGAACCGGATGAGCGCTCGGATTTCACCAAGATTGTCTTTGAGTCCGT
>CAVTDA010000160.1:0-28771 GCA_963733285.1 uncultured Acidobacteriota bacterium
AGGCCCCAATGCCATTGTAAACGGAGCCTCCCTCGATATTCCCGTTGTGGGCAACGAGTGCTCAACCTATGGCTTTTGCTGGCCATCTGAACTTGCGGCTGGGGACGCTCTACTCCACCTCGGGTATCACGGAGGAAGGGCCCAACATCCTTCAACCAGCTTCCCACCCCGTCCGCGCCCACGGTCACGGTGGTCGGAACCCCCGGCACGACGACGGCCACATACTACCTTGTCGCGCACGTTAATGGCGGAGTCACTCTGCCCAGTGCAGGCGCCACCATCACCAACGCACCGAACACCTTGAATAGCACGAATTATGTGCTGATCAGTAGCCCCGCGACGATCGGATCGACGATCGACCCATGGTCGAATGCCACATGGGATGTCCTGAAGGGCGACACCGCACACAGCATTTACACCAACGCTCTCTTGGCCGCCGGGCAAGCGGCTGACCAGGGTGGCAGCAGGAGCGCCTACACAGCTCCCTCGCGCAATACGACTGCGGACGAGACCCATTATGGCTATGCTTACTTCGCCAGTAATGTCGGTATTGGAACCAGCAATCCTGCGTATCCACTGCATGTCGTCGGCACCGGATCGACAGTGTTTGATGTCGACGGATCAAACCAGTACGTGTCATTCACCGTGAACAACACATCAGGAGACCAAGCGGCGGTGAACCTTTCTCAAAGTGGGACCCAGAAATGGGCGTTCGGCACGGACTTTGGCGGCGCGGGAACGGCGGACTTTTTCCTGTATCAAGCCTCGGGAACGCGTAACCCGCTCTACATCGACACGTCGGGAAATGTGCGCCTGGGAGGAACGTCGGGCTTCCTCGGCACGCAGGCCATGACGATTTTGCAGACAGGAAATGTGGGAATTGGAACGGCGAGCCCGGGTCAGAAGCTTGACGTCGCGGGCGGATCGATCCGGTCGGACACGGGATTCTGCATCGGCTCGTCGTGCATCACTTCGTTCTTTACGAATCCGATGACCACAGCCGGCGATTTGATCTACGGCGGAACCAGCGGCACAGCGACGCGCCTGGCCGTCGGAAGCGCGGGGACTTACCTGCGCTCGAACGGGAGCAATCCGGCGTATTCGGCCATTCAAGCCGGCGACCTTCCCGCAATTACTTTCTACCAGACGCAAAACTCCGCCACCTCCACTGCGGCGACAACGGCGGTGACGACGAACCACATCAATCTTTACGCTTTCTATGTTCCCAATCCGGTCACAACATCCAATCTGGGTTACGACGTTCAGACCGCCGACAACACTTCGAATTCCTACGATGTGGGCGCTTACGGACCGGGGTGCATCAATTCGGCAACGAGTGTGCCGCTGGCGTTTCATATCGGCACGACGGCGGGGACGACGCTTGCTCCCTCCACCGGGGCAAAAACCTCCGCGCTGTCCGGCGGCCCCATCACCATCGCTCCGGGATGGTATTGCTTTGCCTTCACCTCGAACGCATCGAGTCCGGCCGTGGTGTTCGGAGGACAAAACAGCTCGCTCTTCGCGCTTCCCTTTAGCTCGGCTTCGATCACCGGAGGCGGTTCGAGCCTGCCTTCGACCATTACCGCGCCCGCACTCTCCTGGGGCGCCGCAGGTCAGTTGTGGATGTATCTCTTCTAACTACGGGTGGGATTCGACCGGCGGATGGATTCAATACGGATCAGGGATTTGACCGGATGTACACGCCCGAAGGAATTGGCCCCGAGAGAGATTGTTCAGATTTGGAGAATCGTTGCAGGGTTCAACCCGTCTCAGCGGTGGTGAGTTTAGTTTCAAGAACTTTGCCGACAGATTTTCCGCGCCGGGCCTTCATCCAATAAAAAAACCGAACGGCAAGCAGCAGCGCGACGATTGAGCCGTAGAACACCGGCTTGCGGATGTCGGATTTCACCAGCCAGTAGTAATGAATCACGCCGGCGATGGCGGTCGCGTAGATCAGCCGATGCAACGCCTGCCAGCGCTTACCCCCCAGGCGGCGAATCCACCCCGCCGTCGAGGTCAAGGCCAGGGGAATCATCAGAACAAATCCCGTGAAGCCCATCGTGATGAAAGGGCGCTTGCGGACGTCATGCAGCATGTCGGTCCAATCGAAAAACTTGTCGAGACCGATCCACGTGCTGAAATGAAGGAACCCGTAAAAGAAGGCGAACAGGCCCAACATGCGGCGGAAGCGAATCAGCTCCGGGATGCCAAGAAATTTGCGCGCCGGGGTCACCGCGAGGGTCAGGACGACAAAAATTATCGTCCAATCGCCCGTTTGATGGGTGATGTACTCAATGGGATTGGCGGTGAGTTGGTGATTGTGCGCCCGCCACCCGAGCCGGCCAACCGGAACGAGGCAGAGCAGAAACACCGGGAGCTTGATCCACTTGGTGCTGAGAATCTTGCGCAATCGTTTAGCCTCTAGAAATCCTTCCGAAGATCCATTCCGGCATAAAGGGAAGCAACCTGATCATAACCGTTGAACATCAGGGTCGCGCGGCGGAAGAAATCACCGAGGCGTCGTTCCTTGGCCTGACTCCAACGTGGGTGGTCCACGTTGGGATTGACGTTGGAATAAAACCCGTATTCATTGGGGGCGGAGAGGTTCCACGTCGTGTCCGGCTTCTTTTCCACCAGCTTGATCTGAACGAGCGATTTGATGCTCTTGAATCCATACTTCCAGGGAAGAACCATTCGCACCGGGGCGCCATCCTGGTTGGGCAGGGTCTGTCCGTACATTCCGAAACCGAGCAGCGCCAGCGGATGCAGGGCTTCGTCCAGCCGCAAGCCTTCGATGTAGGGGAACTGAATGCCCGCGTAACTCGCCATGGGCATTTCACTGGAACTGTAATAACTCTCGAATGCCACAAACTTCGCCTTGGGCTGGGGACCAACTTCCTTGAGCAGGACGTTCAAGGAGTAACCAATCCACGGCACGACGATCGACCAGGCTTCCACGCAGCGGTGCCGATAGACCCGTTCTTCCAGCGGCGCGAGCTTCTGCAACTCGTCCAGCGAAAACGTGCGCGGCTTATCCACCAGACCGCTCACCTTCACCTTCCACGGTGAAGTGCGCAAGCGCATCGCATTTTTCGCAGGGTCGGCCTTGTCGGTGCCGAACTCGTAAAAGTTATTGTAGTGCGTCACATCTTCAAACGAAGTCACCGGCTCCGAGGTGCTGAATGAACTCACCCGCGCAAAGTTCAGCTTAGCTTCGGCCAGGACTTTCTGCGAGGGCCGCACGACTTCATGGAGCGCACCGCCTGCCAGCGCGCCGGCCGTCACACCCAGGGCGCCGGCGAGAAATTTCCGCCGGTTCAGGTAAAGCCACTTCGGTGTGATTTCCGACGAAGGAATTTCCGGCCCCTTCTTGATCAGCATGCTCTGCCTCGTTCGTTGCCTCGGACTGACTATCTCGCAAGTCAGCGCGATTTGCTATCTGCCGTATCATTGAAATGACTTCGCCCACTCGCGATATTCTATTGGACGCGTGGCGGTTACTCAAGGATGCACAAATCCGGACTTTTTGAAATCAATTCCGCCCACTCGTTCCTCGCCGCCAGATGATCCCCTTCGATGTACGCAAAAAGGCGCGCGCTGGATTCATTTGGTCAGTTGTTGCCAATTTCCGGCCAAAAGGGTAGCTTGTTTGACACCCATCGGCGAGCACCACAATCAGGATTTTCTGATGGGCCTTTCGGAGGTATTGGCTTGCGGATCGTCAGCGTCGGTGAAGTTCTGTGGGACGTAATTGGAGACAAGGAATACCTGGGTGGCGCTGCACTTAATTTTTCCGCCCACGCGGCGCAGCTTGGACACGAGGTGCTCTTCGTCAGCGCGGTTGGAAAGGATGAACGCGGCAAACGCGTGCTGGAGCGCATGGAGCAGCTTGGTCTTTCCACCCGCTTCGTCTCCGCCATCGATGGATACCCCACGGGCATAGTCACCGTCGAACTCAACGCCTCGGGCGTGCCCAAGTTCACGCTTCACCATCCCGCCGCGTACGACGCGCCGCAGCTCACCAACGATAATTTCACAAAACTCCTATCGCCCCGCCCCAATTGGATTTATTTTGGGACGTTATTTCAAATGAGCCCGCAGGCAAAACAGCTCACCTGCAGGCTGCTTGATTCCCATTGCGGCGCGCGGCTGTTGTTTGACGTGAACCTGCGCAAAGACTCCTACACTGCGCCCCTGGTGCGGGAGTTGATGGGTCGAGCCCAAGTGGTGAAGCTGAACGAGGAAGAAGCGCTCGAAATCGACAAAATGCTTGGCCGGCCGACGCGCTCGGGGCAAGATTTCTGCAGGAGTTATCGCGAAGAGTTCGGCTGGCAATCCGTCTGCGTAACACGGGGCGAAAATGGCTGTGCGATGCTCTTGAATGACCAATATGTTGAATCGCGCGGCTATCAAGTGGACGCCAAGGACACCGTCGGCGCAGGTGACGCTTTTGCCGCGGCGTTCATTCACGGTCTTAGCCTCGAATGGCCGGCGCCCAAGATCGCTGATTTCGCCAACCGTGTCGCCGCCCTTGTCGCGAGCCGCCCCGGTGGAACACCCCATTGGACGGTGGATGAAGCTCAAGCGCTCAAGCCGGCCGAAGGCTAGGCGACGAACATTTAAGATTAGAGTCACGCCAAGAAGTTTTCGCCATCCCCTACTGTTTTGTTTTTCACCCCACGTCCTTGTACTGCCGGAAGAAATCCATCTAACATGAGGTATGAAGTGTAATTTGCCATTGGGAATTCGCGTCGCATTCCTGCTTGTTTTGGCTTTGGGCTTTCAGTGCGTCGCCCTGGCCACCCCTCAGCAAGGACAGCCTCCGGCCGCGAAGGCCGAAGCCGAAGGAAGCAAGGCGCAGGCCTCCACCGAATCCGAGGAACAGATCGCCTTATTGGCGGCCATTCAATCGTCGGACAACAATCCGCAACTCATCATTCAGAACCTGGAGTCGTTCCTTGTTCAATATCCCCATTCATTGCGGCGCGAAGTGGTTTTGCGTACGATCTGCAGTTACGGGCTCATGGCTAACGCCCCCGACGTGGTGGTGAAATACGGACGGATGCTTCTGGAAATTACTCCCGACGACCCCAAGGTTTTGAATCTCCTCGTCGATGCGCTTGACCGCCAAAACGATCCCGCCAGCCGCCGCCTCGGCATTAAATACAACGAGCATTTGATGAAAATCGCGGAAGGCGAACGCGATCGCGAAGCGATTTCGGGAGGGGGCAAGGAGACCCTCGACGATTGGACCAAGCGAATCTCGGCCTTGTACGCGAGGCTGGGAAAACTGTATCGGGAGTCCGGCGACGCCGAAAAGGCCGCGGGCAATTACGAGAAAAGCTACGAGACTATCCCTCGGCAAGCGCAGCCGAGCAACTTGGTGATCTCGCTTCCATCCAGGGGAATGCCACCCGGGCCCTGGATTATTACCTGACTGCGTTTGCCTTTCCGGAGGAGAACCCCGACCTCGCGCATCGCCAGGAGGTTCGGCGCAAGCTGGGAAGCGCCTATCTGGCCAAACATCACTCCGAGGATAATCTCGGTGACCTTGTTCTCGCGCGCTATGACAGCCTCACGGTCCAGCTTGCGGGCAGATTTTCCACCAGAAAGAATCCAAACGCAGGCGATCAAGATCCGCTGAAATTTGTCGTCGAGAAGTTGGACGGAACTCCATTGCCCATGGCGGGATATCAGGGCAAGGTCCTTGTCGTGGATTTCTGGGCGACGTGGTGCGGACCTTGCCGCGAGCAGGGCCCGCTGCTCGATCAGGTGGCGGATACGTTTAAGAGCGATCCCCAATCGCCTCTTCGCGCTCAATGTCGATGAAGATCGCAGTGGGGTTGGGACCTTCGTTCAGCAGGCGGGATGGACCGTCCCCATCGCGTACGCGCAAGGCTTGAATGAGGTTCTTGATGTGACGGAGCTTCCGACGCTTGTGGTATTCGACCGGCAGGGAAAGATCGCCGATCGCGAAGAAGGATTCCTGCCTGGGACTTTTGTGGAGCAATTAACGCAGCGGTTGCGGAAGGTCCTTCAAGGCTCGGCCGAAAGCGAGAAATAGGAGAGAGCCTTCGGCCGTGTGCCCGTCAGCCTCCACTCTTCAACCTAACATTCTCCCGCAAAATCTGTTTGCGACCTTCGCTTAGGAACGATGCGTCCACCGCGTTTCGGCTTAACTGAGTCAGCGTTTCGCGGCTCAGATTAAAAGCCTGCGCGGCGCGCACGAACTCTTCCTGAAGGCTGGTTCCAAACATGGCAGGATCGTCGGAATTGAGCGTCACCGTCAGACCCGCAGCAAGAAACTTCGGCAACGGGTGATCCTCAAATCGCGCAATTAATCCCGTCGACACATTGCTGCTCGGGCAGATTTCGAGAGGAATTCTCCGCTCACGCAGCAACGCCAGAACGCTCGTATCTTGAATCGCGGTGAGCCCGTGGCCGATGCGTTCCGCGCCCAAAAGCTCAACCGCATCGCGAATGCTTTCCGGGCCGGCGGCCTCTCCCGCGTGGGCGACGCAATGAAGACCGAGGTCGCGCGCTTCCTGAAAGATTTCAGGAAACAGTCTTGCAGGAGCCGCCACCTCGTCGCCACCGATTCCAAAACCAATGACGCCGTGAGAGCGGTATTTCGCCGCCCATCGCATGACTTCCCGCGTGTGATCGAGGCCAAATTGACGAGTTGCGTCAAAGATCCACTGGACGCCGATTCCCGTGCGCGCTTCGGCATCCTTCGCCGCCGCTGCAATTGCCTCGTAAACGCCGTCCACGCGCTGCTTCTTCCACAGCACGACACCGGCGGCAAATATAATCTCTGCGTACTGGACATTCTGCTCCGCCAGCCACTCGATCAATCGCGTGGTGATCAGCGCATAATCCTGGGGAGTTTCAAGCAGCAGGCTGAGGATTCCAAATGAAACCAGAAAGTCTCGAAAGGTCGGGTAGCGATATTTTTGGGCGAGTCGCGCCGCAATCCAATCATCCACTTTCGTTTTCATGCCGGGCCGATATTGCGCGAGTTCCAGAAGGGTCTCGGGACGCACGGCGCCTTCGAGATGAAGGTGCAGTTCCACCTTCGGCAACTGGGCGATGAAATTGCAGAGTGATGAGTTCGATTCAGGCATCAGGATGGTGAATGAATCCGGCCGTGGCGGATTCAAGTCGGGACCCAAGGTATTCGCCGCGGCTCACCGCGCTGGAAGTTGCGGACGCCCTGCATTCAGCCACGACGTGTACCAATAGGATCCGGCGTCGTGCGCGGCGTCGTTGATCTCGTGTACCACGGTGGGACGAATGCGGTCGTAGAAGCGATCATAATATTCGTCGTTATAGCCGGCCAGCCCGTCCCGCGCTTGCAAATCGGACCACAGCACCAGGTCGACCCAAACGTTTGATTCCAGGCACCGCTGGAAGGCGAATTCCGTCGGATCGTCAATTTTCTCCGCCGGGTCGGGATGCATCATGAAAAATTTCGAGTAGCGGTCGAACAGATAAAAATCAAACCGCAGCGACAATCCCGTTTGCTGGCTCAGTTGCCCGTCATAATTCTGCGTCGTATGCAGCGGATCGTGGGCGTCGGCGACATAATGTGCCAGGGCCGCCGCATCCAATTTCACTTCTTCCCAATTTCCGGTCTTCATGGCTTTGGTCAGGCGCAGGCTGTATTCGCCAATCTGCCACGGCAGCATTCCATCCCGGCTGATTCGCGAGGTCATGTACTTTTCTTTTGCCTTCAGATAATCGTGCGGAAGCGCCGTGTACGGAAACTCACCATACTTGTCGAGGTAGATGTAGTGCCGCATGCGCCGTAGCGGTCGGTCTTCATCAATGCGTCGGTGTCGTTGGCGTGCTCAATGAAGAACTGGCGGTTGTTTTCAAAAAACGATCGCATTTCAGGTGGCAGGGTTTCCAGCGCCCAGGTGATGACGACTTGATGAGCCACCGGACCCCAGGCCATTGCCGGCCGAACGGGGATGAACAAGGCCAAGAGCATTGCGGAGAATCCCCAAGCCGATAGAAACCGCGTCACTGCAAGCAAAGGCCTTCGGAGAGTGTTGGTGGCAGGCTCCATGCGTCGGCGTCCCTCCCTGTCGTCTATGCCTCCTAAATTCTAACGCAATTCCTTCCGGCTGTCTTTTCAATGCGCGCTTGCCTCGATCAGACCGCGAGTAGCCGCTGCTCCGCCCTCCGTTTACGCGCGGGGGAGCGGCCGAACTCCGAGTGGTGGCGGCTATAGGTCAGATAGATGACGAGGCCAATCGCCAGCCACACAAAGAATCGGATCCAAGTCTCCAGCGGAAGACTGGCCATTAGGACAATACAGGACAGGATGGCCAGCACCGGCACCCAGGGCACCAGGGGAGTCCGAAACGAACGCCGCCGCTCCGGCTGGGTCTTTCGGAGTACGAGCACGCCGAGCGAAACGAGGACGAAGGCGAACAGGGTTCCGATATTGGAGAGATCCGCGAGGGTGCCAATGTCAAAGATGCCGGCGGGGATGGCGACGAAGAGCCCCGCCACCAGAGTGCTGATGTGGGGAGTCAAAAAGCGCGGATGAACCTGCGAAAAAACCTTGGGCAGCAGTCCATCGCGGGACATGGCAAACCACACGCGGGCCTGTCCCAGTTGGAAAACCAGCAGCGAGCTGATCATACCCATCAGCGCGCCGATGGTGACCCACTTCATGATGTTGGTAAGTCCCAGCGCGACGAGGGCATTGGCCACGGGCGCGGCATTGCGCAGGGTCCTCCAATTTTGCGCGCCGGTGAGAACCAGGGCCACCGTGATATAGAGTACGGCGCAGACAATGAGCGAGGCGATGATACCGATGGGGACGTCACGCTGCGGGTTCTTGCATTCCTCCGCGGCGGTGGAGACCGAATCAAACCCGATGTAGGTGAAAAACACAATCGCCCCGCCGGTCAGGACACCCTGCCAGCCGCTGGGCATGAAGGGCTTCCAATTGGAGACGTGAATGAAACGTGAGGCGGCGAAGATGAACACCAGAATTGCGACGATCTTGATGCCCACCATCAAATTGTTCGCGCTGGCGCTTTCGCGGATTCCCAACACCAGCAGGACGGTGAGAATCATGACGATGAGGAAACCGGGGACATTGAACCACGCGCCAGTGTATTTCCCCTCCACAAACATCGGCTCCATCAGCTTGCGGGGAAGTTCCAATCCGAAACCGCGCAGCAAGCTATCGACATACGCCGAGAACCCTACCGCGACGGCCATGTTGCTGACCGCGTACTCAAGGATCAGATCCCAGCCGATGATCCAAGCCACGATTTCGCCCAGTGTGGCGTAGGAATAGGTGTAGGCGCTTCCGGCAATCGGAATCATGGACGCCAGTTCCGCGTAGCAGAGTCCCGCCAGTGCGCACGCGAATGCGACAAGCAAGAACGACAAGGCGATCGCCGGGCCTGCGCCCGGACGTCCCGCTGTACCGAGAGCCCTCGAGCCGTGGAGAAGGACGTCAAGAAGCGGCGCTTTCAGCAAGGAGTGAACTTCCAACACCTCACCCGCCGCAGCCGTCCCGGTAAGGATGAAGATGCCGGTGCCGATGATGGCGCCAATTCCCAGCGCGGTTAGCGACCAGGGCCCCAGCGATTTGCGAAGTTGATGCCCCGGATGCTCGGAATCCGCAATCAGCTTGTCGATGCTCTTTTTTTGAAAAAATTGGCCCAAGCGGACACCTTTTGGATGTGGTGACCCATGGCAGGCGCGATTGCCATCTGCGGCGGCCAACCCTCGAGGGAATCATTCAGAATCCCGATGATTGGCCACCGGCAACCGCTTAGCTTGCGCGCGTCCGCTATTTACGGCGAGGAGCCACGCCCGGCCCCTTCTTCTTAACCTTCGGCTTGCGCGAACCCCGCGGTGCTGTGCGCTTCGGCTTGGGCGCTGCCTTCTTCCGGGCCGCGCGCTTCACCTTTTTTCGTTCGGCTTTATCTTTGATTTTCTTTGTGTCCATAGTTTTGTTGATTCTTGACAGCGGGCGGCGCAAACTCTCACCACCCGGACGCTGCCATCGTTTTTCCTTTCGAGATGATCATGTGAAATCGTATTGCCAGTTTGAACTACTTACCGGAGCGCGAACCCCAATACAACGCCGCGTATTACCGGCCGTGCGCCTAAACTCTTTCGAGGCCGGCAAAGCGCTCCACCATTTTTTTTCGCCCGTAGCCGGGAAAACTGATGGTGAGCTTGCTGTCCTCGCCAGCGCCCTCACATTCGAGAACCGTTCCTACGCCGTATTTTGCGTGGCGAACCTTGCTGCCCAACTTCCAGCGCGCGGATTGCCGCGGGGCGCCTGCCCCAGTACTTCCCAACCGATTCTGAACTCCGCGCTCGCGGAGGAAACGATCGACGCCCGCGACTGAGTTTACCGCATTATCCCACGTTGTGCGGGCCTTTGCCGCCTGCGCACTGACATTGTGCAGGAGATTGAAGGGCACTTCATCGAGAAAACGGGATCGCCGGCTGCCCTCCATGGATTCCCGCCCGTAGGCGCGGCGTTGCCGGGCCCAGGAAAGCGTCAGGCGATCGCGCGCCCGCGTCATGCCCACGTAGCAGAGCCGGCGCTCCTCCTCAATTCCAGCGTCATCATCCAACGAAAGCTTATGCGGGAACAAGCCTTCTTCCATCCCCACCAGGAAGACGACGTTGAATTCCAGCCCTTTCGCGCTGTGCAGCGTCATGAGCGTAACCCGGGCGCGTTCGTCGTAGTCATCCGCGTCAGAAACCAAGGCGGCGTGATCCAGAAATTCCGCGAGTGTGATCCCCTGCTCCTCCGCCTCCACAGCAGCATTCACAAGTTCTTGGAGGTTTTCGATGCGGTCCTGTGTTTCCGGCTGGTTTTCCTCGCGCAGGATATCCGCGTAACGAGTGCGGTCAAGAATGCTTTTGAAGAATTCCCCCATCAGCAAACTCGCATGCTCCGACATCAGTTGCTTCATCAGCGCGTGGAAGGATTCGAGAGCCTTGAGGGCGCGAGCCGGCAAACGACGAGATGAAATTTCCATCTCCAGCGCCTGCCACAGGCTAAGCTTTTCGGTGCGTGCGGTGGATTCAATCGCGCCCAGTGCCGAAGGGCCAATCCCTCGCGTGGGAGTGTTGATGATGCGCTGGAAGGCCATCGAGTCATTCGGATTGACGGCCAGTCGCGCGTACGCGAGAAGATCTCGAATCTCGGCGCGGGCGTAAAAGCTGAAACCTCCGACCAAACGGTACGCGATTCGATTGCGCCGCAGAGACTCTTCCAGCAGGCGTGATTGCGCGTTGGTGCGGTACAAGACGGCCACACTTTGGTTCGCATCTTCAGCCAGCGCTTGGGCAACCTGGTCCGCGACGTATAGGGCTTCCTGATCCGCGTCCCAGGCCTCGAACAAGTCCACCGCATCTCCGCCTTTGCGGTCGGTCCAAAGCGTCTTACCTTTACGCGCCTGATTGCGGCTCACCACCGCTCCAGCCGCGTCCAGAATCATTTGCGTCGACCGGTAGTTTTGCTCCAGGCGAATAGTCTGAGCGTTGCGATAGTCTTTTTCAAAACTGAGGATGTTTTGGATGTCGGCCCCGCGCCAGCGGTAAATCGATTGGTCCTCGTCCCCGACCACGCAGAGGTTTTGGTGCATCAATGTGAGCTGCCGGATCAATTGATACTGCGTCCGGTTCGTGTCCTGATATTCATCCACCAACACGTAACGAAACCGCCGGTTGTACAGCTCGCAAACTCCAGGCTGGGTATAAAACAACTCAACCGTTTTGAGGAGAAGGTCGTCAAAATCGAGCGCATTCGCCTGCCGCAATTTCTTCTCGTAAAGATCGAATAGCGAGGCGACCTTTTCCAAAGGATCCGTAACCGCCTGCTCGTACATTTTCTGGGCCGAGATGCCGTGATTTTTGGCGTAGCTGATCCGGCCGAGCACGCTGCGTGGCGAGCCCATCTGCTCCGCGAGCCCAAGCTCCTGAATACAGGATTTCATCAACCGCGCCTGATCGTCCGCGTCGTAGATGGAAAAGTCGCGGCTGTAACCGAGGTGGGTGATGTGCCGGCGTAGAACGCTCACGCAAAACGAATGAAACGTCGAAACGTGCGGGCCGTCGCGCAGGCCGTCCTCGCCGCCGGTCAGGAGCTTTGCCACCCGCTCCTTCATCTGGGCAGCAGCCTTGTTGGTGAAAGTCACGGCCAGAATGCTCTGCGGCGGAACATTTTGGATTTCAATGAGGTAGGCAATCCGGTAGGTGATGACGCGGGTTTTTCCGCTGCCGGCGCCAGCCAGAATGAGCAAGGGGCCCTCAGTCTGTTCCACTGCGGCGCGCTGGTGAATATTGAGCTGGTCGAGAAGATTCTGCATGCAGATTGTGGAGGAGATTTCTCTCGCGGGCGATGATTCGCGCTAAGCCCAGATTTTTATTGTACACGATGCAAGGCGGGCCTGGCGAGGACGCGGGCTATCAAATTCAAATCAGAACGCGATGGCGTTTGAAACAATTCACATTGAATTCGGAGGAGCTGATTTTGGTTGCCCTCCAGCGTTGTCACCGCGCCCGGACAAGCTCCAGTGGAGAATCCACCGCGAACATTGTGAAGACACGTGGTACCTTATATTTCGGACTGGAATCTAGCGATGCCCCGAAAGGCCGACAATCACGATTGGGAGAAATTCCTGGGCCGGCGTGTTCTCGAGAGCGACCCTGCGCGAATCCAGGCTGAACACGAGGGAAAGACCATTCTCGTGACCGGGGCGGGCGGGTCCATTGGCTCGGCGCTGGCTTTGAAGACCGCATCCTCCGGTCCGCGCCTGGTCCTTTTGTTGGAGAACTGCGAGCATAACCTCTACCAGATTCATGCCGAACTGACCCGACTCGCCTACGGGGCTCCGTTTGTTTCTGTCCTTGGGGACGTCGCGGATGTTAACCTGCTCGATTCCATCCTGGCGCAGTATCATCCGGACATTGTTTATCACGCGGCGGCGTTCAAACACGTTCCCTTGATGGAATCGAATCCACTTGCCGCGGTTCGCAATAATGCCCTCGGGACCTACACTCTCGCGTGCGCCGCCGCTCGTCACCAAGTGGGCAGGCTCATCATGATCTCAACCGACAAGGCTGTCGATCCCCACAACGTCATGGGGGCCTCAAAACGACTCGCCGAACTCGTGCTGCTCGCGCTGGGAAATGAAAAGAGCCGAATGAACAGCATCCGGCTGGGGAATGTGCTGGGTTCGCATGGTAGCGTGGGGTTGCTCTTTCTTCAACAAATAAGCCGTGGGGGGCCGGTGACCGTAACGCATCCGGAAGTGAGCCGGTTTTTTCTCACCCTCGAGGAGGCAGTGGGTTTGGTCATGACCTGCGCGGGACTCGATTCGCAAAGTGGCGTATGGGTACCCGAGCCCGGGCCTCCACTCAAAATTCTTTCTCTCGCAGAATACCTGATTCGCTGTGCAGAGTTGACGCCGGTTGACGACATTCCGATTTCCTTCATCGGCCTGCGCGCGGGCGAAAAGCTGACCGAGCAACTGGTTTCAAGAAATGAAACTGAGCAGCCGGGACCGATCTCCGGCCTTCGCAAAATCGTTGGTCCGGACATCTCCCAAGTGGAATTGGAGAACTCTATCGCCGAGCTGCGCGAAATCCTGGAGACGCGGGACCTTCCGGCCTTGATCGCGGCCCTCTGCCGGATTGTCCCAGAGTACCAACCCAACGGCGGGTTGCTCGAATTAATGCAGAATTCTCCGGCCAAGGCCAAGCACGCATGAAGAGAAAAATAGCGGCGCTCACCACCTCCCGCGCAGATTATTCGCACCTTTACTGGCCCTGGCACGATCTTACCGCGCATCCGGACGTTGATCTGCAAATTATCGTGATGGGCCCGCACCTGTCCCACGAATTCGGAAATACGGTTCAGGAAATCGAGCGCGACGGTTTTAGCATTGATGCGCGAATTGAGTGCCTGTTGAGCTCGGACTCGGATGTGGGAATGGCGAAGACCATTGGCGTGGCCACTCTAAGTCTCGCCGACACGCTGGGCAAGATGCGCCCTGACCTGCTTCTGCTGATTGCCGACCGGTATGAGCTTCTGGCTCCGGCTTCGGTGGCGCTGGCATTGCGTATTCCCATTGCCCACATCGAGGGAGGTGAAATCAGCGCCGGCGCTATTGACGATGCCGTCAGAAACGCCATCACCAAAATGAGCCACGTCCACTTTACCGGCACCGAATCCGCGCGGGCACGAGTCATCTCTCTCGGTGAAGAACCGTGGCGCGTGCATCGCACCGGAGCACCTTCGCTCGACCATCTGGTCCGGCAAACGCTTTATACACGCGAACAGTTGGAAGCGCGGCTGGGGACTGATTTGAGCCGGCCAACCACGATGGTCGCCTACCATCCGGTGACGCTGCTTCGCGACACAACGCAGGAGGCTGACGCCTTGTTTGCCGCGCTGGAGCAACTTCCAGAACAGATTCTGTTTTGCTATCCCAATACCGATGCCGGAAGCAGAGTTCTAATCGACCGGACGCATGATTTCCTCGCACGGCACGGGGGCCGGCTGTTCGTCAATCTGGATTCACTGACCTATTGGAGCCTGCTGCGCCAGGTGGATGTGTTGCTGGGAAATTCCAGCAGCGGAATCATGGAGACGCCCTCATTTGCGCTGCCCACGGTCAATGTTGGGTTGCGGCAGGAGGGCCGCGAGCGAGCCCGGAACATTCTGGATTGTTCCGCCGATGCCAATTCGATCGTGGCGAAAGTGCGGCAGGCGAGAAGTGACGAGTTTCGCAAGTCCCTTGCAGGCATGACGAACCCCTACGGCGACGGTCATGCGTCGGAAAGAATCGTGGGCGTTCTGACCACCGTGCCTCTGTCGCCCGAACTCCTGATCAAGCGCCCAACCGCAGTAGCCAAGGCAACGCAGTGATGCGAATTCCCCTCTCTTCCCCGGACATCACCGAAAGTGAAATCGAAGCTGTCACCCGGGTGCTGCGTACGCCACGATTGAGCCTTGGACCCAAGCTGGAGGAGTTTGAAAATGTAGTCGCAGCCTATACGGGCGCAGCGCACGGGGTGGCCGTCAATTCTGGAACCAGCGGATTGCACTTGTGCATCCGCGCCCTGGGAATCTCCGAGGGGGATGAAGTCATCGTGCCTTCGTTTTCATTCGTTGCCGTCGCCAATGTGGTCCGTTACGAGAGTGCGATTCCCGTCTTTGCGGATGTTGACGCGAAAACTCTGAACCTCCATCCGGCAAAAATCGAGGAAGCCATTACGCCCCGGACGCGCGCCATTCTGGTGGTCCACACTTTTGGCCGTCCCGCAGACTTACGCTCGATCTTCAGCATTGCACGCAAGCATGGCTTGCTCGTGATCGAGGATGCTTGCGAGGCGATCGGCGCTGAATGCGAGGGCCGCAAAGTCGGTCCTCTCGGCGACGCCGGCGTGTTCGCGTTCTATCCCAACAAACAGATCACCACGGGCGAAGGGGGAGTTGTGGTGACTCACAATCCTCGAGTCGCCGAGATCGGCCGAAGTTTGCGCAACCAGGGACGTTCACTCGCCGGCGAGTGGCTGGAACACGGCGAGGTGGGCTACAACTACCGGCTTTCGGAAATTAATTGCGCTCTAGGTATTGCGCAAATGCACCGGCTGGGGGAAATATTGGCGCGCCGGGAGCAAATTGCGGGGGAATACCACCGGCGCCTGAGCGGGAACCCCGACCTGATATTACCGCCTCACGAATTCGCCAACGGCAGGATAAGTTGGTTTGTCTATGTCGTCCGGCTCAGCGAACGATTCAACGCGCAGCAGCGTGATTGGGTCTGGAAGGAAATGCAATCACGCGGGATTGGTTGCGGCAGGTATTTCGCCCCAATCCACTGGCAGCCGGCGTACAAGAATTGGGAAGGGTTGCGTCACGCGCTGCCGAACACGGAATGGAGTGCGCTTCGAACGCTTGCTCTGCCGTTCTTCAATCGAATTCAACCAGCGGAGATTGATGAAGTTTGCTCAACATTGCAGGAACTAATTCAGAGGGTCCCTGATTTTTGCTAGTCGCTGAACGGGGCCAAAGGGAGAATACATGGAGTCCAAAGAAACCAGCAAAGACAGCAGGCCCGTCGTTATCGAGTATTACTATAAACTCTTGCCCGGCGCGAGCGCGGAATGGCTTGCTCTCTATAAGAAGAACCACAATCCCATTCTCAAGCAGCTCATTAAGGAGGGGATCCTTCTAAGCGAAAAGCTCTACGAGAGAAAGTTCCACGCAGAAACGCCGGCATGGGATTTCAAAATCGTCATGGTTTGGCGTGATTGGGTGGCTCTCGAGGACGCGCATTATCGCGATCCCCAAATCAAGCGCGAATTTTATCCTGACCAGGAAGAGCTGGCGCGGCTGGAAAAGCGCCGGTGGGAATTAACGACTGGCCATTGGGACGATGTGCTGAAGGAAGTGCCGCTCGAGTAGCATCAACCTCATCTGTAGGAGAACTGCTCGATATTTGCCCGGCGCAGCTCCTCCGCCGCCCGTTCGGGGAGAACCGAGTTGTAGTAAACCTCTTTCAAAAAGTAGGAACGCCCGGCGGAAAGCTGGACGGGAATCAGCTCGAAATGCCAGTGGAAATCGTCGTGCAAAGTCCGCCATTGGTCGTTGCGATCGAACTTGGCGGTGACATTGGGGGTGGTATGCAGCACGAGGTGGCAATCCTGCGCCACGGTTTCCAGGCGAAGCAATACGGACTTTAGAAATCGCGCAAAATGCAGTTGACGATCCCACGTCAACATGTCCTCTTCGAACGAGCATCCGTGTTTTACCGGCAGAATCCACATTTCGTAAGGGACGCGGGAGGCAAACGGGCAATAGGCGACAAACTCATCGTCCCATTCAACTGTGCGCGATTGCGTGCCGAGTTCCTGCTGGATGATGTCGCAAAATATACATCGCTCCTTGAGCGAGAAGTAACGCTGGGCGGATCGTAGTTCATACACGATCCGGCGCGGGATGAACGGCATCGCGGTAATTTGAGAATGCGGGTGGTCCGGGTCCTGTCCCGCCAGTTTGCCCTGATTGCGAAACACGCTGACATAGCGAAATCGGCGGTCCTGTTTCAAATCGACGATGCGGGACACAAATGCACGCAGGACCTGTGCGATATTTTCGTCTTTGAGTTGCGAAAACTTGCGCCGGTGGTCGGGGTTTTCAATCACGACTTCGTGCGCGCCGAGATTGCGCATCCTGTCATAAACCCCTTCACCAACCCTTCGCGCATCGCCTTCAATGCGATAAAGCGGGCGCAAGTGAGGGATCACGCGAACTTCCCATTCACCGTTGCCGTTGGCGTGGGAATAGATGGTTTGTGGTGATAAAGCTTCGTGCCCCGGACAAAAGGGACAGCCTTTGAGATTCGGCCAGGAGGTCTCACCATCCTCCTGAATCACCCAATTCAAAGAGATAGGATCTTTTCTGATCTGCATCGACTACCCAACTTACTCCATTTATAAAGATAATTGCCTCGGCGTTGGTTCCGCCGCAAAACATCCAAACCTGCGAGTGTACACGCAGGGACCGTTCTCTATGGCATCATCGTCGATTCGCTTGGTTTCTTGATCCAGGGAGCGAATGGGGTTGAAGCGAGGGAGAATCTGCAGCCTTCTGACCTTGCTCGCGCTACCCGCGAGATGACCATTGTAGTAATGACGCCGCTCTCAACTGCCTGCGCTCAATCGCGCCATCGCCGCTTATTAAACGCCTCGCAGGCATTCATGTCAAGCTCTCAACGTGTACAGCGGCAAAAAAGTCTCAATCCGCGGTTTGCCCCATCGCACTCATCGGGTAGTCGATTTGAGGTCCATCTTGCGGCGGGGCTCGAATGCTGGACGGCCAGCATCGCGCGCGTATAATGAATCCAGGTCAAACGGTTGGAGCGGCGGCTGCATGAAACTTTATCTCGGGATCGACGGTGGTGGAACGAGAACGGTCGCGTGGCTTGTAGATGGTGAAGGCAAGACGCTTGGCCGCGCCGAGACCGGGCCGTCGAATCCGCTCAAAGCAGGCTTTCGTGCAGCAACCTCTGAAATATCGAGGGCGTTTCGTCTCTGCTGGCAGGAAAGCGGACTCCCGTCTGCAAGTCGCAAATCGTCTCCAGCCTTATTGCAAGCCGTCTGCGCAGGAATCGCGGGGAGCGACCGCGAATCTGTTCATCGGCTGCTCGTCGCCTGGATGCGTCAGGACCTCCCTGCTCGCCGGCATATTCTCACCAGCGATGCTGCAATCACACTGAGCGCGGCGCTCCGCGACTCTCCCGGCATCATCGTGATTTCCGGCACAGGCTCGATCGCCTATGCGCGTGACCAACGTGGAAACATTTTGCGCGTGGGTGGTTGGGGGATTCCCTTTGACGATTGCGGCTCCGGATACGATATCGGCCGCAAGGCTGTGGCCGCGGCGCTTCAGGCGTTCGATGGGCGGGGCCCCCAGACAAAGATCACCGCGCTGATCTGCCGGCAATTGAATCTCAGCCAAATTGATAAGGTCGTAGCACGGCTGCTTGACCAGCAGCAGGTTGCCGCGCTTTTTCCCTTGGTGATTGAGGCGGCAAGCGCGAGTGATCGAGTGGCTCGCAGGCTTTGCAACGCAGCCGCGCGCGACCTTGTTGACCTCGCCGTGGCGGTGCTGAAAAAAACAGGACGGACTCGTAAGCCGCCGCGAGTGATTATCGCCGGTGGGGTTTTTCAATCGAGCAGCATGATTCGCCGTGCGTTCGCCCGCCTCTTGCGGCAGTCCATCCCACATGCTCAGGTCGAATTGCTGAAAAATCCGCCCGTTGAAGGCGCAGCTTGGTTAGCTCGGAATTCAGGCAGGAAAAAGTCCTAATCGTTTACGAAACGGAGGAATTTTACGATGTGTCCCAAAAAAGTCATTCTGAAAGCTGTAGTTTTTGGCCTTCTCGCAAGCTCCTTTGCCATCGCTGCCGACAGCCGGCACGAAATCCCCTCGACTGACATGATGCCACCGTCTCAATTGAATAACCAATTGGCCAAAGTTCAATCGGGAAAGATTGTTTTGATTCACGTTGGCTTCCGGGTGATGTATGAAATGGCGCACATGCCGGGATCAACGTATACCGGGGCCGCTTCAACTCCCGAGGGCCTCGCGGGATTGCGGAAATTTGTTGCGAAGCTTCCTCGAAATCAACAGATCGTCATCTACTGCGGGTGCTGTCCGTGGAGCCATTGTCCCAATATGCGGCCTGCCTTTGCGGCGTTGAAAGAAATGGGATTCTCAAACGTAAAAGCGCTCGACCTCCCCGAACGGTTTGGCGACGACTGGACGGCGAAGGGTTACCCCGTTGAGAATGGGACGTCTGGAATTTAAAGAGGTTCTGAGGGTTTTTCTTCCATGTACGTTGTCGTGGTTTTCGTGAGCGGAATTGGAATGCCGCCGACCACTGTGTCAGCGCCCCAGGATTGCGAAATCATCCGGGGCCGTTAGGTGACGACGCGCTCGTACTTGCAGGTTTCATTGATGCAGTGCCGAGTGGTTTCGCCACTCTTCTTATCAAACTTATCCGCAAGAATGGGTGAACCACAATTCGGGCAGGGCTCGGCTACGGGCTTGTCCCAGGAAGTGAATTTGCACTCAGGATAGCGGCTGCAGCCGTAAAAATTTTTCTTGAAGCGGGTGCGACGCGCCACGATCTCGCCCGTGCAGCCCTTTTCCGGGCAGGGAATCCCCAGCGTCTCGCGCTTGATGTATTTACATTTGGGATAGTTGCTGCACGCGGTGAACTGGCCAAACCGTCCGTGCTTGACCACCAGATTGTTGCCGCAATCCGGACATTTTTCATCAAGTGGCTGGTCTCCCACCGCCGTGGCCATACCTTCTTTCATGATGATCTTCTTGGTGGTTTTGCATTCCGGGTAACCGGTGCAGGCGACGAAGTAGCCAAAGCGGCCGCGCTTGACGATCATGGGCTTGCCGCACTTCTCGCAATTTTCCGCGGGAATTTCCGGCGCGGGAGGTCCGGCGCTGGCGTACTTGGCGGCTAGGTCGGGCGGCAAATCGCTTGTGCCGTCACAATCCGGATAGCCTGTGCAGGCCATGAACTGCCCATTCCGGCCCAGGCGAATCACCATGGGCTTGCCGCACTTCTCGCACTTGACGTCGGTGGGAATGCCCTCGCCCTTGATGTCCACCATTTCGCGTTCCGCCACTTTCAGGTCCTTGGTGAACTTCTTGTAGAACTCGTCCAGGGCGTCGGTCCAAGAGAGTTTTCCCTCTTCGACCTCGTCCAATTCCTCCTCCATCCGGGCCGTGTACGCGATATCGAAAATGTCCGTGAAATTCTTCACCAGCATGTCGTTCACGAGCATTCCCAGCTCGGTCGGGAAGAATCGCCCCTGGTTTTTCTCCACATATTCACGGTTCTGGATGACGGAAAGGATGCTGGCGTAGGTCGACGGCCGCCCGATTCCCTTCTCTTCCAGCATCTTCACCAGCGTGGCTTCGTTAAAGCGCGGAGGCGGCTCGGTAAAATGCTGTTCGGGCAGCAGCTTGTGGAGCTTTATCGGTTCGCCCTCCTCCACTGGGGGCAGACGGAGCTTCAATTCCTCGTCTTCCTCCATCTCCGCCTTTTCGTCCTTGCCCTCTTCATACACCTTGCGGAAGCCGCTGAACTTCTCCACCGAACCGGTGGCGCGCAAAGTGTAATCACCGGCGGCGATGTCAATCGTGGTCTGGTCGAAGATCGCAGGGTTCATCTGCGATGCCACAAACCGCTGCCAAATCAATTTGTAGAGTTTGAATTCGTCCGGTCCCAGAATTTTCCGCAGAGATTCCGGAGTGCGCAAAACATCGGTCGGACGGATGGCCTCGTGCGCGTCCTGGGCGTCTTTCTTGCCACGGTAATGGATGGCTTCGGCGGGGAGAAACTCTTTCCCATAGGTCTTTTCAATGTAGCCGCGCGCCGCCATGATGGCGCCTTCGGAGACGCGGACCGAATCCGTGCGCATATAGGTAATCAGCCCGACCGCACCTTCTGAGCCGATTTCAACGCCTTCGTAGAGGTGTTGCGCGACCATCATGGTCTTCTTGGCGTAGAAGCGCAGCTTGCGAACTGCCTCTTGCTGGAGCTTGCTGGTGATGAAGGGCGGAACGGGAAACTTCCGTTTCTCCTTGGTCGCAACCGATTGCACGACAAGTTTGGCAGCTTTGATGGCCGCCGTGATCTTATCGGCAGTCTCCTGATTGGAAATCTCGACGTCTTTCCCCTGATACTTTGCCAATCTCGCTTCGAAAACCGGCGGCTTTTTGCCTTCCACGGTGGCGGCGATGGTCCAGTATTCCTGCTTCTGGAACGCCTGAATCTCGCGCTCGCGCTCGACGATCAACCGCAAGGCCACGGTCTGCACGCGGCCGGCGGAGATTCCCCGCCGAACTTTATCCCAAAGCAGCGGGCTGACTTGATAACCTACGATCCGGTCGAGGATTCGCCGCGCCTGTTGGGCGTCAACCAGGTGGGAATCGATTTCGCGCGGATGCTCAAAGGCCTCGCGCACGGCGTCGCGGGTGATTTCGTTAAACAAGACGCGATGGAACTTTCTCTTCCCGGAGTTCAAAATGTCGTGGAGATGCTGACAGATGGCTTCTCCTTCGCGGTCCGGGTCAGCGGCAAGGTAGATGGCGTCGGCGTTCTTTGCCGCCGATTTGAGCTCGGAGATAACCTCCTTCCGCGAGGGAAGATTGATGTAGGTGGGGCGAAACCCGTGGTCGATGTCGACCCCCAACTCCTTCTTGGGGAGATCCATCACGTGTCCCATCGAGGCCTTCACGAGATAGTCGGACCCCAGGTACTTATTGATTGTCTTTGCCTTGGCAGGCGACTCCACGATAACCAGCGATTTTCCCATAGCCCTTTTTGCCTGCGACTCTAATCCAACAGCTTGCGATCCGCTGCCGGCTTTCCGTTCACCAAGAATTTACGCTCTAGCGTCAAATTCCCTCTGACCCGTTAACGAGGTCAAGTTACTTTCGGGTCATTACATTCAGCCAACTGTAAAACTTTGAACGGTCCACGATGGCCTGTCAACTTTTGTTCAAACGCCTTGGAGATTTTCCCGCCCTTGAACACACCGCGAAAAGCCAACAGGATCGCGTAAAATCCTATAGTTCGCTCCGAGCTTGCAATTTCTTCTTGACGATTCCCTGCCTACAGTTTACGGATAAAATTTTTCCCCGGCAACTGCCTCACTATTCCACTCATTTCCAGGTCAAGCAAGGCCGCCAGCACTCGCGGGTGGGGAATCCTCGCCGCACATACCACATCGTCAACAAAAGATGTTTGATCGGCCCGCAAAGTTTCAAAAACCGCTTTTTGATCCGGGGGAAGCGAACCCTCGAAGAGTGTAGGCGCCTGATTCGAAATGGGTTCCGCCTGGGATGCTTCCATTGGCGGCAGCAGTTGCATCCGCACGTCGGGGGAAAACTCTTCAATGACGTCCATCCACTGATCCACCAGCTTGGCTCCCTGCTTGATTAGATGATTGGGCCCGAAGCTTTGGGCAGTGGTTATATTTCCAGGGACCGCATAGACTTCGCGGTTCTGTTCCAGCGCCAGCCGGGCCGTGATTAATGAGCCGCTATACTCTGCCGCTTCAACCACGATCACGCCAAGCGACAACCCGCTGATGATGCGATTGCGGATGGGGAAGTTTTCCGGGTGGGGGCCCGTGCCCAAGGGGAACTCCGAAATCACCGCTCCTGATTTGCAAATCTCCTCCGCCAACTTTCTGTTCTCCCGTGGATAGACCACGTCGATGCCCGACCCGAGCACCGCAAGGGTCTTGCCCTTGGCCTCGAGTGCCCCGCGGTGCGACGCCGAGTCGATCCCGCGGGCGAGCCCACTCACAATCACCAATTGGCGTTGCGCCAGGTCATGCGCCAGGCGATGTGCCACGGAGCTCCCATAGGCGCTCGATCGCCGCGACCCCACCATCGACACGGCATATTGCGAGAGCAGTTTGACGTCTCCCCTCAAGTAAAGAACCAACGGGGCATCCGGAATCTGCTTCAGCAAAGGTGGATAGTCATAACTGTCATACGCTACAAGTTCACAGCCCGCTTTGACGGTGCCTTCAATTTCACTCTCCGCCTCTTTCAAACCCTGTTGGGAGAAAATGGCCTGCGCCACCCTCGCAGGCACCCCTGAACTTTCCAGTTCGGTCAGGGAGGCCATGTAGGCGGCTTGCGGGGACCCGAAGTGCTCGATGAGCTTATGGCATCCTCGGGTTCCCAATCCGTCGATTTTTGTCAGGGCCAGCCAAAACGGTACGGTTTCCGTCATCGTCCATGCTTCCTGAGAATCCAGTACATCTTGTCCAGCCCCCTCTGACCCTCTCCACACTGATATCGGCATTTCATGAGAAAATTTGAAGGTTTTTCTTCGGGGGGCGCCCAAATCTCAGCGGCGAGGGTCTGGATCGATATAGCTACTTTTTGCAAGCTGATGCAACGTCGCGAGCAATTTCAATGCCCGAAGTTCTTCAACAAGACTGGCGTTGTGAGGTCAACAAGACTAAAATCCTTGTGCTGTCAGTAAATTCCCAGGTTTGGACGACCATGGTGGCAGGCAGAACGGCGGAGGAGGATTTTTTCTAATGAACTGGTATCCCGCGGGATCGTGCTGGTCGTGGCGCAAAGTTCTTCTCCTCGTCCTATTTCTCAGCGTGCCTGTGTTCGGCATGGGAAAGAAGCAACAGAGAAAAGGTGGCGACTTTGACCTCAGTGACATCATTCGCCCCGAATTGATCAATGCCCCGGCCGATCCCACTCTGCGCTTTCCCGTCATGCCGGAGGGCGGAACGGTGAGCGGTGTTACCTACGGTTGGCTGGACATCAGCAACACCACCATTCGCTATACCGCCGTGCAACCCAAGAACAAATCCGAGCGTTCGTTCGAATTATCAAGGCTGGGAATTTCCGACCTCCGGCTCGCCGACGGGTGGGTGATCTTCCGGAATGGGAATAATCGGCAATCGCTCGCCTACATGCCCCAGGATCGTTGGGGGACCGTGCACACCAGCATTGGGATGAACGCGGCGGCCAGGCGGGAAAGTCTGGGGTCCGCTTCGATTTACAAGACCCTTCTGAATTTCGATCGCGTGATGGCCTTGGTCAACCCTGCCGCGGCCCCCGGCGCCGCGCAAGCCGTCACCCCGATGTCTGGCGCTAAAATGGGTGGCATATCGTCACCACCCGCCATTGTCCTCTCCTCGCCACCCGGTGCGTCGGAGGGTCATCCCGTTGAGTGGCAGGACCCCACGATCGTGATTCGCGGGGTGGCGATGGATAACAACGGAATTCCCGTGGTCAAAATCAATGGCATGGCGGCGAACATGAAGCCCCAGACCGCGCAAGCTGCGGAATTCTGGTCCGATCCTTTGACCTTGCAGGTGGGGACTAATACGATTCGCGTTGCCGCAACGAATTCCGCCCGTATGGAGGGGAAAGTTGTCCTGACGATCGACTACAAGCCCAAAGCGCCGGCGGTCAACACCAAGGGGCTCGACAAGGCGGAGATCGTCAGCCTGCTTCAAGGCGCAGTTCCAGCGGCGCGTGTTGCCGAATTGATCCGGGAGCGGGGTCTAAAGTTCTCTCCCACCTCGGCTGACCTGAAAGAAATCCGCATTGCGGGTGGAACGGAAGACTTGATCCAAGCCATCCGGCAGTCAGCTCAGTAATTGCCCTTTTCCCGAAGAAATCTGCACAGTGGGATATTCGTGAGTCGGCAAGGTGGCATGAGCCTCGTGCCCGCGCTCACGGCCACGAAATATATAGCCTCAATCCTTCCAGCGTCGTGCAGGCCACCCACCCAATTTGACAGCCCAAGAGAGTAAGCTAGAATACTGAGTCCGTAAGTTCATAACCACCATGCCAGCTCTGCGTCTTTCAGTCGTTAAGTATCTCAATACGGTTCCCCTGATTTGGGGGATGCTACACGGCAGGCAAAAGGACAAATTCGAGCTGAATTTGACCATTCCCAGCGGCTGTGCCGACGCCGTTGCCTCGCGCCAGGCCGATGTGGGCATCGTCCCTTCCATCGAGTACCAGCGCATCGACGACCTCCGGATTATCCCCGGCATGTCGATTGCCTCCAAATTTGAGGTCAAGAGCGTAGTACTGCTGAGCAAGGTCCCGCTCACGGGAGTCAGGACGGTTGCCCTTGACCAATCGTCGCGCACCTCGGCGGCGCTGGTGCGAATTCTCCTGCAAAAATTCTATTCCTGCCCGGTGGAGTTCCTTCTCTCCGCGCCCGACCCGGCGGCAATGCTGGAACGGGCCGATGCCGCCCTTCTGATCGGCGACCCGGCGCTCACCTACACTGGACCGCGCGTCACGGCCTATGACCTCGCTCGCGAGTGGAGAAAATTCACCGGCCTGCCGTTTGTTTTTGCCCTGTGGATGGGCCACCCCGGCGCCCACCTCTCTCGCAGCCGCGCCGACTTTACCGCTTCGCGCGATTTCGGGCTCAACCATGTGGACGAAATCGCCGCGGAATACGCCCCTCTGCTCAACCTCACCCCATCCTTTGTCAGGGTTTACTTGACCCGGAATATCGATTATTCTCTGGATGAAGAGAATTTGCAGGGGCTGAAACTCTTTTACCAGCTTGCCCACGAAGTGGGACTTATTCCGGCCGTAAAGGATATCCGTTTCGCTTGAGGTGGGGAAAAGATATCGGTGGTCCGCGGCGATGCAGAGTCGCCAGCACTCACCCGGTCTTGCTAAGACCGACGGACTAAGGACGAAAAGCAGCACCATGTCACTCACCAAAGCCCAAGCTCTCGACATGCTCCGCTCCGATGACCTTCTGGGGATCGGCATGGAGGCGGATTCCGTCCGCAAGCGCCTTCATCCCGGCAACGTGGTGACCTATCAGGTTGACCGCAACGTCAACTACACGAATATCTGCACGGAGTATTGCTCCTTCTGCGCTTTCTATCGCCCCGTGGGATCGCCCGAGGGCTATCTTCAGCCGCTCGACTCGATTTACCAGAAGATTGAAGAAATGATTGAGCTGGGCGGAACCGGCGTCCTGATGCAGGGAGGCCTGCACCCCGACCTGAAGATCGATTATTACGAAGACCTGCTGCGCAACATCAAGCAACGATTCCCGCGAATTCACTTGCACTGCTTTTCCGCCCCTGAGGTGCTGAACATCGCCGAAGTCTCCGGGCTGACCCTGCGCGATACGATTGTCCGCCTGATGGATGCCGGGCTCGACTCGATTCCCGGCGGCGGCGCGGAAATTCTCGACGACGAGGTTAGGCGCCGCATCGCCCGCCTGAAGTGCACCACGGACGAGTGGCTTTCCATGCATCGCATCGCCCATGGACTGGGCATGAAGACCACGGCCACGATGATGTTTGGCTGCGGCGAAACGCTCGAGCACCGCGTGAACCACTTTGAGCGCGTCCGGCAGTTGCAGGAGGAGACGGGCGGCTTCACGGCCTTCATTCCCTGGTTCTTCCAGCGCGCTTATACTTCACTGGGCAACTTCGTGAAGGAGGAAGTGACCGCAGTCGATTATCTGAAGACCCTTGCCGTCGCGCGCATATATCTCCACAATTTTGAGAACGTGCAAGCTTCCTGGCTGACTCCCGGCCACAAAATCTGCCAGATCGCCCTGCGCTTCGGCGGCAACGACGTCGGCTCCATCCTGATTGAGGAAAACGTCGTGCGCGCCGCCGGTGTCACCCGCACCTCCAGCGAGGATAAGCTGCGCCGCATGATCGAAGACGCCGGCTTCCGCCCCATCAAACGCGATACGCTCTACCGCAATTATTTCCTGAATTAGACCGCACATCATCGGATTGGCGGACGCGCCACACTCTGTGCATTGCCACCCTGAAAAATAATAGAGTGACGATTTCGGTCATTTTATGGCTGTCATTTCACAGTATAGCGGTTTCAATAACTGCCTTATTTTCAGCATGTTCTCAGCTTTGGGAGGGGAAAAATGCCCGTCCCGGCCCTTTGTTTTCAATATGTTCTCAGCTTTGGGCGAGGAGTCGAAAAGGAGGGGGAATCCCGTCGTGCAATTTCGTAAGAGCGAGACTGGATAGGTGCGCATGTTCAATTCCTGCCCCGCCACGGGTGAGCGCGAGGATGCATTCAGCCCGGCATTCCATCGGCAGACTGAGCCGGGGGGCGAACCGCCATCCACTACATTCTAGCCTACAGCAGGAAGATTGTCAAGCGAAAAAGCGGGCAGCCGGGCTGAGTGGATCGCGAGGCCGGTTGATCCTTAATGCCGCCGGATTCGGCTCCAACCCATGCGCGGGGCTGAATCGGAATCATTTCTTGAACCAAACACCCGCAAATCCCAGAAATGCCGCCCCCCTCCCAAGGCAAGCCAAATCGCTCATCCGTTTGCCGTAGTGATCTCGTAGCAAATCCGTCCATTCGTCGCGCCAGACGGCGCTTTCCTAATTGTGTGTTGGGAATATGTTACTGAGAAGGCCACACGGTTATCGCCAGCCATGCTACCAGCAATAGGCCCGGAACGATGTCGGCACCCAGGTTACGGCCTACCCAAATAAGCTGACCTTCAGCTAATTTGCAAGGAGTTCCCGCTCCGCTTGCAGCCAGTCACTGACTTCGTCGCCTGGGATTGCACCTCGTCGGAGGTAGATTTCATAGGCTCGAAGTCTCACTTCATCTTCCGTAATGGTTGATTGCTTCGGCTCGACCCACTGAGTTACAGGAAGAGGGGTCTTTTGTTGTATGACTGATGTGCGGTTATTTCCCGTGATGGCCGGTGGCATCAGTTCGATATTTTGTGTTGGGGGAAGCGGAGACTTTTTTGGTTGCGGCGCTGTGCGTCCCATCGGGGTACCCTCCTTAAGGAACTGCTCGCTAATAACCACAACCTACCTAAAATCGAACACCCTGTCAATAGGATGTTTCCCCCTTGCTTCATACCGGTCATGGGTCGACGGTTGGCTGGTTTGACGGATTTGCGATTCGGTTAATTTCCCCTAAAAGATAGCTAAAACGACCTTCCGGGGGGTGGTTAATGGAGTATTGAAATCTTCCCGTAGGGCGGTCTCTCCATGTCATTGATTCAGCGGACCCAAAAAATCCCAATATAATCGGAAAAATCGATGCCAAAAGGTACAGTCGGTAAACCACTGCTTAGGGTGTTTCAATGCCTCAGTTGGCCGATGAGTAGGAGTCAGGAATCGAGAGGCTGATGAGGAGGTCGATGGGTAACCGCGACATTTGAATCCGCTCACCCAGATATGGTGCGACCTCGCGATGATTAGAAATTTGAATTACCCAGGCGGTCAAAGCGTGCTAATCAGATTTTAAGTCCCGACATCACAGCCCTAGCGGTCTTCGGTCGTTTTGTGGGGGTCGGCTTAAGCTATGTTCGAGTCGTTCAGCGATATCCACGTGCGCCGCGCACAACTGTCCAGGTTGTGACTGAAGGTGATACTGCTGAGTCGTCACGCGGTGGGTTCTAACGAGGGGTGGATGTGGCTGAGCGTGGTCGCATACAACCTGGGGAACCTGTGAAAACGGATGGCCGATTGGTCAAGCACCCTCGCTATTAATGGCTGCTGCGGACCGAGAGCCCCTTGACGCGGCGAGCGCTTGGTAGCATACGATGCTCAATTGCTGAATGAGCCGGTTGGTCTCCCGCTGTTCTTTGAGTATTTTCTTGACCAAGAATCCGACATGAAACAACCACATAGTCAAGACCCGAAG
>CAVTDA010000161.1:0-46185 GCA_963733285.1 uncultured Acidobacteriota bacterium
CCAATCTCGGAATGGACCGCAACGTCTCTTGCTGCTCGCGATTTTTCAGCAATTCAGCAAAGAAAGAATCCTTGGGGAGAAAAACAAATGTCGCCTCACCATTTTCAAACGTCCAGCCCGTGACGTGCTCCAGACAACTGCCTAGAAAATTCGACTTCGCATAAACCTTGGCGATGATATCGGCAAGTCTCGCATCCTTCGTGGCAGGCGAAGATGATGCTGGCGCAGTGAAGGGAGCTTCAGGGCGAGCAGCCAGCTTGACTGGCGCGGGCGCAACTCCGGGCGGCGGGGGTGCCGGTGCAGGAGGCCTTTGTTCTACCGGCCTTTCAAAACTTGTCGGACGCGGTGGGCGTATTGGCTCTGGAGCCATTCGTGGGGGCGTTGGCGCCAGCGGGCGTGGAGTTGAATCCGTCTTGGCAGCGATTGCCGTTCCCCCGAGTTTGCCTAGTAGCGATTCGAGAGACACCAGTCGCCTCGCATGAACCATTTTCATCAAGGCCAGTTCCAGATGGAAGCGCGGGACCAGCGCGTAACGCATCTCGCTTTCCGCTCTCAATAAAATATTGAAGAACCGGGAGAGGTCTTCTTCGCTGAACCGCGACGAGAGAGCGGAAATGTTTTTTCTTTGTTCCGCGGGGATCTGGATCAAGGGACTGTCCCCGCCGCAGCTTCTTCCAATCATCAGGTCGCGGACGTAGCGCGTCAATTCGCCGCAGAAGTGGGCGAGTTCATATCCTTCCGCCGCCAGTTGCCCAACCTTTTCCAGCACCTTGCGGGAATCTCCGGCATCGACGGCGTCCAGCATGTCCGCCAGCAATTCCGCCGGCACAACGCCCAGGACTTGCCGCACCCGCTTCTCATCCAAATGCCCGCCGCAGGCGGCAATGACCTGGTCCAGCAGCGAGAGGGCGTCCCGCATGCTCCCTCGGCCGCTTGCGCCAGAGTCGAAATGGCGCCCTCATCAGCTTCGATTTTTTCGGCGGCACCGACATCGCGGATGCGATCGTAGATCTCAGAATAATCCAGCAGCCGGAAGGCAAAATGTTGGCAACGCAATTGAATGGTCGAAGGCAGCTTGTGCGGCTCGGTAGTCGCGAGCATGAACAGTGACCGCGGTGGCGGTTCTTCCAGTGTTTTCAGCAGCGCGTTGAAGGCCTCGGTCGTCAGCATGTGCGCTTCGTCGATCAGGAAGATCTTGTAGCGGTCACGCGCCGGCAGGTAACGAACCGCTTCCCGCAGCTCCCGGATTTCGTCGATGCCGCGATTGGAGGCCGCGTCAATCTCCTGCATATCGACGGAATTTCCCGCGGCAATTTCGAGGCACGAGGGGCAGGTGCCATCCGGCGTCACCGTGGGACCCTGAAAACAATTGAGCGCTTTGGCCAGAATGCGCGCGGTGGTCGTCTTTCCCACGCCGCGGCCGCCGGAGAAAATGTACCCGTGCGCAACGCGGTTGGTGAGGATGGCATTCTTCAGGGTGTCGGTTACAAGGTGCTGGCCCACGACGTCGTCAAAAGTTTGAGGCCGGTATTTGCGGGCGATAACCTGGTAGGACATGGGAGGAAATTTTGGATTTTAGATTTTAGATTTTGGATTTGGAACTTAGAACATGTCTCGTCACGGGGTCTTACTTCAAAACTGCTACTTGCCTTTTATGACGGACGAGCGGCGACGGCCTCCGCGCAGTTCTAATCCAAAATCCAAAATCTAAAATCCAAAATAAATCTGACCAGACTTCGGGTGATCTGCGGCACACGGAGAGGCTCGTTACCGTTGCTTCCTTCCGGACCTGGCGGGGTTCGCGAACATCCGTCGCACAGAGCCCGAAGTCTGACAATGTTGCCCACGCTTTTCGGTGCAGTGAACAAACTCAACTTGATGTTAGCACGCGCCGCCGACTCCGTCGACCCCCCCAATCCGAATCGCTGTCCATCATCTGTGAAGGTCCCGAATTTCATCTGAGGGATAAATTTTGCGCACGGTTCGACTTTTGATAAATTTTCTTCATGCAGAAAGGATTGCCAAGCCGCACGGCCTGGGGTGCTGCTGCGCACCGCGCTGCTCATCAGGTTTTGGAACAGGGCCGCATTTTTAAGGATCCCTTGGCGGTAAGAATTCTTGGTGGCGACGCCGAGAGCGCGATTCTCGATGCCGCGCAGCATCCCTCTCGCCGGGGAATGAGAATTTTCATCGCCGTCCGCACGCGCTTTGCCGAGGACGCTTTGCACGCGGCGGTTGAGCGGGGAGTCCGTCAGCTTGTGGTCCTCGGCGCAGGATTGGATACCTATGCTTACCGTAGCAATCTCCTCGACCGGCTGCGGATCTTCGAAGTCGATCATCCTGCAACGCAAGCGTGGAAGCGCGAGCGTCTCGAAGCGGCGACGATCGCCATACCCGAATCCGTCACTTTCGCGCCCATCGATTTCGAACATCAGTCCCTCGCAGAAGGATTAGCGGGCGCAGGCTTTGATGCTTCGCTTCAGACTTTCTTTTTCTGGTTGGGCGTTGTCCCCTACCTGACCGAAGAAGCGGTTTGGTTGACTCTTGAATTCGTTGCGAGCCTTTCAAGTGGAGCCCACGTGGTGTTTGATTACAGCGATCCGCCCGATGCCCCTTGTCACCGGAATGGCGGGCCCGACATGACAAGCGAGCCGCGCGCGTGGCGGATTTGGGCGAACCGTGGCGGACCTATTTGTGGCAGACGAACTGAGGTCCAAATTACTGGCAATGGGATTCACTGAAATCGAGGACCTCGGGCCGCGCCAAATCGCCGCCCGTTATTTTCCCCATCGAGCCGCTCGGCTTTCCGGAAAAAGGGGGCACATCCTGCGAGCGGTAAAAGCCTGAGAGCGACAAATCGTTGCAAGTTCCCTCCAAGGTAAGTAACATGGGCGCGCCTGTTTCGAAACGTCCCATGGGTGGAAATAACGAATTAACCGGCATCATCTTTCATCCCGGCTCATCGTTTTTGGCGGCATGCCCTGATTGGATTGTTCTTTCTCTCCCCGGATCATCGCTGCCTGTGGCAGGTAACCCAATATCCAGGATTAGGCGAGGACTCATCATGCGTCGCAGAAATTTTCTCAAAACTTCACTCGCAGCCGCCGGCGCGGCGATTGCTCACGGAGCGATTCCTTCCGATTTCCTTTTTGCCGGAATCCCCTCCTTCCGATGGGGCTCCCACGCCGGCTATGAAAGCCTGCGAAACGCATTTGCCAATCCTCCCATCCCCAATCAGAACTGGACGCGCTGGTGGTGGTTCGGTCCGCAGGCAACGGAGGAGGGCATCACCTACGAACTCGAGCAGATGAAGAAGCAGGGCCTCGCGGGCGTGGAGCTGAATTGGATGGAGCCACTTGAGCCGGATAACAACTTCCCCTTTCTCTCGCCCGAGTGGGAAAAGATGACCGCTTTCGCCGTGCAGAAAGCCAAAGAACTTGGAATGGAGGTTGATTTCATGCTCGGCACGGGCTGGCCCTATGGTGGTCCTGGATCACGCCCGACCTTGCCGCGACCTGCATCACGGCGCACCACCAGCGAAGTGTTGGGTCCCGATCGTTACGGACAGAAAATCCCCGGCGAGATTGGCCCAAATGAAAAGCTGATTGGGTTGTTCGCCGCGAAAACCTGGGGGCCTGACGACGTTCTGGATTCCGCCAGCGTCGTGGACCTGCGGCCCTTTCTGCGCGCGACCGATCCGAATTATTGGGCCATTGCGCATCAGGCCATCGGATGGGAAGTCCCCGAAGGCCGCTGGAAGAT
The DNA here is from genome assembly GCA_963733285.1 of uncultured Acidobacteriota bacterium. Lineage (GTDB taxonomy): Bacteria > Acidobacteriota > Terriglobia > UBA7540 > UBA7540 > Bog-366. The sequence goes on from CAVTDA010000161.1 coordinate 3,763, forward strand.
TATGGCTTTCAAGCAGGCGCCCACGCGGGAAGCCGTGCGTGTCGCTTCGCTCGGCGACGAGGGCCTGGTGATGGATCACCTTTCTCGCAAGGCGCTCGACAAGCATATTGAGGTCGTGGGCGGCGCGCTCAAGAAAGTCGCGGGAGACGAGTTTGGCAAAACCGTTCGCGCCATCTTCTGCGACAGCTTTGAAATTGTCGTTCCGCTGAACAGCTACAACTGGACCGAGGGATTTCTGGACGAGTTTCGGAAGCGCAGAGGGTACGACCTCATGCCGCATCTTCCGGCTCTCTGGTATAACCTCGGAGACAAGACGCCCTACATTCGCCACGACTTCATCCATGTCCAATCGCAGCTCATCATGGATAATTTCTTCATTCCGCTGCGCGAATGGTGCGAGGAGAACAAGCTTCTCTCCCGCGTGCAGGCGCATGGAAGCATCGGCGAGCTGCTCGAGTCCTACGCGTGCAATTCCATCGGTGAAGGCGAGCAGGTGACGCGGCGCGAGCCCCAGGTTTCCATGCACCGCAAAACCGCCACGAGTTCCGCCCATATTTATGGCAAGCCGCTGACCTCGGCCGAGAGCTTTACGTTCCTAAGCGATTACGGGTACCCCAGCTCGTATCGCTACGTCGTCGATTTGGAATTGCTCAAGGCGGTGCTCGATCCCGCCTTGCGCGACGGCTATCAGGAGATTATCAATCACGGTTATTGCTACAACGACCCCGACGATTCCACCGAACCTTTCCATGAGATGTTTGCGTCATCGGTCATCCGGCACACGGAACCCTGGTGGCAGTATTACCATAAATTTTCCTCCTACATCGGGCGCTGCTGCTCGCTGCTTTCACAAGGACGATTCGTTGGTGACGTCGCCATGCTGTCGCCAATTGAGGATGCCTGGAGTAAGGTCAGCCCGGCGATCAATAGAGACTTCGACCCCCAGGCAACGATCAATTGGGGCGATATTGCGCCGCTGATCGTCCACAACGGATTCGACTTCAACCTCATCAACGATCAGGTGCTGGTCGAGCGCTCGAGCATTGAAAACGGCAAGCTCGTGGTCGAAAAAATGGATCACTCCGTCTTGATCCTGCCGCGCATGACCTACCTCCCGCTCAAGTCGATGGAGCGCGTCCGCGAATTCTGCCAGTCAGGCGGCACCGTCATTGCCATCGATCGTCTACCGGAGTTCTCCACCGGGTTCACCGGGTATGCGGAAGACAATGCAAAGCTCCAAACCATCGTCGCGGAGGTGTTCGGGACGATTCCGATCCACGACAGCATCGTTCGCAATAAATTCGGAAACGGGCAGGCGGTCCTGCTGCGCTCGGAAACCGATTTGCCGAAAATTCTACGCGAGCATTTGCAGCCGGATTTTCAGCTTGAAAAGCCAGCGGATGCGGTACTGCATCTGCACCGGCGCGCCGAGGATTCCGAAATCTATTTCGTGACCAACACCAGCGACGCTTACCAGCAGAATTCCGCTCTCTTCCGGACTCCATTCAAATCCGTGGAACTTTGGGACGCAGAGACGGGCGAAGCGCGGCCCGTCGCGGATTATCAGGTGGAGAGCCACGGCCTGCGAATTCCGGTTCGTTTGAAACCGTATGAATCCGTGTTCTACATTTTCAAGGATGCGCCTGAGCCCGCGCACATCATCGAGACGAACGCGGACGAAGCGCAGATGGCGGGCGATCGCAAGATCGTTTGCACAACGCCTGACAATGGAACAATCTACATCCTCACGGGTGGGGCCACGAAGGCAGGGCGGAAAGAAATGCTGGTCAAGGATCTGCCCGCGCCGCTGGAAATTTCCGGAGAGTGGTTGGTGACCTTTCAGGCCTACAAGTTCGACAAGCTGGTGAAGAAAATGGGCGTGCTGCACTCGTGGAGCGACGACCCGGATACACGATGCTTCTCGGGCACGGCGCGCTATGAGCTGGAATTTGAAATCCCGCCGACGCTGCTGGCAAAAGACCGCCGACTGACGCTCGACTTGGGAACAGTGATGGACGCCTCAAAGGTTTGGCTGAATGCCAAGGCGGCAGGCGTGACGTGGAAGCGTCCGCACATCCACGACGTCACGGAGTTGGTGAAGCCGGGCAAAAACTTTATCGAAGTCCGTGTCAGCAACCGGTTGATCAATTACGTCTCGAGCCTCAAGCAGCCCGAATGGACGAAAAAAGTTATCGAAAAATACGGCAGCTACGGGGAATCCCCGGCGTGGATACCCTTCATCACGCGCGAATACGGTGCAGAAAAAGTGCCGCCGGCGGGATTGCTGGGGCCGGTCAAACTCGTTTTTGCGCAGGAAGTTGAGTTTGATATTTAGCGAACTCGCCGCTCAAAATTGTGAGTGAAGTGTCGCGGACCACAACCTCGGTGGTCCGCGCTGCATTTACGATGTGCGACGAAAATTAATCGAGGTGAAAGATTTCCTCAAGTTCAATCATGCTCTCATCGGGCCGGGCGCCGGGGAGGAGTTCAAAAAAGGACTTCATTAACTCCTGCCACTTCAAGTTTGCTGGTTCCGTCGCCATGCCATCGAGCGCGGGCTGAAGGCCGCTCGGAGTTTCAACGTAGCCGAAAAGCATTCCATCCGGCCGCAGGAACAGCGTGTAGTTATGCCAACCATTGCGGCTGAGCGCCGCAAGCTGCTCGGGCCAAGTTTCCCGGTGATATTTCTTGTACTCTTCCAGCCTGTCCTGCTTGACTTTCAGAATGAATGCAACCCTCTTCATCAGCCCCTCCGCATGAGTGATTGAAACCGCTGCAATGCACCGCGTAACAATGATTCAGCTTCACGGCGAAGTCAATTGGAAATCAGGCTGCAGTAGCATTAAATTATTTCGCCTTCAATTTCATTCTGATTCATCGTACACTCCGCACCAGCGCTGTTATGGCCGCTGGCGTTACAGATGGACTTTGGAGAGTGGCGGGCCTTGTAGAACTATGGGAGTGCGAAGAACGGACGAGAAAAAGAGCGGCATGAGCGAAACTATGCCCAAAAAAACCAAGGTCATCATACTTAACGCCGGAATAGTCGCTGGTTTGATTTGGTGTTATTTCACGGGATATCCCCCAAAGATAATACTGATGACAGGGGTATTTCTACTGGCGTTTGCAAACACATCGATGTACTTCAAGCATCGCAAGCTTTCAAAGTAGCCCACCACCGGAAATCATTATTGGCGGGAGGCTTTAGGGCAGGCTATTCGAATTCCGAGCAGGACATGAAGTATCCGCAGCGGGGGCAAATCATCTTGCATTTTTGGGACACGAGCCGGCTGGAACAAACGGGGCAGAATTGATTGGCGAATTCGGGAACTTCCGGCTGCTGCGCGGGTGGAGCGGGTTTGGGCGGCTCTTGCGTCATCGCGACAGATGGCTCAATCATAATGCTCCATCATGAAAGCCCGGATTCCATCATAAGCACGGGTGAGCGTGGCTTCATCGGGAAGAAAGACGATGCGGAAATGTTTCGTTCCGGGAGCCTGCCCGAAGCCGGTTCCATGCACGATCAGAACGTGTTTTTCCATGAGCAGTTTTTTCGCGAACTGTTCGTCGCTTTCCGGAATATCGATTTTCGGATACGCGTAAAAGGCTCCGCGCGGCGCAACGCAACTCATATGCGCAATTGAATTGCACGCGCGCACCGTCAGGTCGCGCCGGGACCGCAGTTTGCGCCGAACTTCCACCAGGTGATCCTGCGGGCCTTGGAGCGCCGCGCGCACCGCAAACTGCTGGGGATAATTTGAGCACAAGCGCGCCCGCAGGAGTTGGTGGATTCCCTCGATGTAAGGTTTGACCGCGGCCGCGTAACCGCTCACCACTCCCCAGCCCACTCGCCAGCCGGGAACGAGATAGCCTTTCGAGAGGCCATTGAAAGTCACTACCGGAATGTCCGGCGCCAGGGCCGCGAGCGAAATATGCGGCTCATCGTCGAGAATCAGCTTGTCGTAGATTTCGTCGGAAAAAACGACAAGGTTATGCTGCCGCGCGAGATCCGCAATCCGTTCCAGGGTTTTTCTTGAGTACAGCGCACCCGTGGGATTGTTCGGATTTCCCACCACGATGCCGCGCGTGCTGGAGTCGATCTTGCGCGCGATGTCTTCCAGATCCGGCTGCCAGTCATTTTGCTCATCGAGCAGATAGGAATTCGGCCGCGTCCCGAGTTTCGCCAGCACCGCCGAGTACATCGGGTAATCGGGGCAGGGGACCAAAACGTTTTCACCCGGATTCACCAGCGCCGAAAGGCAGATATCCAGCGCTTCACTCACTCCCGCCGTCAGAAAGACACTTTGAATGTTGCGAATCCCTTTGCGCTCAGCCTCGGAGCGGATGGCATCAATTGCTTCGGGAAGCCCCACCGACGGACCGTAGCCGTTCAGCCCATCGCGCATGGCCTTCTCAACGGCGTCAATCATGTGGGGCGGAGTCTGGAAATCAAAGTTCAGGGGATCGCCGATATTGAGCGGCAGGATGGTCTTGCCCTCGGCGGCAAGCTGCTCCGCCAGCACCGCCATGTCGCGAATGGCATAGCGCACGTGCTCAAGGCGCGCGGCGGCAGGTACGACGCGAAGATGATTCAACGTTTGGCCCATCTCGATCAAAAGCCTTTATGTTTATGCCCTAAAAGGAAAACGGCCGCGCCTAACCTGACACGGCTTCCTTGCTCCATCATCATAGCGCAAAGGCGGGGAAAGCTCACTATTGGCTCCTCTTTTTTAATAATCCGGAAAGGCCGCGGACAAGTTTGACGTTTTTTTCGACATTGTCCGGAGCTGGCCCTTTGTCCGTGAGGCCGCCACCTTTCATGGAAAATTTCGGTTGGGCGAATGTTCCCGCGACCGTGAATGGAAACGTCAACTTGCCATCGGCGTATGTCGCGCCGGCCAATCCCCCCAGGATCGCGACCAGTGGATTTGACCCCCCGGCAGCAATGCTGGCATCGCCTTGATAGTCGAGCGTTCCTTCACCCGCCATCGTCAAGCTGCCTGAACCCACCACGCCCACGCCATTGCCGTCCAAATCAATCTTGTTGCTGGAAAGACGCGAATCGGCGATTTGGAAATCGGCGGATAGGGAATGGAATGAAGATGCGTCGCCGTCGGCGGGGCCGACGCTGGCCAGTTTGGCGATGCTGCGCAGATTGCCGGTAATCTGAAGGCTTGGCATCTTCCCGTCCCGAATGGTGCCGTCGCCGGACCCCGTCACTCCTTGCAGGGGGTCACTCGATTTCAGCACGAGGCCTTGTATCTTGACCGCGCCTTCCAGCGTTCCGGTCAGCATTCCCTTGGTTTGTGGAAACGAATCAAGTAATTGCGCGATCTTTACTCCCTTTAATTCCGCATCGACGGTGTAGGCAAGCTTCGCCGCGCCGATATTCAGCGAGAGATTTCCCGCAGCGCTGCCGTCGTAACAATTCAGGTTCAGGTCATCGAAAAAGACCCGCTGGGGATAAAGCCGGATCTTCGATTTGAGCTTGGTGATATTGAGCGGGCCGAAGGCCACCGCGTCCGCCTTGATCGTTCCCTCCGCCACCGAGTTGCCGGGATTGTCCGCGGCGTAGACCGTCGTGTTGAACCAGCTTTCGATCTGCGCAAACTCGCCGGGCGCCCGCCTGTGCAGATGGAGTGCGGCGCTGGCGGCCATGGCGTTCAGATTGACGTCATGCAAGTCGATCGTCGCGCTCGAAACTTCCAGCAAGGAAGGCCCCCGCGCTCCTGAATCCAACAAGCTCGCCGCGCTGAAATTTCCGCGCGCGATGGAGACCCGGGAGATCACGCCCAACGTGAACGTCGCCCCGCCCTGGCTCGATGGAGCGGACGGTGCCGGTGCTGCCGCCTGGGCGGGCGGATTCTCAAAGTTCCACTTCCCGCGATTGTCTTCCAGCAGGTCGAGAGTCAGATCGTCAAACTGGAGTGAAGTGATATCGACCTTGTGGTGCATCAATTCAAATGCGTTGACGGCCGCGTAGATCTTCCTGGCCTTGATGAAATCGCCCTTGGGAAATCGGTCGGGATTCCCCAGCGCGAAATCGTCCACACGGATCGCGACTCGCGGGAGGATGGTCAAAGTGAGGCGTCCAATTTCGACCGGTTTTCCCGTTTCCTTGGCAATTTGGGCGGCAACTTGCGGCCGATAACGATCGATATTGGCAAGCATGGGGACGATGATTGCGACCCCAGCGACGAGGACGACGAGAACCACGAGGATTCCGAGTGCCAGCTTCTTCACTTTTGACATTAATGGTTCGCCTGGATGTTCTTCCGAATATCGCCGTCCTGCCCACGCCGCGCGAGCGAGGGCAGCTCCCTGGATGCACCCCGAATTTTACACTTTTTTTCTTCCCGGCGCTTATTGAGGTCGTGGTGTCATTGGGAAGTGGTGCGCGCAGCTTGCATCGATTCACCGGGATCCAGCCCATGAACCGTCACGGTCAGGTCCTGTCCCGCGCATTTTCCTCTTGACATTACTATCACCATAGGCTAGAATAGAATGGAGGAGAATGCCATGGACGCCGCTTGCCGATGCCTCAACACTCCGCACTTTTCTGCCCACATTCTGCCCGTTGGCAGTGAATCTCCCAAAGCTGAGAACTTATTGATAACAAAGGGAAAAGTTTTGGCTTTTTCCCTTCCCAAAGCTGAGAACATACTGAAAATAAGCCAGTTAGCAAAATGATCGTTTGGGGATATTTCACAACTCGCTGCCGCTGCTCGATGGAGGGGTGCCACTTCCAAGGACGCCACGACCTCTATTTAAGGCGCGGGGCTTTTTTTCACAGGAGCGGGAACGCGGGACATTCCGGCCGTGTAATAGTTGAAAAACGATTTGCCCGGGGGAGCGGCTTGCACCGTCTCGGTAAACTCATCGGCGGCCGTGCGCGACCAGACCCGGCGGAAGAGCCAGCCCAGTGGAGGCGCGTCGCCGCCTTCGGGATTCAAATGGATTTCCGCGCCTTCGATGCTGAGGCGGTAGCGGGTTATGAAGCCGGTGCTGGAAAACATGCGGAGGACGAAGTTGGTTCCTTCCAGCGAGACGACGCCCATCCAGGATTCATGCGCTTCCGGCGTGGTTGCGGTCGCGGCAAAAGATGATTCCGCGTGGAAAATCAAAAAATGCTTGTCCAGGTCGGAAGTCACGGAAAGTTTCAAATCGCCCGGAGGGCTGGGCGGCAGCGTCTTTCCCGTCCAGGTCCCTTCCAGCCATTCCAGCGGCGTGAAATCGGGAGCAGCGGGAATGGGGATCTGGTATTGCACGGGCGGTTTATCCTTGGCCATCAGAGGAGTGCAGCCAAGCATGCAGCCCAGGGAAAAAATCAGGATTGGAAACAGGCGATAACGGAAAGACTTCATTTTTCTCTCATTAATCTTCAGAACGATCAAATTTGAATCAAGGGGTGATGCACGATCTCGGGAAACCGCCGGATGCTCGGATTTGGAGTGGGGTGATGACGCTTTCTGGCTCAGCTCGCCCGGGGAGAAGTGGACTGGTCTTTGTCAGTCCACCGGTCCTCGGGAAAGTTGATCTCCCAAAACCCCGGTGGCTCGAGGATTTCAAAACCGACTTCAAAGACGAACTCTCTCGCACCAGCCGCTGTCCACACCACCCGGCCACGCGTGAATCGTGGGGTATCACGCTTGCGAATGTCCAACATCGTCCCCACGGGGAATTGTCGGCGGCTGCGAATCATCCCCCCATGAAGACTGATGAGCAGGGTCTCCACAGGCTCCCATTCGTCCGAATACGCCGATCCCGCTGCATTGACATACAGCGGTATCCGCATGACAATACGCAGGCTGCGCCGCCGGACCGTCCGCTCTGTGGAAACTTCTTCCTTTTCCTTCAAGGGCTCCAAATAGAACCTTCTCCGCGGAATTCAAACCGTTATCATATCACACCGGGATACACACGCAAGCTCGCCGCGAGGCCTATTTGCAGGGGTTTCCGACCCGAAAGTACTATCCAGTGGTGATGGGAACGATGTTTATTTCATGGCGAATTCCTGTCGGGATTTATCTTTGGACCCATCGCCTCGCCGCCGGTGATTCAGGTTGAGCCGAGGCATTGTGCGTCGAAAGCCGGTTGATTCCGCTATCCTGCCTCATGTTAGAATGGTGCCTTCCAGGGGCAAATCATGTCACACGATGATGGCCGTCTTTTTGTCGGTTCCATTCTTGGATTTGGCGCGGGAATCTACACCTTCCTGAAGGGGTTCCGCCAATACCGGAAATACCGCTTAGTGGCGGACACGCCCACCATCCGCATTCGCAGCGCTCCCATGGGTCTGGTCCAGATTCGCGGTGAAGCTCGGGCGGAGGAAACTCTTTCGAGCCCGGTCACTCATACGCCCTGCTACCTCTTCAAGGTGGATGTGGAGGAGTGGCATCATGACTCGAACCATGGCGGCGAATGGAAGCACGTTGCGACGGATATCCAGAGCGTCAAGTTCGACCTCCAGGACGAATCGGGCAACGTCCTTGTGGATGCAGCGGGCGCGGAAATCGACTTGCCGGCGAATCCTGTCCGCGAGGTGCGCAGTCTGAACTCAACCTCCACGCTTAAAACTGCCGTGAATCCGGGAGCGTCCGCCGTTTCGGACACGGAAATCCTGCAATACGTCGAACAAGCGCGCATGCGCCACGTCGGGCAAATGATGGGGAAGGGAATCGGCCTGGTCACTCACGCGGTCAACTCTGGGCACGACGCGCAAGGACCTGCTTCATTCCTGAACCTGCTGACCGACCCAAGTGGCGCCGGGGGGCAGGCGTTCCAGAGTCAGATCATGCGTGCCATGCTCGCGCGTCAAGACCCCACTGGAAACCTCTCTCGCCTGGCCTTGGAGGTTTGGAAGCATCCGCAAGGCACGCCTGAATTTGAATCGGCCCTGGTGAACGTGGCGCAAGCGTACGGCCGAACCATGCCCACCGCCCGGGGTCAGTTTGATCCCGCCACGATTGTGGCGCAGGCGCGGCAAAATCCTCAGGCGCTCACCATGGTTGCGATGGCGGCGGGATCCTTGGGGCCGCAAAGCGATCCTGAAAACGAACGAGCCCGGCAGGCGGCGATCGCCTTTGAGGGCGGCAATCCGCTGGGAATGACGAGCCGTGGCTCCACCCCCATAGCCAGTGGCCACTACCGGCTGAAGGAATTTTGTCTCTTGCCCGGCCACGCCTACGACGTCACCGGAACCTGCTCCGAAAACCCCCATCCGCGCGACGAGCATGACCGCAACATCATCGTCAAGGGCGTGAACGAGCCCACCTTCCTGATCTCCTCGCGCTCGGGAGCGGAGGTTCAATCCTGGCTGTGGAAGCAGGCCCTCTGGATGGTGCTGGGCGGAGCGGCGCTTGCGATCGTTTGCCTCGCAATCATCCTGGGAAAATTGGGATTGTTCTAGCCGCTCGCTGAACGCATTTCCCTCTCACTTGAGGAGAGTGTGGTCCGTCAGCCCGTCGGGGGACAGGTCTTGCGACCGACGGATCGCGTGAGGGGTCGTTTGTTGTCGGTGGCCGTCAGTCCCCATGCCTTCGAGGCAGTCCGCAAAACACCGAAGCCCCCGGAAATCGCACCCGGAGGCTCTGGCTGAGGCCTGACAAGAGGTCAGTCTCACGTCGACGTTCAACAACTTCCCCACCGCAGCTTAGTTGGTTTTCGCGGCGGGCTTGGCGGCCGGCTTCGGCGCCTTGTGGTTCTTCTTCACCTTTGACTTTTGCGTCTTCGCCGTTTTCGTCGTGGTATCCGTGGGTGCCGCGCTGGCCACCACCGGCATCGCCAATGAAAATGCGAACATGGATGCGAACAACAGACCGAGCAGCTTCTTCATTTTAAATCTCCTCTTCCCAAAGTTTGTCGTACGCCTATGCCAATGCAAGGCCCGTGCCAATCGCGGTCTATGTCGCTCGTATGACCCAGGGCGTTCTGTTTCAGTGGGATAAGCACGGCTTACGAAAGTCCGAACCGATCGGCCTGGATTTTTCAGGTCCCGGTTCGCGCACGATATCGTGTGGTGAGATTCCATTTGGAGCGCGCTGCTCCTTCATCACCGAACCCTGAGATCCCCTGTTGTGCCCACGCTGCATCTGCCCGGGGCGCCCTCAGAAGCGACATTTGGTCCGCCTATCCACCTCATGTGTGCCCGCCCCAATAGGCTATTTTCAATTTATATAATAGGGTGTACACTCCGTCCCGTTTATGGACCGTCATACCACGACCACCATTCAAAATCTTTCCATCTTTGGAATTAATGTATACGGGAGGAAATATGAAGCTTACCCGTGTTCTTTTGACATCGATCTCTTACACGTTTGCAATTCTGGCTTTCTCCTCAATGGTCTGTCTCGCGCAGACAAATCAACCGCTGGCGCGTGTAACTCAAGCCGTGGACATGCACAACCTCGTAGCGCTGCACGGATACATTCATCCATTGGCGCGGCCGGAATTTGACCAGGGAGTGGCTCCTGACGACCTGCCCATGGAACGCATGCTGCTGGTGTTGAAGAGAAGCGACATTCAGGAAGCGGCGTTGCGGCAATTGCTGGATGATCAGCAGGTAAAGTCATCTCCGCAATTCCATCAATGGCTCACCCCCGAACAATTTGGGCAGCAGTTTGGGCCGGCGGACTCCGACGTTCAGGCGGTCACCGGCTGGCTCAGTTCGCAGGGATTCCAAGTCGCCAAGGTTGCGGCGGGCAAGACCGCGATTGAATTCTCCGGCTCGGCCGGATTGGTGCGGCAGGTCCTTGGAACCGAGATCCACCGCTTCCACGTGAATGGAAATGACTACTGGGCCAACACCACGGATCCGCAAATCCCCTCAGCGCTCGCCCCGGTGATAACGGGCTTCGCCTCGCTGAATAACTTCCCGGCAAAATCCATGCATGAGCCGGTCCGCACAATTTCGCGGCCGGTAGCGGCCTCCAAGGCCCAGCCGCTCTTCACCTATCCGGTTGTCTGTCCGGGGGGAGCGGATGCGCAATGCTACAAAATTTACCTTGGCCCAACCGACTTCGCCATCATTTATAACGTTCAACCTCTATGGGGCAAGGGAACGGACGGTACGGGAGTTACCATCGCCGTCGTGGGCGAGTCCAACATCAATCCTGAGGACGTAGCCGACTTCCGAAGCATGTTCGGACTCCCTACCAATACTCCAAATATTATTGTGAATGGCCCCGACCCCGGCCTCGTTTCCGACGAGACGGAAGCGGACCTGGATGTCGAGTGGTCCGGAGCGGTCGCGAAAGGGGCAACGATTGACCTCGTGGTCTCGGAGAGCACGGAGGCGACCCTCGGAGTCGACCTTTCCGCTCTCTATATCGTTGACAGCAACCTGACGCCCATCATGAGCGAAAGCTACGGCATGTGCGAGGCGCAGTCGGGTGCAGGCGGGAATTTGTTTCATAGCACCCTTTGGGAGCAGGCCGCGGCCGAAGGTATCACAGTCCTGCTGGCGTCGGGGGATACAGGGTCCGCAGTATGCGATCGGGAGGATCCGGACTTCGGACTGTTTGCCGCGCAATACGGCTTATCCGTAAGCGGGTTCGCTTCCACACCCTACAACGTGGCGGTGGGCGGGACCGACCTGAACATCACCTCGAGCAATATCGCCAATTACTTCACAGTGACGAACACGCCGAACACCAATTCCTCCGCTCTTTCCTACGTCCCCAAAAACCACTTGGAATTATTCCTGCGCCGCCGCCGGATCGCCCACCGGCTGTACGCCGCCCCCTTCCACCACCTATCTCGACGAAGGAGTGTACCTCATTGCCGGGTCAGGGGGAGCCAGCAATTGCACGAATCCCACGGGGGCATTCCCCAATTTTAGCTGCAGCGGAAAAATTCCAAAGCCTTCCTGGCAGACCGGGACAGGGGTGCCTAATGATGGCGCGCGCGACGTCCCCGATGTTTCACTTCTGGCGACGGGCTATGTGATCTGTCAGATGGATGCTAATGGAGATGAGAATTCAAACCTGACGACCTGCAATCTGGATGCTCCCCAACCGAGCTTTCAAGTTGTGGAAGGAACCTCGGCGTCGGTGCAGGCATTCGCGGGAATCATGGCGATGGTCGATCAGACCTACGGCCGCCAGGGAAATGCCAACTATGTCCTCTACCCCTTGGCGGCGCAGCCAGGCGCAAGCTGTGGTTCCACCGCCGCGGCCGTCACCAATTTGAATTGTATCTTTTACGACGTCACCACAGGGAACAACTCGGTCATCTGTGCGGGGGGCTCGCCGAATTGCAACAACACGAGTTCCGCCTCCGGCCAATACGGCATCCTGGTGTCCGGAAGTCCATCGCGGGCCGCATTCACCACCACTTCCGGCTTTGACCTGGCTACCGGGCTGGGATCGGTCAACGTCGCCAATCTCGTAAAAGGCTGGAAATCAAATTTCACCCCATCGACAATTACCCTCTCGCTTGCCACCAATCCCGCCACCAATCCCATAACGCTGACGCACGGGCAACCCATCAATTACACCCTCAATGTGACTTCCGGCGGCGGGACACCCTCTGGCGATGTTTCGCTGATCGCGCAAGCCGGTGAAGGCCCGAACCAAACCACCGCCATTGGGCCATTCCCCCTGAGCGCTGGTAGCGCGATGGGATCGACCATCATGCTTCCGGGCGGGTCCTATAATGTGACCGCCCATTACGCGGGAAATGGAACCCTCGCAGCCAGCGATTCGACTCCTGGGATACCGGTGGTGGTGAATAAGGAAAGCAGCAAAACGGAGATCGAACTCGTGACATTGGATCCCGTTACGGGATTGCCGACTACGGCGCCACGACCGTTGGCTATGGGTCGCCGTATTTGTTGCGCATGGATGTGACCAATAGCAGCGGGCAATCCTGCGCCTCTGCGGCAACCGGACTGATTACTTACCCCTGCCCCACCGGCGCCCTCAGCGTGTCTCCCCCACCGGCCGAGGTGAACGCTCCGGCGGGTACGATTCCCGGTCAATACACTTTGAATGCGCGGGGATATGCGGAGGATCAGCCCATTCAGTTGGCGGTTGGACAATACAGTTTTGTCGCCAGCTACGCCGGTGACGATAGCTTCACCTCAAGTACATCGCCTGCAGCACCGATCACGATTACCAAGGGCCCGACCACCATTACAACCACGGGCTTCCCCTCGTCGCCAGTACCAACGGGTCAAGTGTCTATTCTCGCCGTGCTCTCAACGCAAAGCACGGCCGTTGCCCCCACCGGAACGATGCAGCTTCTAAACAATGGAGCACCCATGGGTAGCCCCACTACAGTGAATGGGGCCGCAGCCGGTTACGGGGCATATGCTACTGCAAGTGCCACCTTCTATCAGTTCTTGCCGGTCGGCAATTACAGTTTCTCGGTGCAATATAGTGGCGACGGCAACTACGCTGCGTCAACATCGACTGCCACATCGGTAAGTGTTTTCGATTTCAATCTTTCGGCGAATCCCACGAATCTCAATATTCCCTCGCCGGGACAGTCGGTAAATTCGACCATTACGATTACCCCGCAGAACGGTTTCACCGGGTCAACCAGCCTCTCTTGCTATCTTCCTCCGGATACCGGCTTGACCTGTGGATTCTCCCCGGCGACTGTCAATGTGGCAGGACCCTCGGCAGTGACCGCCACGCTCACCATAAACTCAACCAGCAGTTCCGGCTTCCAGCCGCGCACACCAAATCTCAAGTTCCCCCCCAAGCCTCTTCGATTCGTAGTATGGCCCTGGCTGGTGGCGTGCTTGCTGGGGTTGGCGACACTCATGCTTCTGAGCCTGTCGCGCCGCCGCCCCCTCGTATTGCTATCGGCGACAGTTCTGGCCGTGGCCGGGGTCTGGGTCGCATGCGGGGGTGGGGGTGGCGGTGGTGGAACCAGCGGTCCCCCACCTGCGGCCGCCATCAGCCTCTCTGCGTCAAGCCTCACCTTCGGCACGGTCGCACTGGGGTCGAGCAGCCCGCCCCAAACTATTACTCTTACCAATAGCGGAAACGCGACACTGAGTCTCGGACCCGATTCTATTACGGGTGACAATGTCGATTTTGGAATCGCCAGGGATACCTGTTTCAATGCCACGGTCGCACCGGCAGCAAATTGTGTTGTAACTTTGGGATTCGGGCCGCAGGCGACCGGCTTGCGCCAGGCATCCCTCGATTTTACGGGCAATCCGGTGGGCGCTTTCGTTACCTTAAGCGGCACGGGAGTCCAGCCGCCCACACCACCAGGAAATTATTCTGTGGATGTGATTGCCGTGACCACGTTGACCCCCAATAATCAAATCGTCCATCAAGTCTCGCTGCAACTCACGGTGCAATAACCCAGTGCCCGTGGATTAATTTGGCTTCGTTGCGTAGCGGTAGAAGTTGGCGACGCGGGCGGCGCATACCTTGATTTTTGTGCATGCGTCATCTTCTCCCCCATCGGAGTAGCTGATCAGTTTACAGGCGGCTGTACGCCGCCATTGGGCGCGTGGATACTCGACTATGTTTCTCCTTCGTGCCTGCCTTGGCACCGGTCACGGCTCCAATCGGCTATTTTCAATCGGAGCGACGAGGTGTAGACTCCATGCGTTCATTTTGTGGTCGATAGTCAATTGGTGATAATTAAAATTAGAATTTGGCTTTCTACACATCGGAGGGTAAGTGAACGTCAATCGGCCTTGCATCCTTTTGTCCGCTTTCATTTCGTTGTTACTTTCGTCCCCGATTTCAACCCTGGCACAAACCAGTTTGGTTCGCCCTCGCGTGACGCAAAGTGTTGACATGCAGCAACTTGTCACGCTGCGGGGAAACGTCCATCCCCTGGCAAGGCCGCAATTTGACCAAGGCGCGGCGCCTGACGATCTGCCCATGGAGCGCCTGCTGCTGGTGTTGCAGCGCGGCGCCGACCAGGAGGTCTCGCTTCGTAAGTTATTGGATCAACAGCAGGATAAGTCTTCGCCGCAGTTTCATAAATGGCTGACGCCGGAACAATTTGGCGAGCAATTCGGGCCCGCGGATGCTGATATCCAGGCTGTCACGCAATGGCTTACGTCACAAGGCTTTCGCGTCACCAAGGTGGGGGCAGGCCGAACCGTGATTGAGTTCTCGGGCACGGCGGGCCTCGTACGGCAGGCGCTCGGGACCGAAATTCACAAGTTTTTGGTGAATGGAGTCACCTATTCCGCCAATGCCACTGACCCCCGGATTCCTGCTGCCTTATCGCCCGTTATCGAGGGCTTCGACACGCTCAATAGCTTCCCGCAAAGGCCCCTGCACGAAAAACTCGGCACTTTCAGGCGCACCAAGGCGACCGGCGAAGTCCG
Source organism: uncultured Acidobacteriota bacterium (assembly GCA_963733285.1). Taxonomy (GTDB): domain Bacteria; phylum Acidobacteriota; class Terriglobia; order UBA7540; family UBA7540; genus Bog-366. Next base: position 19,070 of record CAVTDA010000161.1, read on the forward strand.
GCCCCTCTTCACCATCCCGGTCTCGGGCGGGTACTACATCGCAGTTGGCCCCGCCGATTTTGCCACCATTTACAACATCAACCCGCTGTATTCCGCGGGCACTACCGGCGCCGGACAGGCCATTGCCGTGGTGGGTGAAACTGACATCAATATTCAGGATGTTCGTGATTTTCGCTCCATGTTCGGCTTGCCAGCGAACGATCCGCAGATCATCGTGAATGGTCCCGACCCCGGCATCAACGGCGATGAGGAGGAAGCCGACTTGGACGTCGAGTGGACCGGGGCGGTGGCCAAGGGAGCGACGATCGATTTTGTCGTCTCCGAGAGCACCGAGTCGACTGCGGGCATCGACCTATCCTCCCTTTATATTATTGATAACAACCTCGCGCCGGTCATGAGCCTTAGCTATGGTGGTTGTGAAGCGCAAGGGGACGGCACGAACGCGTTCCACAATAGCCTTTGGGAGCAGGCTGCTGCCCAGGGGATTACTGTTGTTGTCGCCTCGGGCGATTCCGGTTCGGCCGGATGCGACTATTCGCAGTTGGGTGAAACCGCAGCGCTCTACGGATTGGCAGTGAGTGACAAGGCGTCCACTCCCTTTAATGTTGCCGTCGGTGGAACGGATTTCAACGATGTTGCAGTGGCCGCAAGTTACTGGAATTTGAACAATGCCTCCCCCGGCCAGAATTCCGCCTTGTCGTATATTCCCGAAATGCCCTGGAATGATTCCTGCGCCTCCTCAGGGCTGAAGACCGGATGCGCCTCGCCCGACTCCTCACTACTGAGCCTCGGGGTTGACTTGTCCGCCACCGGCGGTGGACCGAGCACGTGCGCCAATCCCACCGGATTATGGCCCAACATTACTTGCAGTGGCGGAGGATATGGCAAGCCCTCGTGGCAGACTGGAACGGGTGTGCCCTCGGATGGCGTGCGCGATACCCCCGACGTTTCCATGTTTGCAGGTGACGGGCTCAATGCCAGTTTTTACGTGATCTGTGAACAAGATTTAAATGCTGCCGGGGGCGGGAATTCGAACTCGTGCGACGTCAATTCACCCTACTTGGATTTCCAGGGCGTCGGAGGTACGTCGGCATCAGCCCAGGTCTTTGCCGGAGTCATGGCGCTGGTGAATCAGGCACACGGCCGCCAGGGTAACGCTGACTACGTCCTCTACCCGATGGCTGCGCAAAGTGGCAAGAGCTGTACCTCGAATACCGCCGCAGTTACAAACAACTCCTGCATTTTCTATGATATCAATAATGCCACGGGCAGCTTGTCGGTCAATTCCGGGAATTCGGTAATTTGCCTTGGGGGATCTCGGAATTGCAGCAATACGACATCAGGCTCTGGTCAGTACGGGATCATGGTAAATGGCAGCACGGTCGCCTATAACACCACGGCAGGTTACGACTTGGCGACCGGGTTGGGGACGGTTAATGTCACTAACCTTGTGAATAATTGGACTTCCAACTTCACCACCACCACAACATCGCTGTCGCTCACCAACCCCAATTCACCCTTTACGCTTACGACCTGGTGCATGGACAGTCGGTCAATCTGACGGCCAGTGTCACAGGCGGTGGGGGAACCCCCACGGGCGAAGTTTCATTGATTCCCCAAACCGGAGCCAGCGCAAGCAGTCAGACCGGCATCGGGCCCTTCACCCTCAGCGGGGGAGCTTCACCGGATCCACAATTATGCTCCCGGGTGGGTCGTACAGCGTCATTGCCCACTACCCGGGTGACGGCAAATTCGCCTCCAGTGATTCTTCCCCTGCGATTTCTGTCAAAGTGGGCCAGGAGAGCAGCCTTACGTCACTCAGCTTGGTTACGCCCGATCCTATAACCGGGCTTCCGATTTACACTGCCACCTCTGCCGTCTATGGTTCTGTGTACGTTCTGCGCATGGACGTCACGAATAGCAGTGGCAATCGTTGTGCCGACCTGAATACGGAAGCGATTTCCTACGCCTGCCCAACCGGCAATTTGACCGTAACCCCCGCCCCGGCGGATATGAATCCCCCACCAGGAACCATTCCCGGCCACTACACCCTGAATACGCAGGGTTATGCCGAGGATGAGCCCATCCAGCTCTCGCCGGCCGTCTATTCGTTTGTCGCCTCCTATGCTGGAGATAATAGCTATGGCGCGAGTGTGTCCAACCCGCTGCACGTGACCATTAGCGCCGCGCCGACCTCCACGACGATGAGTGGCGTGCCTTCATCAACGGTGGCCGCGGCGAGCACTCAAATTAACGGATTGGTCACAACGTCGAGCAATGGGGTTGCGCCCACGGGCACCTTGCAAGTGCTCAACAACGGCGTGCCTCTGGGAGGTCCGGTCATTGTTCAGGGGACGGCTTCCAACTCCACCTCGCCGGCCGGTGCCCAGGCGACCATCGTGGCCACGCTGCCCGTGGGGAATGACAGCATTTCGGTAAAATATAGCGGAGACGTCAATTACGCCACTTCCACTTCAACCGCCACCGCGGTTACGGTCTCCGATTTCAGCGTTTCCGCGAATCCGTCACCCATCAATATTTCGGCTCCCGGTCAGGGAGGAAGCTCGACTATTACCGTGACCCCTATTTCCGATTTCACGGGGACCGTCAATCTCACGGTGACGGGTGGTTGTCCAACCGGCGCCACTTGCACTTTTTCGCCGGCTTCGGTAGCTCCTAACGGGGTTTCCGCGGCCACCAGCACCCTGACAATCACGACGTCGGCCCCCGCCCTGGCCCCCTTCGCAATGCCCGAGGGGACACCGCCAGGTTTCCGCTTTCCTGCTGGCCTCATCAGGCTTGCGATGGCGTTGCTAATCCTCTCCCTGCTGTTGGTGGCAGTATCGTCGCGACGCTGGCGTCCGGCCTTCATGATTGCAGCGAGTACATTTCTAATCGCGAGCCTCTGGATGGCGTGCGGTGGCGGCGGTGGAACAACCGGTCCACCTGCGCCCAGCCCGGCTGTCAGCCTCTCGTCTGGAAGTCTGACGTTTTCGGCGCAAAATATTGGGACCACTAGTTCGTCCCAGTCGGTGACCTTAAGCAACACCGGCAATGCTGTGCTGAGCATCACCAGTATCAGCCGGACGGGAACCAATGCTTCGGAATTCGGCGAAAGCAATAATTGCGGCAGCAGTGTTGCGGCGGGCGCGAACTGCGCCATCAATGTGACGTTTTCTCCCGCGGGGACAGGGACGCGCACGGCGGCTGTCAGCATTGTGGATAATGCCAGCGGAAGTCCGCACTCCTTCAGCCTGACCGGGACGGGAGTTGGTCAACCGACCCCGCCCGGCACCTATCCAGTGGCGGTGAACGCTGCAAGCGGCGCGGATTCGCACTCCATCACAGTGAATGTGGTTGTCCAGTGACAAATCCGCCGACCGGTTCGATGGCTTCGATGTTGGATGGCGAATCAGCATTCCTGTGTGAATATTAGGCTGCCTTCGAAACTCCGCGCGCCGGCTTCGAAATCAACGAGACCAGGTTGCGCCCCAAGATGGCGGAGGCGGTCAGCACGCCCCCCATCATTGCCCCGGACACGCCCAAGCGTGCAGACGTCCTGGCCGGCCAGGTAAAGATTCCGCACCGCAGTGTGGGGGGTCAGGCATCGCAGGCGGAAGCGCGCAGGCGTGGCGCTTACTCCATACGCTTCGCCCCGCTGGTAATTCATAAAATGGCGGGTGGAAAGCGGCGTGGAGAGTTCCGCCCAATCCAGCTTCCCACGCACTGCCGGCACATGCTCTTCCAAGCCGTTCCGCAATCGTTCCGTGAGTCGCTGCTTGAAATCATCGTAATCCTGCCCTCGCCGCCTCCACCGGGAATCTTCCCATCGGGCAAACCAATCATAGGATGCGGGACAAATCACTTCCATCGTGGCACGGCCCGGATGCCGCCGCTCGAAATCCGGATCCTTGGCAGAGGGGGATGAAATGAACATCAGCGGTAAAGGAGCCGCAGGGTCACTCGCGAATCGCGCCAGGTTCGCATCGTGATCCAGGGTGGGATGAATCCACAGATTGGTTCCGGTCAGGCCCAATTCCGCGCGCGCTTTGTTTCACGCCCGCGTAGAGGCACAGGTGGGCCATGGAAGGTGGAACGGTGCTGCAATTCGGCCAGAGCTGCGGCAACACCGGGAGCTTCGGGCGGAAGGAGTCTCGAAAAAGTATTCCATGCCCCCGCATCGCTGATCACCGTGCCGGCCGCGAATTCGCTGCCGTCCTGCATGCGCACTCCCACGGCGCGCTGGGAGCGGTCGAGCAGGATTTCGCTCACGTCTGCGCTGAAGATAATCTGTCCGCCGGCGGATTCGATCGCGGGCGCGATGCCGGCGGCAATGCTGGATGCGCCGCCCACGGGAAAACTGGCGCCCTCAAAATAGTGCGCGGCAATGATGGCGTGTACGGCAAAACTGCTTTCCGCCGGGCGGCAGGCCGTAGTCGCCCCATTGCGCCGCGAGCAGCCCCGCCAATTCGCGGTTGGTGGTGAGCTCCGCGAGGACGTCGGCCGTCGTGCGCCGTGCCCAGCGCAGGAAGGGCGCCCGCATCAGCGGCCCGGCCACGCGCGCGATGGGGCGCGGCAGGGCCTTTTCCGCAAAGTACAGCGAGGTCTTGCCGGCGCAGGATTGCACCGCCCGCAGGTAGCGGTCAATGGCGGCGGTTTCACTGGGAAAATAGGACTTCAGACGGTCGCGAAATCGTTCCAGCCCGGCCACAAATTCATACTCATGCTCACCCATGCGGATGCGGTCGTAAACCTCGGGCATGGGGTTCCACTTCAGGCGTCCGCCGGTGAGGTGGTCGAAGATCGCGCGCAAAGGTGAAGCAGGATCCTGCACCTGGCCGATGTAATGCACGCCCACATCCCATTCGTAGCCGGGGCGATGAAAGGCGTGGGTGAATCCCCCCGCCACATAGTGCCGCTCCAGCACCAGCACGCGCTTGCCGCCATGCTTGGCCAGCAGCGCCGCGGCGGCCAATCCGCCAATGCCGGAGCCGATCACGATGGCGTCCCATTGGTCGGCGACCGGATTTTGCTTGTAAGAACTCCCTACGGTGATATTTGCCATGGCCGGTGACCTCCGCGTCTTTGATTCCCGTCTGATGTGGACACTGTCCACATTCTGTCTCAAAAATGTTGCGCATGTCAACATCTTTTTGCTATAAAGAAGTAGCCATGCCGACACCCCACTCCTACCACCACGGAAACCTGAAGCAAGCCCTGCTGAAGGCTTCCCTCGAGCTCATTCGCAAGGCCGGCCCCGGCGCATTCACTTTGCGCGAGGTGGCGAGGCGGGCGGGCGTTTCGCACAATGCGCCCTACCGGCATTTTCGCGATAAGGAGGAATTGCTGGCGGCGCTGGCGGCGGAGGGCTTTGACCGCCTGACGGCGGCGATGATCAAGGCGGCGGGATCCGCGTCCGGCGCTATGGAGCGTTTCGGTCTGAGCGGGCGCGGCTACGTGGAGTTTGCGCTGCGCTATCCTCAGCATTTCGCCGTGATGTTTGAGGTTCCCTGGCGGTACGACTCGTATCCGCAAACGCAGGCGGCGGGCGAGCGCGCTTTTGGAACTCTGGTTGGCTATGTCGAAGCGTGCCAGGCGGAGGGCATTTTGCCGCCGGGAGATGCGCGAGCCCTTCGCCCTGCTCGCGTGGTCGATGGTCCACGGAGTGGCCAAACTCGCCATCAGCGGGCGGCTTCCCATGTCCGAGCCGCGCGGAGGTATTGAACTTCACCGAGCCGCAACCGGAGCCTTGGCACGAGGCCTGGCCGGTGCGTTTGCCTCCAAGCCGTGACGCGCTGCATCCGACGAAGTCCTTTTGCGCGGCACGAGTCCAACGCAAATTGACAAGGATTCCGCTTCTTCAGTGTGGGTGGTCAGGGGAAATGGAAGCTTCTCGAGCGAGAACCCAGCCAGACAAACCATATGACGAAGACAGAATAAATCCTTGTATCCCTTGCTCCCGTAGAAGCCTCGAGACGGTCTCAAGATTTGCAGCCCAAGGCCCAGGAGATCCGGCCATGCGGTAAGACTCTGAGATTTTAGTGCCATATTCCGCGAGCAACTTTTCTACCGTTACGGTTTCCAGACCGAAGATGATGTTCCCGAACGCATCGTTGTCGAAGCAATAGCCTTGAACGCCCTTGAAAATTACGTTGGTGAACTCCGTCGGCTCGTTTTTCATGCGATATTCCGTACGAAGCATGATAGTTCTCGCCTCGCTCTGAACTTCGTAAGAGATCAAGTTATTGTCGTGAACAGACAGCGCCATTTTTTCAACCTCGCAGTGGCAGCCACACGGATTTTGGCCTCCGCGCTGGCGAGACAAGAGTCCCAATGATACCGATATAGTGCCGCAGAGCCAAGTCCCGAAAAGCTGGTGGAGGATTGGATGAAGGCTCACCCGACGGCGATAGATGACTGGACGCGAGATCATCCTTTCCATCAAACCGACTAAGATTTTCCACAATGGAAATTAAGGCTCGGCAGGATTGCATCAGGAAGCTGCGCTTGACACCCGCATCGGCCGAATGGCAAGATGGCTGATTGCGGTAAGAGCAATTCTGCCCATTGTACGGGCGGGGTTGCGAATTGATGCAGGTCCATGTGCCGAAGTGGCGGAATTGGCAGACGCGCTACATTCAGGGTGTAGTTCCCTCCGGGGAGTGGAGGTTCGAGTCCTCTCTTCGGCACCAATCCCTTAAAGTTTTTCCCACCGAAAAGCAATCATCCTTTAACGAATGGAAACGATGTTCTCTTCAGAGGCCTGCGCTTGCCCTTTTGGGAGCGTCGGGCCAGCCCGCCAAATCGCATCGGAAATCAAACGCCGACTAACGTCATTCCTGCAAAATTGCTTTACCTGAATGATGCTTCGCCGCCCAGGTATTCGAGCACGGCCTTATTGAATTCAGCCGACTTTTCGAGTTGGGGCATGTGCCCGCATTGGTCGATGATCACGAGTTTCGATCCACGAATCGCCTTTTGGTAGCTTTGGGCTTGGTCAAGAGAAAATAGGTGGTCATCGCGGCCCCAGACAATCAGCGTTGGCACGGAGAGATTTTTCACCTTTTCATTTTCAAATTGATCCTCTGCGAGGCTGCCGGTAAGGAATCGCTCGATTGTATACCCATCCTTTATCTTCAGGTGCCTCTCGAATTCCTGCTCTACCATCTGGTCGGTGACGAGCTGTTTGTTGGAGACCAGGAATTCCAGCATTTTGCGCGTGGCCGAGAGCGAGCCCGGGTTGAGATCAACGGGAATCGCCTGGCGTTCAAATAACATCCTTTCCAGCGCCTCGCGAATGCCGGCAATTGAGGCGTCATTAAGCGTATCGGCAAGCGGAGGCGGCATATTGATGGGGCGCCACCCGGCGGAGTCGGCGATGATCAGATGGTCCACCTTGTCAGGGTGCTGGCAGGCAAAGTCCACGGCAATCCAGCCTCCGAGCGAGTTTCCCACGACCGTGGCTTTGGGAATATTGAGGGCCCGCATGAACAGGTCGAGGAACTCCACCCAGGTTTGAATCTTGTACTCGATGGGAGGCTTGTCGGAGATGCCGAATCCGATCTGGTCCGGTACGACGACGTGGTAGTGCGCGGAAAGGTCCGGAATATTGGCGCCCCAGATCTCCGAAGAGGCGCCAAGCCCATGGAGCAGGATGACGTTTTCGCCACTGCCCGCCTCATGGTAATGAATGCGCTGGCCGAGAATCTCGACAACCTTGTCCGGCGGCAGGGGAGGGAGCTGGGCGCGAACCACACTACCCGCGTTTAACATGCCTGCGAGTGCCACAAGGGCGAAGGGGATGAGCTTCCGACCTGGCCTCCGGAAATTTACTCCAGCGAAAATCCCGAGCGTGAACGATGCAATGGTTTTGAACATCGGAATGATCTCCCTGTGTGTCTAAGTTTCCAAGATGATGGTGACGATTGATGGCGCTGTCTCAGGCTGGCATTTTACCGCAAATCCGTGATGTTGAATGCGTCCAATGGGTAGTGGCCCAAATTGGGAGCAATTCTTCCCTGGCAAGAGGCCTCCGCCACCCGGCGCCGGATCCACCCCGCTCAAACAGGGCAGTGGGGGCAGAACGGCAATGCCCCAGAAACCCCAATGCACCGCTACCGGGACGCCGGGATGGGCGTCCCGGGGAGATTGATCCCTGCCACTTTGGGAATCAGGCAGGTGAAGCCCTCTCCGGCTCATCGAACTATTTCTTCACAAAAGATGAGCATTTACTAAGGATTTGCGGTAGTATCCTGCCCACTAGTTCGAGCCACCTGATACAAGGAGAAACCTATGGCAGATTCCAAAGGAGTAAACATAGCCCGGCTCGTCGCGATTCCAGCGGTGATTACACTCGCGGTGACGATATTGCGGGTAGTTGGGGAACTTAAGCATTGGCCCGCGCCTTGGGTCAATACAGCAGCGGGAGGGGGGATGGCGATCGTGGGAATTTCCTGGTTGCCCATCATCTTTGGGCCGTACTTCGCGATGAAGCTGATTGACGCGGGGGAAGGTCCGGCAAGCGCCGGGCGTGTGATCGGATACGGCGTTGCGGGCCTCGTGGTCTTCGTGATTGGGGGAGCGATTATTCAGCACGGGTTTACCCATCCGTCCCATTGGATGTTGGTGGGTTTCCTGATCACGTTGCTGGCGGCATTTGTCCCGCCGATGGGGTGGCGCTCCCTCGGCCGCGCTATGCTGGACTACGCCCTGGCAGCGCGGGTTCCGGTGCTGATCGTGATGTTCTTTGCGATGAGCGGAAACGGCGGCATGGGTTGGGGCACTCATTACGACGCCGTGCCTCCCAATTTCGCCGCCCAGTCGTGGACGACGAAGTTCATCATGCTGGCGGTCATCCCGCAGTTGACGATCTGGATTGGCTTTACGTCCGTCGTGGGGTCGATCTGCGGAGGCATTGCTGCGGCCGTGACCAAGAAAAAGAGTGCGGCTCCCGCAGCGGCATAGCGCTGATCGCAATATTCGCCGTGAAATTTTGAATCCAACTCCGGGCCCCCTGTGACGCCGAAACCGGAAACAGGGGGCTTAGAGGATTCGTGTGCCGTGCTGGCCGGCGGATTCGAATACGGAAAGCAAATTCGTCATGCCCATCAAGTCGCGGACTTTTTTCGAGAGGTTGGTCAGTTGCAGCTCGCAGGGTGACTTGCGGGCGGAAACGTAGACGCCGATAAGCGCGCCGAGTCCCGAGCTGTCAATGAACCCGACCTCGTTCAAATCGAGCACAATCCGCTTGGTTTGGGGGATCAGCGCCCGAACCTCCTGCTTGAATTCCCCGGCAATATCGGCGGTCAATTTGCCGCTGCAAATAACCAGCGTGGAATCGGGCGAGGCCTGAATGCGCAACTTGAATTTCGAACTGGGAACCGAAGGAGGATTCGTCGCCATGGTGTTTCCAGCCTATTCGGGACATCTCCTAGGAGTTTCAGATTTCCCTTGGAGATGCAGGGAATTGGATCTCAATTCGTCTAATCGTTGAGTTGGTATGCAAGACAGCCTTCGCTTGCCTCCCTATTATTCTACCTGAAACCAGCCGCCAATCCATAAGGACTCCATAGCCCCAAGACCAGTCTGGTGATTTCGAACTTATCTGGTATTATTTTGGACTTAACGCGTGCAATCGTCGGTAAGCACCAAGGGCAAGTTTAGAGCGACCCACACCCATGGGGAGGACAGGATGAAAAATCAGTCGTCAGCCAGCAGAAAAACTCAGCCCGACAAAAACGGCTTGATTGTGGTCGGCGGGGCAGGCGGATTTATCGGCGGAGCGTTGGTCCGTTATTTCCCGGAAAAGGGATTTACGCGAATTCGTGCGGTTGATAAGAAACCCCTTCCGGAATGGTATCAGAGAGTTCCGGGAGTGGAATGTCTGTGCCTCGATCTGAGCCACGAGAAAAACTGCGAGCAAGCCTGTGAAGGCGCATGGGAGGTCTACAACCTCGCCGCAGACATGGGCGGGATGGGCTTCATCGAGCGCTTCCGCATCGAATGCCTGCGCAGCGTGCTCATCAACACCCACTTGATTGAAGCTGCCAACCGCGCCGGGGCCGAGCGCTATTTTTATTCCTCCTCCGCCTGCGCCTATAACACGGAGTTGCAGAAGGACCCCCAAGTCCGCGCGCTCAAGGAGTCCGACGCTTATCCCGCCATGGCGGAGCGCGGATACGGTTGGGAAAAACTCTTCTCCGAAATGGTTTGCCAGGAATACTGGGCAGAGCGCGGGCTGAAACTTTCATTGCCCGCTTCCACAACGTCTACGGCCCGCACGGGACCTGGGATGGGGGACGGAAAAGGCTCCGGCGGCAATTTCCCGCAAGGTGATTGAAGCCAAGGATTCCGGCGACCACAGGATTCTGATCTGGGGTGATGGAACGCCGACCCGCAGCTTTATGTACATCGACGATTGCGTGAAGGGAATTGACATGATCATGCATTGCGACAAACTGATTGCGACGCCGATTAATCTGGGTTCGAGCGAACTGGTCTCCGTCAATGAACTGGTGTCCATTGTCGAGGCCATCGCCGGGCTAAAGCTCAAGCGTGAATATGACGTTAACGCGCCACGGGGAGTGGCGGGACGAAACAGCGATAACACCATGATCCAAAGGATTCTGCATTGGGAACCCCGCACGCCTTTGCGTAAAGGAATGGCCAAGACCTATGCCTGGATTGGCGAACAGTTTGCCGACCGGAAAGCCGGCAAACGAACGGTGAGCTGACGCAATCAAGCGCCATGGCGAAAAACTTCAAAGACCTTACGGAGCGGGAGATTCTGGCCCTCGCGATCACGCTCGAGGAAGAGGACTCACGCATCTACGGCGATTTTGCCGATGGGTTGCGGGAAACCTATCCGGCGACGGCCAAGATGTTTGAGGAGATGCGGGAGGAGGAGGCCGGTCACCGCCGCAGTTTGATTGAAACTTTTCGCGAGCGGTTTGGCGAGCACATTCCGCTGATCCGCCGCAATGACGTCAAGGGATTCATCCAGCACAAGCCGGATTGGCTGATTCGTCCGCTGGGCATCGATACGGTGCGCAAGCAGGCGGAGGTCATGGAGCTGGAAAGCCGCCGCTTTTACGAGCGCGCCATTCAATCCATTTCCGACGCCTCGGTGCGCAAGCTGCTCGGCGACCTGGCCGACGTTGAGGCCCAACACTCGGCCAAGGCGGAATCCCTTCAGGAAAAATATCTCACCCCGGACGTGCGCAAGGAGGAAGATGCCGCGAACCGGCGTCTGTTCGTCCTTCAGATCATCCAGCCCGGCCTCGCGGGATTGATGGATGGCTCCGTCTCCACCCTGGCTCCGGTATTTGCCGCCGCCTTCGCCACGCGCAGCAGCCCGGATGCCTTCCTGGTTGGTCTCGCCGCGTCGCTCGGAGCGGGCATCTCGATGGGATTTGCCGAAGCGCTTTCCGACGATGGTTCGCTGACGGGCCGGGGCCATCCCTGGATTCGCGGCACGGTTTGCGGACTCATGACGGCGATGGGTGGAATCGGCCATACGCTGCCGTTCCTGATTCACAATTTTCGCCTGGCCATGACGGCCGCCGTCATCGTGGTGATTGGCGGAGCTTGGCGGCAATCAGCTACGTTCGTCATCGTTACATGGACACGCCATTTCTTGCCGCGGCGTTTCAGGTCATGGTGGGCGGGGCGCTGGTTTTCATCACCGGGATATTGATCGGAAGCTCTTGAAGCAGCGCGCTGTACTCTGGTTGAATAATTGCTTTCGCGCTGATTCGAACTGGAATGTTGCAAGACGATGGGAGGCACTCATGCGCTTGGTATTAGGTTCTGACCATGCCGGTTACGAATTGAAGCAGAGATCCTGGCGGGATTCCTGCGCGCCGAAGGGCACGAGATTGTGGATGTGGGCACCCATAGCACGGCAGCGGTGGATTATCCCGACTACGCCGAGGCTGTTGCCGCCGCGGTTCTGGACGGGCGCGCGGAACGGGGCGTGCTGATCTGCGGCAGCGGCGTCGGTGCATCCGTAGCGGCCAACAAGATCCGGGCATTCGCGCCGCGGTATGTCACGACGCCTATTCAGCCCATCAGGGTGTGGAGCATGACGATATGAACGTCCTGGTGCTCGGTTCCCGGGTCATCGGTCAGGAACTGGCAAAAGACCTGGTCCGCAATTTCATTCACGGAATGTTTACCCACGAGGAACGCCACGTTCGCCGCCTGGGAAAAGTGAAGGCCATCGAGGCGCGCTACCTTCATTGCGAGAACTGATAAGATTCCGCCCCCGCCTAAGGGGACGATTCCGTTAAGCTGGTCAACCTCAGACTTATTCTTTTCATTTCAATTCTTCAAGCCTAAGTCGCGGGTTTCACAACTCTCCGCAGGTGGATTGCTCTGTGCATGAAATTGGCAGGCAAAGATTTTCGCCTTGAGATGGTGTCGACTCCATCGAGGGTAGGAGAGGGAGAGGCGAGCTAGCTGGGCCGAGCAGCCATTTCCAGCCGCAGATAGAGACGGCGCATGGTTTGGCGGTCGATCGTCGTCATGGAAAGAAACTCCATGGCGAATCCGTATGGGAGGGTGGAGCGGACAATCGCGGCGGCGCGGAAATAATCCCCTCCCACGGCGATGGCCAGCCGGAGAATGGTGCCGACCTCGACTTTTTGAGGACTTTTTACCGAAAGGCCGAAGGGGCTGATTTCGAGAAGGGACCCGGTGAATTTTGAGCTGGTGCCACTCAGGGCCACAGGTGTTTCAGAGGGGGGGCGAAGGCGAGTTGCGCGTCGAATGGCCATTGTGCGTTCCTTGAAACCGGCGTTACGGGGAAGAGCAGGGCGAGGGGCGAAACCGGTGCAAATCCAGAGTCCATGCTACCGACAAAGTGTCGAGGGGTCAATTGGCCGGAAGTACTAGACGCTGCTTTCGATGAGAATTCTCTAACTTGATGAAAATAAAGCTAATTAGAGCTTAACTTCGGGAGTTTCGCGAGGGCCCCAAGGATATCCGGATTGTTGGGGTCGGCGGCCTGAGCGGCCTTGAGTTCGGACATGGCTTCGGCATTTCGCCCCAGAGCGGCATAGCGCAGTCCGAGCTCATAATGAGCGTGGCTGTCGCCAGGATTTAGCGACAATGCCGATTTAAACGCTGCCTCCGCCTGATCCCACTTACCCCACTTGCTGTAGATGTATCCCAGATGATCGAAGGCGGCAAGGTTCGGCTCCACTTGCACGGATTGGCGGAACTGCTCCTCCGCTTCCGGGAGTCTCCCGGAATCGTAATAGAGCTTGCCCAACACATTGTGAGCCGTGACGTTCAGGGGGGCGATGGAGAGCGCGAGGCGGAACTGCTCTTCCGCCAGGTCCATCTTCCCGGTCTGCGCATAGATCCCCCCCAGATTTAAATGCGCTGGGGCGTTGTCGGGATCCAAAGCAATGGCGCGGCGAAAATATTCCGCTGCTTCATCGAAGCGTCCCTGCTTGGCACAAAGCGCGCCGAGGGCATTGATGGGCCGAAAGTAATCGGGGTGGATTCGCAACGATTCCTTCCATTCGCGCTCCGCCGGCGGCCAGTCTCCGCGCAGCCAATAAGCATCGCCGAGAGCGTCGTGCAGAATGAACTCATCGGGTTGCGCCGCCAGGGCGCGCGGAGAGCAGGGTGATGTCGTCATACCAATCGCGAACCCGCGTGACAATGCGAATGGCGCCAAGCGTCATCACGACTACGGCGCAAGCCGCGAGCAGCCATCGCCAGACGGACTCGCGCCGCGCGCCGGCACTCCATAATTCCGCGAAGGCCCAGCCTACGACAAGGCAGAATCCCACCGAGGGCAGGTAGGCATAGCGATCCGCGAGCACATAGGTTCCCATCCACCGGGCGTTCAGAACCGGTCCGATGGTGCAAAGCAGCCATAGGATTCCAAAGGAAGCCGGCCGGGCTTTTTTCCATAGGACCCAAAATACGATGCCACTGAGGATCAAAGCGCCAACCCCGGAAAGAACGCTGGCGTTGAAGAGTTGCGAGCTCGGTTGGAACTTATAGAAAGCAGAAAGATACGCAGGCCAGATGAGTTTGGAGAAGTATTGGCCGAGCAGGGCAAGGGCGGAGAGAATCGTTTCCACCGGAGTCAGGCGCATCCATCCCATAGGGTGGGCAAATGTGCCCATCAGACGCACGCGGACGATCATGTATCCGAACAAGAGCAGCCAAAGCGGCCCGTAGCGCCCCATTTTTTCGGCCCAGGTGGTTTTGGCGCGGTCGTCGCGATAAAAGTGCTCGTAGATGACCGCAAGAACGGCCAGCGTCACCGCCTGTTCTTTGGAAAGCAGCGCCAGCAGAAAACAAGCGGCCATGGCGATCCGCAAAAGAAATCCGTGCCTGCCTGCCGACCTATCCACCCGCAGGAAAAGCCAGAAAGTGAGGAGGTAGAAAAACGTTACCTCCAAATCGGTGACGGCGGAAATCCAGGCGACGGACTCCACGTGGATGGGATGAAAGGCAAATAGCGCGGCGGCTGCCCAAGCGGCGCCGCGATGGTTCAAGAGCCTTCCCGCGAACAGATACACGAGAAGAACGATGGCCACGTGCAGTCCCAAACTGGCCAAATGGAAACCGAATGCCCACGGCCCGAAGATTTGGTAGCAAAGAAGGAATCCCAACGTCATGACCGGCCGGTAGTAGTTGGTCGTGGCGTGGGCGTAGGCGAATGACCATACCGGTGTTGTCAGGGCCTCGCGCAAGTGGCCAAAGGTGTGAACGTAAGGATTGTCGATGATCTGGGCGCGATCGTCGTAGATGTAGGTGAAGTCGTTGTGGAGGACCCCGGCATAAGGCAGGAGGGCTAACAGCAAAAGAAGTAATGCCGGCCAGGAACGCGATGGCTTGGGTGGAGCGTGCAGTGCGGTGTCGGTTGCCGCCGCTGGGCCGCCGGGCGAGGGATCCTCTTGCGTTCGATGGTTCATCAACCTGCCTTAGTTTGACTTGGGTGGCGCCTGCTCCTGCTGAAGCTTCTTGAGCTCCGCCTGGATCTCAGGATTATTCGGGTCAGCCGCGAGAGCCGCCTGCAATTCCGCGACCGCCTCGGAGTTCTTCCCGGCAGCCGCCAGAATGATCCCAAGGTGATAGTGAGCGTGACTGTCCGTGGGCTTGATCGCGAGTGCTGCCTGGAAGGCCCGTTCCGCTCTCGCGGGGTCACCCTTCTGCTCATCGATGTAGCCCAAATAGTCTGCGGCCGCGATGTTGGGTTCGCTTTGCAGCGAAAGGCGGAATTGTTCCTCCGCCTCGGCAAGCCGATGCGAGTCAAAATAGAGTTTGCCCAGCACGTTGTGGGAATTGAAATTGATGGGTGAAAGGGCTACAGCGGCCCGAAAATGCTGTTCGGCGAGATCCATCTTTCCGGTCTCTGCGTAAGCGGCCCCAAGATTCAGGTGGATATCCGCGCTGTCAGGATTCATCTGAAGGGCATTTTCAAGAAGCGGCATGGCCTGAGCGAAACGGCCTTCCTGCGCGTAAAGCGCTCCCAGCGAGGTGAGGGGTTCGAGACTTTTCGGGTCGAGGCGGAGAGATTCCTTCCACTCCTGCTCGGCCGCATCCCGTTCGCCGCGAATTGCATAGGCTGCGCCCAGGGCATCGTGCAAGCGATAATCGCCAGGGACATCCACCAGTGCCCGCCTGAACAAAGTGATGTCATCATACCAGTCCAAAACGCGCAAACTGATCCGAAACGCGCATAGCGCCGCGAGCACGCAAGCGCCGCCCACCATCACCATTTTCACTTTGCTGCCCGAGCCCCACCCAGATTGCCACGCTGCGGCGCATGCCCATCCCGCCACCAAGCAAAAGCCTACAGAAGGCAGGTAAAGATAGCGCTCACACAGCACATAAGCGCTCATCCAGCGAGCGTTCAGGACCGGGGCAAGCGTGATGAGCAGCCATAGAATTCCCAGCGCGACCTGAGGCGCCCGCCTCAATAAAAGGAAAAACAGATACGCACAAATTCCGAGAGCCAATATTCCAGCAAGAACCGCCGGAGCAAACAAGCTCCTGCTGGCGTGGAACAGGTGAAATGATGAAAGATGCACCGGCCACAAAAGCAGACCGAGGTATTGCCCGATAAGCGCGAGGGCGGAAAGCAAGGTCGCCCCCATGCTCATCGGGTTCATGGTTTTGACATGCACAAACGAGCCCATCAATTGAACGCGTAGAATGACATACAGGACGCACACGATCCATAGAGGAGTAACGCGAAGGATCTTCTGCATGCGCGTGGTCTCTTGGCGGTCCACCCGAAGGAAAAATTCGTATATTGTTGCGAGGACCGGCAGCGTGACGGCTTGTTCCTTTGAAAGTAGAGCGAGGACAAAGCTCCCCGTCATCGCGGCAACCGCCCAGACTTTTTTGCCACCGCCCGGGGCAGGCAAGCGCAGGAAACACCAAAAGGTCAGCACGTAGAATAAAGTCACCTCAAGGTCCGTCACCGAGGCGATCCAGGCCACAGCTTCCACGTGAACAGGATGCAGCGCGAAGATGCCCGCGGCGGCAAATGCGGCCGCGCGGTTACCGAGCAATTGATTTGCCAGCAAGAACAGCATCCCGACGACCGCCGCGTTCAGAATCAAGCTGACCAGATGGAAACCTGCTGCCCACGGACCGAAAATCTGATAACAGAGAAAGAAGCCAATCTTTGCAACCGGCCTGTAGTAGGGTGGCCCACCGGGAGTCCCTTGATTGGAAAACAGAGTCGAGGTCAGCAGCTCGCGCAAATGATGAGTGCTGTGGATGTAAGCGCTATCGAGGATGAGAGGCTTATCGTCATACATGTAGGCAAAATCATTTCGCAACACGCCGATGTAGGGCAATACGGCGAGCAGGAATAGAATGGCGGCCGCCCACGGTCCGGTAAGAAAGGCGTTCGTGCGATCGGGAGAGGATGCCTCTGGTGAGGCGATTGGCCGGCTTATAGTTTCATCTTGTCGATCGTTCACGATGGTCACTCAATCCAGGTCTACGAACAATTCGGAAGATAAGTCCTGTGTCCGATGTGATGACTCCCGAAAAACTTCGCCGTCATTATAATTCAGTCCAGCAGGCTGTCTGAATGGAACGCCGGGCGCCTGAGCTTCCCAAAAGTACTGGCGCCGTCCACATTGATCTGCATTTCTTATCCCCCCAAAATGAAAAACCCCTGGTTGCACGCTGACCGTACAACCAGGGGTCCGGGATACTGATGGGTTTGGCTTTTCCTACTTCCGTATTTCTCAGGAACGGCGCCGAGCAGCGCCTTGCCACAACACCCTCTCTGCGCTAGCGAGAGGGACCCACGAAAAGCGCCCACTTTGCGCCTAAGCCTCAGCACCCTCGCTAAGATTACTTTGACTTTCGATCGACATGGATCACCTCCTTTCTAGCGATGGGCCGATATTAAAACCACGCAAATTTTGAGTCAAGCAAAAAGTGGTGAAAATGAGGTCGAAAATCGGAAGAAACACCCTTGTTTTTCACAGAGGTTACATTAGGAGATGGTGTGCGTGTATTTGTGGCTCAAAATTCCCTCGGAGGGTTCATTGGATGCTTCGAGGCCGGTGCGAAAATTGGGTGAGTGCGGGAATGCCGATTGTCTACTGCTTGTTGGCGATGGATTTTTCGTAATGGCCTGCAACAGCACGCCATCGGAGGGGGGATCAGGTCAAGCGTCATGTGCAAGGAATCGCGCAGGTAGTGGACCTTGGTGGCGGGATTGTGATTCCAGCGCACCGGGATTTCCACCACTTTGCCACCCAGCCGCTCAACCAGAAACAGGACTTCCGGATCGAAGCCGAAGCGCTCGACGCGCTGGAGTTCAAACGCCCTTCGGGTGGTTTGGGGCGCGAAATAGTTTGAAGCCGCACTGGGTGTCGTAGATTTTGAGCCCGGAGAAAATGCGGACCAGCAGATTGAAGAATCTTCCTCCCCATTCGCGGTAGGGCGGACTGGTGGGCGCCGATCAGCTCTCTTTGCAATGCGATCGCGAGCCCACGACCGCGTCGGCGTGCGAAGATTCCATCGCGGCCAGGAGCTTGTCCGCCTCTTCAATAGGAGCGGAGAGGTCGGCGTCGGTGAAGAGAATGAACTCGCCCTGCGCTTCCATGACTCCATGCCGAACCGAATACCCCTTGCCGCGGTTTCCCCGTATTGCACAATACGCGAACCCCGGGCCGCTCCGAAGCGATCTTCCACCGTGTCGTCCGTAGATCCGTCATCTACGACGATGATTTCGACGAGGAAGTTCTTTCCCTGGGGATGTATTGGTGAATCGCTGCCAAAGAGTCGGTAATACGGCCAGCCTCATTGTATGCAGGTATCACGATGCTAAGGAATGGCTCAGGCAGTGGGCAAAACTATATCAGAAATTGGGAATTGGAAAGGGCCAGTGCGGCGACAAAGCCAGAATTTTTTTTCGGCTGGGAAGAACCAGGGCCGTTTCGAATTTGGATCCAGCGATGGCACTGACTGTTTCGCCGGCGCGCCTAGCTCCTCGTCTCGCCTTCCCTCCATCCACCTTTTCCGATCAGAGGCACAAACTGGCAGCCCGCCGAGCAGACGGGTGGTGATTCGGCCAGCTGCGGCGGGTCAGAACTGAGAGCTCCTGCTGCTGCAAACTCCCCACCGGCGCCACTAACCGCCTCCCTCTGCCACCTGGCCAAGGAGGGGCGGGTGAAACACTGGGGGTTCCTGCGCTGATGATGATGACATCGTACGGCGACTTGATCCGGGAAGCCCTGTGCTCCCATCCGCGGCGATAACCTCGATATTTCCATAACCCAGGCGCGCCAGGCGTTCAATGGACTCTGAGGCCAGTTGCGGATTTTTCCATCGTAAAAACTCGTGCTCCCAGTTGCGCCAGCAGGGCTGCCTGATAGCCGCTTCCACTGCCGATTTCCAGGGCCTTGTCACCGGGCGCAACCTTTGCCGCCTCGGTGATGACCGCAATGATGTAGGGCTGGGAAATGGTTTCATGGGACCCGATGGGCAAAGGGCGGTCCTCGTAGGCGGAGCTCTGAAGTTCCGAGGGGACAAATTCGTGGCGAGGAACGGCGAGCATCGCTTCCAGCACTCGTTCATCCTTGATCCCGCGCGCGCGCAGTTGCTTTTCCACCATGCTACGGGCAAGCAGATCGAATTGGTTGTGGACAGACATTGGATTGACGGAAGGGCTCTCCCGGTTGGGTCGAGAATCAAGCGGGCTTCGGCGCAGGCGGGCGCAGCGACTTCCAGGTTTCGACCGCCCACGCTTCGTCCTCAGCCTTGGTGAAGACAAACGTACACACGGCTTTTGCGGTGCGAGTGGCATTGATCGTGTGCAGCATGAAATTGTCCCCGCCCGTCTCCCGGGTCTTCTTCAGGATTGAGGCGCTTGAAAACCCATCCTGATTTTCTACGATGTGGCGCGGGTCGCCCTTTTTCAAATCCTCTTTGAGCGCCGCAAATTTTTCGTCGGTCATCTGAGCCGGCAAACGGAATGACGTGAACCAGATTTCTCTCGGCGGGTCCACGGCAAAGAGATTGTGGCTCTCGTCAAATTCGAATTCGCTGAACGAGCCCGGAATTCTCATCCGCCAGCCGCCGGTCAAGGTCGCGGTTACGTTGCCGCGGCGGTAGCCGATAGTGGGAACCCCTTTGGCGTGCTCCAGAACCATTGCTTCCTCGCGTGGAGAATCGTCGAGCCAATTGAGAATTTGCCCCCATTCGTCCCAGGGATAGGAGAGGGAAGGATTGATTCCGTAGGCCCTCGCCAGGGATTGGACAACGGCCTTCAGTACCTCCGTTTCTCCCTCGCTGACCGGCGGCCGCCAGCGGACCGTGCTCCACATCAAGGTGAGTGCTCGTCCCAGGAAATATTCGGCATTGAGTTCCGGCGCCCACCACGCGAAGAAGTCCTTTCCCCGGTTTCCGTCAAGCGAGACTTCGTGTAACCACTCCTTACTGCGCGGGCCAAGGGGGGTAAGCGCCGGTTGGTCGCCTTCGAAATGAACTGCGACGGGCATGCTCAGGTTAATGCCCGTGGCGTCCGCCTCCAGGGTTCCGTCGAAAAAGAATTGAGCCACGCGCTGGAGCCAGCTTGTCATGCTTTCGAACACCTGCTGCTCGTCGTTGGAAAGGAAATACCCGGTTTCGTCGCCAAACTCGCCGGAATCGTCGTTGGCATGGAGCCAGGATGCTTTGAATTCGTTGGCCCATTCCTTTAAAAAATTGACGAGAAAAATGTGGTAGCCCGGACCCACCGAGGAAGTCGCGGCGGAAACTCCGAGGTGCCCCGGGTCGATCAGCGTGAGCGCAACCTCTTCCGCTCCGGGGTGGAGCTTGCAGAAGATGGCAGGCGATTCTCCGACGTTGCCCTGATGGATCTTGGGATTAAGGTCCCCGCACTTCTGCCGGAACCAGTCCGCAATTTCCTTCATGAGTGGTTCGGATGAGGGTGATGGCGATGCGAGTCTAGCCAGCAGGTGTAATCCAATGGCCAACGTATTCTCCCGGATACCATCGATTGTAACCTACGTCCTGCTGGCCAGCCATGCGCCCGCTCGACTTCGAGTGCATGGAGAGTGGTGCTGACCTCAGATTCGTTCGCAGCCGCGGGGTCTACGCCCCGCTTCGATCACTTGAAGAGCGGATTCCCTTCCGTGTCCAGCGAGGGATAGGAGTTGAAGCTGCCGAAGGTCAGGTTTTCTCCCGAGGCAATATACTCCTTCAATTTGGCGGACATTTGACGTGCGATATCGGGATATTTCTCCGCCACATCGGTCAATTCTTTCGGATCACTTTGCAAATCGTAGAGCTGGGGGTGGTAGGTTTCCGCTAGGGGCTCCGGGCGACTTGTGAAACAGGGGCTGCCGCGCCTCCGGTTTCCAGATTTCGCTGTAGCTCCACTCGTGATTGCGGATGCTCGCGACCCAGCCATAGGCTTGCACCAGATATTCGTGCATCGTGCGCGTATCGCCGGCGGCCAAAGGCCACAGGTCCTTGCCCGTGACCCGCGCGGGTGGCTTCAACCCCAGACGACCGAGCAACGTGGGCATGACGTCGGGGATCTCGACCAGTCCGTCGACCTTCTTGCCGGCGTGGGGATTCCCCGGCGTCCGAATCATGAGTGGAACGTGGGTCACCTGATGGCGTAACTTGTCGGGTCCCTTGCAGAACTGCCCGTGCTCTCCCAGCATGGCTCCGTGGTCGGCCATGAAGACCACCACGGAATTTTCCAGAAGGCCAAATTGTTCGATCGAATCGAGCAGGTTGCCCACCCAATAGTCGACGCAACTCACGTCGCCCGCGTAGTTGGCGCGAAATCTATTCTTAATCGCGTCGGGGAGGGGAATCGTTTCGTAGACCGGCTGGATGTAGCTGGGGCCCGAAGCGTCCGGCATGTATTTTTCCAGGAAGCGGCGGGGAGGATCCCAGGGCTCGTGCGGATCGAAAAACTCGACTTGAAGATAGAACGGCCGCTGATCGTGGTTGTCGTTCAACCAGCGAATTGCCGTCTGGGCGGTGATCTGGCTGACCGATTCTCCCTCCTGCCGCCAGAGATTGCGATTTGCCTTGATCTGACTCAGATAAAAGGGAAGGTTCAGTTCCGGGTGCGCAGCAACGTACTCGTCGGAAACGATGTCGCTCACATCCATGAGTTTGTGCGGGGAAGTGCCGTACTTGTCGCCTTCGAGACCGCGAATCCATCGCCAGGTTTGGAAGCCGCGGTGAAAATTTCTTCCCGGTTTGAATTGATGGTAAAGGCTGCTGATGAGCGTGTTGATATAGCCCGCTTCAGTCAGAGTTTCGCTCAGCGTGACGTCTTCGTAGTAGAGCGGGTGCCAGCCAGGGAGCTGAATGTCGGGTTGGACGAAGTAATAGCAGGGAACCACGCGTCTCCCGGTGTAGAGAGAACGCCGAATCGTGATCGTCGGCATGCCCTCGGCGTAGGCGTCCATAAACACGGTCGCATTCCGCGAAAATCGGTCGAGGTTGGGCGTTTCAAGCGCTTCCAGCCATTTGGGCCCGTAACACGCCAGGTTATCAGCGCGGAAAGTGTCCGAGACGATGACGATCAGGTTGAGATTGTTTCCGGCTTGCTTCGGGGGGCGCTCCCAATGCGATCCACAGTTCATGGCCAGCGGATCGTTGCCCTTCGCCGCTTTGGGTAATCCTACGGCGCTGGCAGCGGTTCCAACCACGGTATTCTTCAGAAAGCTTCTCCGGGAAGAGCCTTGATGTCTCATGTGAACCCCCAGATGTGAATTTCGCCCTGAGGCCGAAAGTGTACCACTGGACTGCGGTCATTGTAGCGCTTTAAGGGAGGATGGGCGTGGAGGTGATTGGATGCGGAGAAGGCGTCTGCGTCAGGACCCGGGATGTTGCGCAGCGAGTTTTGCCGCCTCTTGGCGCGTATAAAAGATGCGATGAATAACCGAGACGTTGGAGAGGACGGCGATCAGCCAGAGCACCGGGGCCATGCGGTCAAACAGCGCGCCAATGATGATCAGAACCACGCGCTCCGGCCGCTCCGCGAAACCCACCTTGCAACTTGCAATCAGAGCTTCGGCGCGGGCACGCGCGTAACTGACCATGACCGAGCCAATCATGGCGACGGCGACCAGGCACACATAGGAGTAGCGATTGATGCGGCCATAATAGATCAAAAGTCCGATGAGCAGGCAGAGGTCGGAGTAACGATCCAGAACAGAGTCGTAAAATCCTCCGAAGGGGGTAACCCGGTTCGCGAGCCTAGCCACCCGGCCATCCGTCATATCGAAAATTCCCGCCAGAATGATCGTGGCTCCGGCCCAGCGAAAATAGCCGTAGGCAAACAGGTAAGCCGCGAGGCAGTTGATGAGAAATCCGATGAAGGTCAGGATATTCGGGTTGATGCCACTAGCGGCGAAGCCTGCAACAATGGCATCCAGGACGTATCGAAGCGTATCGCCAATTTTCCTCGTTAACATGGAAGGTCTCTACTAGGCCGCGGCAGCAAGATTGGGCGGAGGCACTATTCCTGCTCGTGAATGGTCATAACGGTTCGGATCTCAAATTCGCGGGCGCCGTTGGGTGCGTTGACAGTAACCTCGTCGGCCGGCTTTTTTGCCCATCAAAGCCCGGCCAATCGGTGATGTTGTGGAGATCAGCCCTTTGTTGACGTCGGCTTCTTCGGTGGTGACCAGGCGGTATTCAATTTCCACATCACGGTCAAGGTCGTAGAGAACCACTTTGGATCCGAAAGCGATGCGGTCCTTCGGAATATTCTTCATGTTGATGAGCGAAAGGTCGGCCAGGCGAATCTTAAGCTGCGCCAGGCGCGCGCTGACAAAGTCCTGCCGCTGCTTCGCCATGTGGTACTCGGCGTTCTCGCTCAAGTCGCCCAAGGCACGCGCGCGCTTCAGTTCCTTGGGCAACTCGTGGTTCAATTCGCGTTCCAGGGCTTGGATTTCTTCTTCAAGCTTGTGGACGATGGGTGAAGATGGCATAGTGTCTATTCCGATTCTCTGGGCTCATTGGGAATTATAGGGGAAATCAGCCCTGCAAAGCAACGCGAGGGAAATGGGGCTCCATCAGCCCTTGGGATGGAGCTGGCCCACCCGCGCATTAAGAGACTTCTCGATTCTAGCGCTTACCGCGCAATTCATCCCCCCGATTGTTGCAGGAGCTTTGCCACGAGGGCCGTCCATCCGGTCTGGTGGCTTGCGCCGAGGCCCGCGCCGTTATCGCCGTGAAAGTATTCGTAGAAGGGGATAATGTCCCGCCAGAGCGGGTTGGTCTGAAAGAGATCATTGCCCCCAAATACCGCCCGTCGGCCGCTGCCATCCCGCAAAAAGATCGAGGTGAGACGCCGCGAAAGTTCCTCCGCCACTTCCCACAAGGTCATCATGTTGCCCGGAGCCCGTGGGGCATTCCACCTTCAGGCTGTCGCCATAGTAGTAGTGAAACCTCTGGAGTGATTCGATGATCAGGAAGTTGAGCGGAAACCAAATCGGCCCGCGCCAGTTGGAATTGCCGCCAAACAGACCGGATGTGGATTCGGCGGGCTCGTAGTCCACCCGATATTCATGTCCGTTGACATGGTCAGCATATAGGGATGCTCGCGATGGAACTTGCGAAACGCCCGAATCCCATGGGGCGAAAGGAATTCCTCCTCGTTCAGCATGTAGCTGCAGGATGCGCGTCAGCTGTCCTGCGGTTGACGATGGTGAGCTGGCGGCGAACCCCATGCGCGCGGTTTCGGTGCATCTCGATGTGGTCGCGGCAAGTCGGGAAATTATCGAGGAACCATTGCATGCGCCGCTTGAAGCCGGGCAAGGCATCCACGCTTCCGGCTCCAGAGCTTCCACGGCGAAGAGCGGAATCAGGCCCACCATCGAGCGCACCTTCATGGAATCGTGCTGGCCGTCGGGCAGGTGCAGCACGTCGTAGTAGAAGCCGTCTGTCTTCATCCCAAAGCGACATGCCATGACCGCCGCGATTGTTCATGGCCTGCGCGATGTAAACGAAATGCTCGAAGAACTTGCTCGCCACGTCTTCGTAGGCGGGATCTTCGCGCGCCAGCTCCAGCGCGATCGCCAGCATGTTCAGGCAGTACATGCCCATCCAACTGGTGCCGTCGGATTGCTCGATGTGCCCGCCGGTGGGCAGCGGGCGCGAACGATCGAAAACGCCAATGTTATCCAGGCCCAGGAAGCCGCCTTGAAAGACGTTCTTGCCCGTCGGGGTCCTTGCGGTTCACCCACCAGGTGAAGTTCAGCAGCAGCTTGTGGAAGACGCGTTCGAGAAATTCGCGGTCGGCCTTGCCGCGCCGGCGCTTCTTCGATCTTGTAGACGCGCCACGCGGCCCAGGCATGCACCGGCGGATTGACGTCGCCGAACGCCCATTCATAGGCCGGGAGCTGCCCGTTCGGATGCATGTACCATTCGCGCAGAAGCAGGATGAGCTGCTCCTTGGCGAAGTCCGGATCGACCAGCGCCAGTGGCCATGCAGTGGAAGGCAGGTCCCAGGCGGCGTACCACGGATACTCCCATTTATCCGGCATGGAAATGACGTCGGCGTTGTAGAGATGCGTCCAGTCGTGGTTGCGCCCGTTCATGCGCTCCGGGGGCGGCGGCGGGCCGGCCGGGATCGCCCTCGCAGCCACATGCGCGACGTCGTAGTGATAGAACTGCTTCGACCAGAGCAGCCCGGCCAAAGCCTGGCGCATGCACGTTCTGCGCGTCTGCGGAGAGCGCCGCGGGAATCGCTGTGGCATAGAATTCGTTAGCTTCGCGCGATGCGCTCCGCAAAAACTCTGTCGAACTCCGGACTAAGCGCATCCTGGCCGGGCTGCGGTCGATCCGTCAGCCGCAAGCGGACGACGGCGCTCTCGCCCGGCGCGCAGATCGTGCAGCTGGTAATGCGCCGCGGCTTTCGTTCCGTGTCTGCGCGGGATTCACCGCGTCCTGTCGCGCCATGCACAAGTAGTCGTTGAATTCCGTCCTTCACATAGGGCGTGCGGTTTCGCCGTGCCGAACAGGCGTTGATAATTGGTTTCGTTCTCGGTGAACAGCAGCTTGGCGACGTCCCTCGCAAACGAGCCAGGCTCGTCATCGTAGCATGATCCAGCTCGATGACCTGGCTGCGGCAAGATCGTCGCCTCGCGCGAGCTTGCGGGTCGCGCGTCATCCTCCCCCACGACCAGATGTTGCGAAACCAGAGCGTCGGCAGCAAGTGCAGCGGCGGTTTCCGGCCCGCGGTTGGCGACCGTGATCCGGATCAGAATATCTTCGGGGTGGCTTTGGCGTATTCGACGAAGACATCGAAGTAGCGGTTTTCGTCGAAAACTCCCGTGTCCATCAACTCAAACTCCGGCATCCTTTCGGCCGCTTCGCCGGTTCTCCGCCACCAGCTGCGCGTACGGAAATTCCGCCTGCGGATACTTGTACAGATACTTCATGTAGGAATGCGTCGGCGTCGAATCGAGGTAGAAGTAGTACTCCTTCACGTCTTCGCCGTGGTTGCCCTCGTTGCCCGTAAGCCCGAAGAGACGCTCCTTGAGGATGGGATCCGTGCCGTTCCACAGCGCGAGCGCGAAGCAGATGAGCTGATGGCGGTCGCAAATCCCGCCGATGCCGTCTTCGCCCCAGCGGTACGCGCGCGAGCGCGCATGGTCGTGCGGAAAGTATTCCCAAGCGGTGCCGTCGCGCGACTGTAGTCCTCGCGAACCGTGCCCCACTGGCCGCTCGCCAGGTAGGGTCCCCAGCGCTTCCAGTGGAGCTGGCGCTCGCGCGCCTCTTCCAGCCTCCGCTCTTCAGCAGTCATCCGCAGCCATCCTGCCCATAAACCAGAAGTGTTTTTGCTCGGCCCTGAAACCAGCCATCTTCTCCGTTCTAAATGGAGATGTCAAACGCGCAAGGGCTCGGGTCGCGGTGTCCTTTGGAAGTGGGATGACGCACGGAGTGGCGTCAGCGTTTCAACCAACCCACCCGTTTAACCAATTCAGGGGGATCTTTTTTAGGATCGCCACGAAGCTCAAAACGCCCCGCGAGGCAAGTGGGCGCAGAGTGGAACCTTGGGATGTGGGTGAGCGATCCGGTCGATCGGCAGAGCTCCGTCCCAGCCCGTCGGCCTTCGATCGATTCGCCACCTAGCGGGGACATTTGTCGTGTCAAATCGGTCATTTTACAATTCGAGTAACTGGCTTATTTTCAATATGTTCTCAGCTTTGGGAATCGAGTATTTTACAATTCGCTAATGCGCCTCTTCCAAAGCCTCGGAATTCCTACCCACCTCCTCTTTTGCCATATCGACGGGAGTTTTCCGAATCGGCCCCCCGACTGCTCGCGCCCCTCGGATCTTGAAGCGCTGCGGTCAGAAACCCGAAAATGGAAATCGGACGCTGGGAATTGCCTGGGATGGTGACGGCGACCGCGTGGCTTTTGTGGATGAGGCGGGTTCATTTGTCACCAGTGATGAAGTCGCTTCCCTTTTTAGCTCGTTACCTGCTCAAGGGTCATCCCGGGGCCAAAGTCGTGCATGACATCAAGATGTCTAACCTGATCCGCCAAGACCGTCCTCGAGTGCGGCAGTTTCCCCGTCCGGGAACGAAGCGGCCACGCCTTTATTAAACGTCGGATGATTGAGGAATTATTTA
>CAVTDA010000162.1:0-24925 GCA_963733285.1 uncultured Acidobacteriota bacterium
CAGGGCCGCACATCACGAGCAACGTGGCGATCGCGCCCAGCGCGTTGGCGAGCCCGTTTACTCCGTCGATCCGTTCGGCGGAGTTGTAGGGCAGCGCCTCCATCATCGCGCGCGGCAGGGTCAGCCAATAGGCCGTAGTGTGCATCTCCTGCTCGGGCAGCGTCAGTTCGCCGGCGCCGACGTTCTCCATCGTATAGAACTTGATCTTCTTGAATCCCACCACCTGCGTGTTCACCTGAACCTCGCCGTGATTTTTTCGCGCCGCGCCGGCGGGAGCGGACTCGAACGTTTCGAGGATCTTAATTTTCGTGTAGGAGATGGCGTCGGTAAAGTATTCGGATTCCACTTCGTGGACGTAGGCCTTGCGATCATCGTAGCCCAGGCGCTCAACGTGATATTGCACGCCGTCCTGAATGTAGATGGCTTTTTCGTGCAATGTGGTGAGGGCGCTCGTAAAGTCGGTTTCGCCGATCACGCGCGGCTCGCGAGTGTTGTCGACGATTACGAAATTGTCCGATGAAATCGAGCGCAGGCTGATGGCGTCGGCGGGATAACTCTCCGAAAGCCAGTGCCAGCCATCCTTGGTGTGATGCAAAAATCCCGTTTCTTCCAGATGTTTGCAGAGCCGCTGGAGGTCGAGCCCCCCGAACTTTTCATCTTCGCGCAGAGGCAACTCGAACGCCGCGCACTTCAGGTGATTCAAGAGGATCAATAAATTGTCGGGGTTCACGTAGCCGTGCTCGGGCGAGCGGCCGAAGAAATACTCCGTGTTCTGCACCATGAACTGATCGAGCGGAGCGCTGGAGGCAACCAGCACCACCGCCGAAGTTCCCTGGCGGCGACCGGCGCGACCCGCACGCTGCCAAGTGGCCGCGATCGTCCCTGGGTAGCCGGAGAGCACCGCGACGTCGAGGCTGCCGACATCGATGCCCAATTCGAGGGCGTTGGTGGAAACGACTCCGCGCAAGCGGCCACTGCGTAAATCGCGCTCGATCTCGCGACGTTCGAGCGGCAAATATCCGCCTCGATAGCCGCGCACCGCCTGGGGACCCGCAGGCCCGGGCGAAAAATCCTCCTGAAGATAGGTCACTAGGATTTCGGTCGCAAGGCGGCTGTTGGCAAAAATGATGGTTTGCAATCCCTTGGAGAGAAAGGTCTTGGCCAGACGCCGGGTTTCATTCAAATACGACCGGCGGATGCCCAGTTGCGGATTCACCACCGGCGGGTTATAGCAAATGAAGTACTTCTCCGCCGTGGGCGCACCGTTTTCGTCAATCAGCGTGACATCTTCTTCCAAAATGCGCGCGGCGAGCTCCTGGGGATTGGCAATCGTGGCGGAGGTGCAGATGAACTGGGGCGCGCTGCCGTAGAATGCTGAAACACGCTTCAGCCGACGCAAGACGTTGGCAAGATGACTTCCCAGGACGCCGCGGTAGTAGTGCAACTCATCGATGACGATGTACTTCAGATTTTCAAACAGGCGCTGCCACTTGGTATGGTGGGGCAGGATTCCGGCGTGGAGCATATCCGGGTTTGTTATCACCAGGTTACCGCGGGCGCGGATGGCCTTGCGCGCGTCCTGGGGAGTGTCACCGTCATAGGTGAAGGTGCGGATGTCATCACCAAGCTGCTCGCTCCAACGGTTGAGCTCCACCAGTTGATCCTGCGAAAGTGCTTTGGTTGGAAAGAGATACAAGGCCCGTGATTGCGGATTGGCGATCAGCTCGGTAAGTATCGGCAAGTTGTAGCACAGTGTCTTACCGGACGCAGTGGGGGTCACGATGACCAAATTTTTTCCCTCCCCCGCCAGCGTAAACGACTTCGCCTGGTGTGTGTATAAACTATTGAATCCACGGGCCTTCAGCACGTCAATGAGCCGGGATGGCAGGCCCGGCGGGAAAGGTGCGGTCTGGGCCTCGCGGGCAGGAAAGCGGCGAATAGCGGTTATGCCTCCCTGGCCACTGAGGTTGCGAAACCTCTCGGAGATTTCCTTCAATGCATCTTCAAGAGGAGCAAGGCTTTGCCCTCGAATGCTTGCCAGCGCGCCGCTTTTGATCTCCATTTTTTGTCCTTGAGACTGGATGGCCAGAAATGTCTGTCTATTCAGAACCTTCAGAAAAAAAGACTATTCGCCTTTTATTCGCTCACTTTAACACAATTGGATGGCGCAGGAAAGAGATTGGTAAGCCATTGAGGTTGGATTCAGGCAGCCCTCGGGTCGGCGGGCAAAGAAAACGGCGGAGAATTTGCCTAGGGTCACGCTTGGAAGCTTGCTTCGGTGCAAAAAGCCTTCATCCTGCATGGGAGATCCGCCGATAACCGTGGTGGGAAAGTGTGGCCCGCCGGCTCGCCCTCACGCCCCCCAATAATTCCATCGGCGGAATGACCGGTTAACCTGAGCTTTGATTTTGCGGCAGTGGCCGGCGCATCTGCAATTCTGACTTTACGTGGTCGGCCCCCCCAAATAATTTCACGCGCACCTGAACATCCGCCGATTTCCGATGTGGGGTGGTGTCGGGGGACCGGCGAGGGGGCCAAAAGAAGCGGGGAAGCGTGGGAGGCCGCGGATTCACGCGGACTGCCACAGGTCACTTCGAATAGTCCGTGATCATCTGTGTCCATCCGTGGCTCAAAGCTCTGACGATGGAGGCATAGGGGAAAACCGGCGGATGCCCCGGAAAAATTCCCTCATTCGCCAATCCAATTCTGTCGATATCCGATGCGGGGTAGTGTCGGGGGACCGGCGAGGAGGCAGGACCGCGTGGACCACTGCCTCTGTGCTCCGCGGCTGTTCACTTGCTTGTTTTCAATATCCCTCGCCCCTCAGGGAGAGAGGGTCGCGGCCATGTGCCGCGACCCTCTTCCGCCACGGCGGATCTCGACCCCCAAGGGGGCGAGGGATAGAATTCTTGGGTGCGCGGCGTCATCCTCAGCCAGCTTACCCGATTGCTGGGGTGCGCTCGACCCCATCGGCCCCCAGAATATGGGGAGGTGGGATGGAATGATGGCGGGGTCCCAATGGGTTGTGCTAAGCCCTAATTGCTTTTCGGGCCCACTGCGGCATGGTCTTTGGCGGAAGCGATCAAGGGGGCAAAGCGCGGATCAGCGTGCAATGATTTCAACTCGGGATCAAGAGCCATGGTGAGCGAGGCTTCCGGCCATAAACCATGCTCGATGGATTTGTTCAGGAGGGAAAAGGCTTCGTCCTTCCGACCCTCAATCGCCGCGATGGATCCGAGGTAGTAGGTGGAGTACTTATTGTTGACCTGCTCCGGCATTTGCAGGTGGCTTTCGACGTTTAGCGCCTGCTTGGCCATGTCTTCGGCCTCCGCGTGGCGGCCTTGGTGAGCCAACGTCAGAGCGAGGGTGTTCAGATCGAGTTGGACAGAAAGGCTCTCGGTCCCCAAAGCACGCCGGGCTGGATCCAGCACTTGGCGATCCAGATTTTCCGATTCAGAAGTTCGGCCTTCTTTTTCCAAAATGGCTGCCAGGTGTATCGAGTAGGTGAGACTATCGGGATATTCCGGGCCGTAAGTTTTGACCGTAGAAGCGAGCACCTCTCTGTCCAATTTTTCCGCCGTGGCAAATTGGCCCTGGTCCATCAGAGCACTTGCCAGCGCATCCATTGATGCCAAGGTCTCGCTATGCTGCGCACCAAGGGTCCTCCTCCGAAGGTCGAGCACCTCGCGATTCAACTTTTCGGCCTCTTCGAATCGGCCCTCACCACGAAGCGCATTGGCTAAGTATTGCATCGATGAGGCTGTAACAGGATGTGCTGGGCCGAGAACGCGGCGGTCGTCGTCCAGCGCCTCCCGGCCCGTCCGTTCCGCCTCTGCGAACTTTCCCTCAGCCGTCAGGACGAGGACGAGATTGATCTTCGCTCTTAGGGTATTGGGATAATTCGGCCCCAGGGCATGGAGGCTGCGCTCCAGCACCTGACGCTGCAGCACTTCTTCGTCGACGTAGCGCCCTTCCATATACTCAACGAGAGCCAAATTGCCCATGTATCCAATTGTACGTCTGTCGTCAGGTCCGGCGGTCGTCCCTAGTATGTCGAGCACCGCTCGATATGTCTTCTCCGCTTCCCCGTACTTGCCCCCGCCGAGGAGGGCACCGGCCAGAGTTCCCTTTGCGTCGATGATTCTCGATTGCTTCTGTCCCGGCGCCCGCAAAGCGATCTCCAGCGATTGGCGGTCCACCTGTTCTGCTTCCGCATAATGGCCGGAATACATCAGGGTCATGCCGAGGTCCGCGAGCGGCCTTGCCAGTTCAGGGTTGTATTTTCCCCCGATGCGCTCCTGGATTTCGATGGCCTTTCGAAACAAGGACTCAGATGGCGTGAAAAGTCCAAGACCCTGATACGTCCTCCCCATGACGTACATCATCTGAGCTTGCATTTCCGGATCTTTCGTCAGGCTGGTATCAATATTCTTTGACGCCTTATCCAGAATTTCGCGCGCCGTGACGGTATTGCCCCGCGCCTCGCTGGGGTCGGATACCCGGAACATGTTCATGGCGAAATCCGCGATGCGGTTGGCCCGGTCGCGTTCGCGCGCGGTGCGGTCGCGTTCCTCTGTCATCCGGCGCAATTGCACTGCTTCCAGTCCGGCGAATCCCGCCAACAGGAGGACCAAAACCGCTGCCACACCCACTGCCACGCGGTGCCGCCGCACGTACTTTTGCACACGATAGCCGGTGCTCGCCGGGCGCGCCACCACCGGCTCATGATGGAGATATCGCTCGATATCCGCCGCGAGTTCGGAAGGGCTTCCATAACGCCGCCCGAGGTCCTTTTCCAGCGCCTTCATGGTGATGCAGTCGAGATCCCCGCGCAGCAGCCCCGATAGCGGTTTCAGTTCAGTTCCGCGAAGCTCGGCGGCCGACGCGGAAGACTCCTTCTCGCTCATCAGCCGGTCGCTCGGTCGTGGAGGTTCTTGCTCGCGGAGTTGCCGCAACACTTGATCCAGCGCCTGCTTCCGCCACTTCCCGGGATCGAAGGGGAGCAGTCCGGTGAGCAATTCGTACAGGATCACTCCCAGTGAGTACACGTCCGTACGCGTGTCAACGTCCCCGGCATTCGAGTCAGCCTGCTCCGGGCTCATGTATCCCGGCGTGCCGACCAATCCCCAGATCCGCGTGAACATGG
Source organism: uncultured Acidobacteriota bacterium (assembly GCA_963733285.1). Lineage (GTDB taxonomy): Bacteria > Acidobacteriota > Terriglobia > UBA7540 > UBA7540 > Bog-366. The sequence goes on from CAVTDA010000162.1 coordinate 5,147, forward strand.
ACTCACCGGCCACCAGCGGTGTGGCCGCTTTGGCCAAGCCAAAGTCGATGAGGCGCGGTCGAGGGCTTGCCGTCCAGCTCCACAACCAGAATGTTGGCGGGCTTGAGATCGCGATGAATTATGGCTTTCTGGTGGGCGTGCTGAACCCCCTCGCAGGCTTTCACGAAAAGCTCCAGCCGCTCGCGGATATTCAGTTTCTTGTGGTCGGAATAATCGGCGATGGGCTCGCCGGGGACGTACTCCATGACGAAATAAGGCTGCCCATCGGCGGTTGCCCCGGCGTCGAAGACCTTGGCGATGGCGGGATGATCCATCAGCGCCAGCGATTGCCGCTCGGCCTGGAAACGGCGCAGGAGCGCATCGTCGTACATGCCGGCGCGGATCAGCTTCAGCGCCACTTGCCGCTCGAGAGGAGCGGATTGCTCGGCCAGCCAGACCTGCCCCATTCCGCCTTCGCCGAGTTTCCTGATGAGACGATACGGGCCAATCGACGGTGGGGCTTGCGCCTCCGGCCGGGACTCGCTTGCCCAGGGGTGATCCGATAACCCCTCGGACCGGTCGTAGGCGGAGAGCAGCGACTCGACCTCTTTCAGCAGGGACGAATCGGGCCCGCAAGCCTCGCGCAGGAATCCGCCTCGCGCGCTGGCCGGCTGCTGCAAAGCTGCGTCAAACAGCTCCTTAACCCTCTCCCATTGCCTGGTTTTTTCCACCCGAGCCCCTCTGCATCTCGCGCGTCAACCACGCCTTGGCCATGCTCCAATCGCGTTTCACGGTGGCGGGGGAAACCTCCAGCGCCTTGGCGGTCTCCTCCACCGTCAGTCCACCGAAAAATCGTAACTCCACGATACGTCCCTGTTGGGCGTCCCTCCGGGAAAGTTGATTCAAAGCGTCATCGACAGCCAACACGTCCACGCCATGCTGCTCCTTTTGCGCGACTTCGAAACTGCCATCAAGCTCGATCTTGTACTCCGGCCCGCGCTTGGCGGCCCGGCGGGCGCGTGCGTAGTCCACTAAAATCTGCCTCATCAGTTTGGCCGCCACTCCCAGAAAATGTGCACGATTTTGAAACTGAACCGGGCGCTGGTCCACCAGCCGCAAAAAGGCTTCATGCACTAATGCGGTGCTTTGGAGGGTGTGGCCCGGGCGTTCCGCCCGCAGGTAGCTGTGTGCCAGGCGGCGTAATTCCTGGTAGACCAAGGGGATGAGGGCCTGGAGCGCTTCCTCGTCACCGCCACGCCACTTGGCGAGCAATACCGTGACCGATTCCGCTGATCGACGCACCGCTGGCCTTTCCCTAACTTGTTGGATTCTCGCGAAATATAGCCCTGCCCGGACTCAAAGTCAACGGCCCTATGTCCCGGGATTGCCGTTTGGCCGTGGTCCCCACAGCGGCCTCCCCAAATCTCGGAAAAGAATCTTGACCTAATTTGTCCGAATTTTCCGCATTAACAAGCAGACGAAGGACTCGGTTCGAAAGACCAGGCGCGATAAGGATTGTCCCGGTTCGTCCCGCTCAGGATGAAGGCCTCCAGCGGGCTCATCTGGTCTGCGTACTGCGTTCTGAGTCACAACCCCTGGAGAGGCCAAATGAAGGAGGATGTGGTTATGAAGGGACGCAACGGGATAGAGCGTGTGACGGAGGTACGGGTATTTTTGTGGCTGCTAACGGCGGCGGGACTTCTATGGGCTGCTGGGTGCGGCGGCAATTCAGGAGGGGAGACAGCACCTCCACCTCCGACCACCTACACCATTGGTGGCAGCGTTTCTGGCCTATCAGGCACGGGACTGGTGTTGCAGGACAACGGCGGTGACAGCCTCTCAATCACATCCAATGGAAGTTTCACCTTCAGCACCGCAATCAACAGTGGGGGAGCATACAAAGTCACGGTCCTGACGCAGCCTTCCGGCCCGGCGCAGAACTGCGTGGTCACGAGCGGCGGCGGAACCGCGAGCGCCAACGTCACAAGCGTTCAGGTTGCCTGCACCACCACCACGTTCACCATCGGCGGATCGGTCTCAGGCCTTTTGGGCACGGGGCTGGTGCTACAGGATAATGGCGGCGATAACCTTTCAATCACGGGAAACGGAACCTTCACCTTTGCGACAGGAGTCGATAGCGGTGCTGCCTATAAAGTGACGGTTCTTACCGAGCCCACCGGGCCATCGCAGACCTGCGCGGTGGCCAATGGCAGTGGAAACGCCAGCGCCAGTGTGACTAACGTTCAGGTGGCGTGCTCGGTCGGCTACACCATCGGTGGAACCATTTCCGGTCTTACGGGGACGGGCCTGGTTTTGCAGGACAATGGCGGCGATAACCTTACGATCACGGGAAATGGCAGCTTCACTTTCGCGACCGCGCTCACCAGCGGAAGTTCGTATGATGTAACCGTCCTGACTCAGCCGTCGAGTCCCTCGGAAACCTGCGCCTTGACCGATGGGACGGGCAAGGCCACCGCCAACATTGCCAATATTTCCATTTCCTGCGCGCCGCAGATGGCGAGCGAATGGACTTGGGAGAGCGGATCAGATACGGGAAATCCTACCGGCACGTACGGCACGTTGGGGAAATCCTCTTCCAGCAACTTTCCCGGAGCGCGGCTAAATCCTGTGTCCTGGACCGATTCATCGGGCAACCTCTGGCTCTTTGGAGGCGCCGGATATGGTTCCACGAGCACCTACGGACAGCTCAATGACCTTTGGGAGTATAGCGGTGGCGATTGGACTTGGGTGACCGGGGCGAATGTGATTAACCAGGTCGGGGTGTACGGAGCGGAGGGAACTGCCAGTGCGAGCAATGTTCCGGGAGCCCGAACGGACGCAACGGGCTGGACAGATGCCAACGGCAATTTCTGGCTCTTCGGGGGCCAGTCCGTGACTTCCGCCTACACGTGGTACTTTAGCGATCTATGGGAGTATAGCAAGGGTGAGTGGACGTGGGTTTCAGGTTCGAACTCCACCAATGAGGCCGGTACGTACGGAACACTGGGGACGCCTTCCTCGTCCAACGTTCCCGGGGCGCGCAGAGGAGCCGTCCACTGGATCGATTCCTCCGGAAACCTCTGGCTATTTGGTGGAATTAACGAGTCACACCCCGATCTCTTCAACGATTTGTGGAAGTACAGGGGGGGACAATGGACATGGATGGGAGGCTCGAACGGCTCCAACTCCCAAGCTGGTGTCTACGGATCGAAAGGCGTAGCCGCGGCTGGAAATTTCCCCGGCGCGCGCGTTGACGCCTTAAGCTGGACCGACCCGGATGGGAACTTCTGGCTCTTCGGTGGGCTCGGTGATGACTCGGTGGGGTCAGGGGTCACCTATTTGAATGACCTCTGGGAATACAGCGGGGGAAAGTGGACCTGGGTGAGCGGTTCGAATATTGGATCTCAAACCGGCACCTACGGAACCGAGGGAATGGCTTCTGCGGACAATACTCCCGGGGGAAGGTACGATGCCGTCGGCTGGGTTGACTCTGCCGGTAATCTGTATCTCTTCGGGGGGACAGGGCTGAACGCAACCTCAACCACGATTGAGTCCTCACTGAACGATTTCTGGGAGTTTAGCGGTGGGCAATGGACATGGCTCTCAGGTTCAAGTAGTGGCAATGTGACGGCAACCTACGGAACAGAAGGAACACCTGCGCCCGGGAACGATCCGGGAGCGCGTGTGGGCGCCACTGCCTGGACTGATCCACAGGGAAACTTTTGGCTCTTTGGCGGCCAGGTTTATACACCGACACTGGGATACTTGGGCAACGACCTGTGGAAGTACGGGCCTTAAACCCTAGCAGGGGCGGAGTTGGGCACATTGGGTTCAACTTCGCCCCCCCACTCATGCGGTTTGTTGCAGGCGTACGGGAGTTCATGTCAGAAAGGGAAATCAGGCTCCTGACCTCCTCCGCAGTGGCTCCCCTCATGATTCAAACCGGGGAGCCTTTGCTTTTGCAAGCAAGCGCTCGACCCCTTTGCGGGCCAGTCACCGTAAAGCCTCCGGCTCGGCCGGAGGATAATTATTTGACTCCCCGTATTAGTTAAGTTTAATTATTAGAATAAGTTAAGCCCGTCGAAGCCTAATTGCCTCCAGTTTTGACCGATATTGGAACTGATTTAAGTGGACCAATCCCGCCTCGAACTTGCCTGTCCGCAGTTAAAGACCGGATTGACATTCGGTTTTCAGGAATCGATAATCTGGATTCAAAGGAAAAAGTCCGGCTTGGAAACCGGATTTCTGGCATTATATTGCGGCTGGCGAGGGTTCATGGCTACCGTCACAAACCAAATGCAGAGAGCGGATCAGCTTTCGAAGGAGTTTCTTCTGGGTGCTTACCGCACCATGTTCACGTCGCGCCGCGTGGACGACAAGGAGATTCAACTCCGGCGCCAGAATCGGGCTTATTTCCAGATCAACAGCGTTGGCCACGAATGCATTGGCGTGGCCGTTGCGCTCAACCTGAAGCCCGGATACGACTGGTTCTACCCCTACTACCGCGATCGCGCCTTCTGCCTGCAAATCGGCACCACTCCTTATGAGATGTTTCTTGCCTCGGTGGGCGCCAAGGATGATCCTGCCTGCGGCGGGCGCCAGATGCCCTCGCATTGGGGCTCGAAGAAGCTGCACATTTTCACCGGCTCCAGCCCCACGGGCACGCGGATTCTTCACGCGGTGGGAGCGGCGGAAGCGAGCTGGTATTTCTCCCACATTCACGATGCGGCGGAGCTGGCTTCTAGTTTTCACCAGGATGAAGTGGCCTACGTCTCGCTCGGCGACGGCGCATCGAGCGAGGGCGAGTTCTGGGAATCGCTCAATTATGCGTGCGGGCGCAAACTTCCGGTTCTTTACGTGGTTCAGGACAATGGATACGCCATTTCCGTTCCCGTCGACGTGCAGACCGCGGGAGGCAAGATTTCCGGCTTGACCCGCAGCTTTCCCAACCTTCTGACGCTGGAATGCGACGGCACGGACTTTCCTGAGAGTTACAAGACGGCAGCGCAGGCTGTCGAATACGTCCGCCAGCGCAAGGGGCCGGCGCTGATTCACGCTCACGTCGTGCGGCCGTATTCGCATTCGCTTTCCGACGACGAACGCACTTACAAGCCCGAGGACGTCCGCGAGCACGAGGCCAAACGCGACCCGGTGATTCGCCTGGCCCGGTTGCTGGTTGAGGAAAGCGGGGTTGGAGAGAAGGAATTGACGGACGTTGAGGCCGCCATCGACGGCGAAATTCGCGAGGCGGCGGACAAAGCTCTGGAGGCGGAACTCGTCTCCTCCGCCACCGTGCTCGATTACGTCTACTCTCCCGGCGTCGATCCGACCTCCGGACAATTCGATCATCCACCCAAGTTTCATGGCGAGCCCAAGACCATGGTCGACCTCATCAACGCCTGCCTGAGGGACGAGATGGCCCGCGACCCGCGCATCCTGGTTTTTGGCGAGGATGTGGGCGACTGCGGCCACGAAAGCGATTTGGCCAAGGTCAAGGGCAAGGGCGGCGTCTTCAAAGTCACGCACGGGTTGCAGCGGCAATTTGGCAGCACGCGCTGCTTCAACTCGACACTCGCGGAAGCCTGCATCGTGGGCCGCGCCATCGGCATGGCGGCGCGCGGTCTAAAGCCGGTGGTCGAGATTCAATTCTTCGACTACATCTGGCCGGCGATGATGCAGATTCGCGATGAGCTGACCATGCTGCGCTGGCGCTCCAACAATGCGTTCTCCTGCCCCGTGGTGATTCGCGTGCCGATCGGCGGGTATCTGACGGGCGGCGGGGTTTACCACAGCCAGTCGGGTGAATCCATCTTTACCCATCTGCCGGGAATCCGCGTGGTGATGCCTTCGACCGCGCTCGACGCCAACGGCCTGCTGCGCACCGCCATCCGTTGCGACGATCCGGTGCTGTTCCTTGAGCCCAAGCACCTCTACCGGCAGACGTACAATCGCGCGCCCTACCCGGGCCGCGATTACATGATTCCGTTTGGCAAGGCAAAGCTGGTGCGGGAAGGAACGTCGCTGACCATCGTCACCTACGGGGCGCTCGTCCATCGCGCCGAACAGGCTGCAAAGACGCTGGAGCAGGAGGGAATCCAGGCGGAGATTCTCGATTTGCGCTCGCTCAATCCCTACGATTGGGAATTGATTTCAGCTTCCGTCAAGAAAACCAATCGCGTCCTGGTGCTGCACGAGGATACGATCTCCTGGGGTTACGGAGCGGAGATTGCGGCGCGCATCGCCGATGAGCTGTTTGCTTTCCTCGATGCGCCGGTTCGCAGGCTGGCGGCCAAGGACGTTTTTGTTCCCTACCACCCGCACCAGGAAGACGCCGTGCTGCCGCAACCTGCGGATATCGTCGCGGCAGGCCGGGCGCTGACGGCGTACTGATTTCAGGGATTAGGGGTTAGGGTTTAGGGGTTAGGGCTGCTTTATTCAGTTTCTCCTTTAACCACGGCGCACAAGCCCCGAATCCCAAACCCCGAATCCCTAGCCCCCCACCCTCAACCTATCCCCAACTCATCAATTTTCTCGAGCGGCGTTCCGCATTTACGGCAGATGACCGCGCCGCAGTCACCGCAGACCAGCGGATCGGAAACTTCAGATTCGCAGATCGGACAGTAGAGCAGATCGCTCGCGCCGTTTTTCGGTTCAGCCATGGAAGCCCCTCAAAGTGACCACCGTTTTCCGACATCTTAGCATTCCTTGGTTGGTAGGGGAGCCCTCTGGGCTCCCGCGGGAGTGCCGAGCACTCCCCTACCAAAACTCTACTTACCATCTAATGCGCTTAAAAACCCGTTGGGCCCCAAAACGGACAATTCCAATGATTGCAGTATCCTAACCTCCTGCCGTGCATCCATAATAATGACCGGGCTTTTCTAAAATTTTGCAATTCAGGCGCGGGCCGGGATATTCGCCGTGAGCCGCGCGAAGTTTAATCGTATTGGAGGATTTCGAAATGCAACCAATGTATGATCCGGAAGCCGTACGTCCGATGTGGGAAGAGCTTGCCGCGTGCGGAGTGACTCCGCTGAAATCGGCCGCCGATGTGGACGCCGCGGTCGCGAAACCTGGCACGACGCTGCTCGTGGTGAACTCGGTTTGCGGGTGCGCCGCGGGTGGAGCACGACCGGGAGTCACCAAGGCCCTGCAAAGCGCGGTGATTCCGGACCAGCTCACCACGGTGTTTGCCGGCGTCGATATGGAAGCCGTGGCACGCGCGCGTCAACTGATGCCGGAAGTGCGGCCTTCTTCGCCCGCGGTGGCGATTTTCAAGGATGGCGCGCCGGTCTATGTGCTGGAGCGCTGGCAGATCGAGCAGATGGGTCCCGACATGATTGCCGCCGAGCTTTCGCGGGCCTTTACTGAGCATTGTTCAGCGAAGGGCCCCTCGGTTTCTTCGGAAGTGTACTCGCAGGTTGCGCACGCGAAGCAGTGCGGGTCGACCATTCCGAAATTCCGCGCTTTTTAGCGAAGGCTGGTCCGTGGCCGGCTTGATGTCAGCCCCTCGACCCGGTACCATCGTGCCATTGTGTCCATCTGGGATTATGGCAAATTGGTCCCATGGAGGAACGAGAGTCTTCCAATTTGTTCGCCCGCCTGGCCCTGAGCGCGTTGCTTTGCAGCGCAGGGCTGATCGCCGTCTACACGGCGCTTGCCCATGCCGCATTGAGGCTGGGAATCACTCCGCGATAACGCGAATTCCTCAACACAAAATCAATTGATTTGACCTTCGCTTCCGAACGGGGCAAAATACCGTCCTTCGGAGACCGCATGCACAAAAACACGGTCAAAGCCAAGCTGCGCGCGGGCGAGATTGTTTATGGCACATCGCTGGAAGATTGCCTTGGGTCGGAGATGCCGCTGATTCTCGCCAAGGCGGGTCTGGATTTCTTTTTCGTCGATACCGAACATTCACCCGCCGACTATTCACAATTGCAGGCACTGGTCCGGACCGCGCACTATGCGGGGATCACTCCTTTATTGCGCGTCGCCCAAAACCGGCCAGAGCTGATCACGCGTGCCTTGGACAATGGCGCCATGGGGATTATCGTCCCGCGGGTTGCCGATATGGCAGGCGCAAAAGAAGCGCTCGAGGTGATGAAGTTTCCGCCCGAGGGCCATCGTGGATTCGGGCTGCGCTCCATCAACACCGACGTGATGCAGGGCCCCGCGGCGGAGGAGATCGCGGCATGCAACCGCGAAACCCTGGCGGTTTTGATGATTGAGACGGTGTCGGCGCTCGAGCAGGTGGAAAAGATTGCCAAACTGCCGGGCCTCGATGTGCTCTTCATTGGCCCGTATGATTTGAGCCTAGCGCTGGGAATCATCGAGCAGTTCGACAATCCGATTTTTTGGAAAGCGATAGGCCGCGTCGTTGCGGCTGCGAATGCTGCCGGCATCTCCGTGGGGCTTCAAACCGGCAATATGCCTTTGTTTCTCGAAGCCCGGCGGCGCGGCGTGCGCTTTTTGATGTATAGCAGCGATGTGGGAATCCTGCTGTCGGGCTACAAACAGGTGCTGAGCGAACTCAAGGGGCACTGAACCGGCATCGGAGATCCAAGATGAAACACGCCCCGGAATTTTTGAAGCTGGTCAATGACGCGAAGACGCGCGTGCGCGAGACGGACGTTCAAAAAGTGAAGGCGCGGCTCGACGCGGGTGAGGAATTCGTGCTGGTCGACGTGCGCGAAGATGGCGAATGGGCGAAAGGGCGGCTACCTTCCGCGATTCATCTGGGCAAGGGCGTCATCGAACGCGACATCGAAAACAAGATTCCCAGCAAGACGACTCACATCGTGCTCTATTGCGGGGGCGGATATCGCTCGGCGCTCGCTGCCGACAATTTACAAAAAATGGGTTACACCAACGTGGAATCCATGGACGGCGGCTGGCGCGGCTGGACCGATGCGGGATTTCCCACGGTAAAAGATTAAAGCCTAATCCTCCACCCCAACGTTTAATCTTCTTAAAGTCACTTTGAGAAAATCCTCTGCTCGTAACCTATCGGTATATCAATATTGAAATAGAGCGTGAGCTTCTGATTCGTCTTGGGGTCTGCGACATCGAGCACATCGTAGCTGTGCTTGTCCGATTGCACTAAGCTCTGTTTGAGCGGCAAGGGACCGAGGCCCAGTACCTGAAGAATGACATACTCTTCGTGGACGGAGAGGACTTCGCACGCCGTCTCCTTTGACTTGCAATCACCCGATTTGAAGATGCCTTCGATCAGCCCGTTGACAACGAAGTGATGGAATTCCGCCTCGGCATCAATTTTCATTTTATGATTGGCCAGCTCCGCGATGTGATGGGCTTCAATGTCCAGATAATCGGAATCGAGAATCTTGTTCGAGATATTGAGAGCCTCTGCGTCGTCGCCTCGTTTGTAGGCGCTGAACATCGCGTTGCGGTCTTCCGAGTCGGACCCCCCGGAATATTCCTTCGAGCCGGCGTATGCGCGCCGCAGTTCCAGAAAATCGACGGTGCGATCTCCCTCTTTCAAGCGCGCCAACAATATTTGGTACTGGTCGGGCGTCTTATCTTTAGGGAGGGCTAATGGGCAGAGAACCAAGAGAATGAGCGCCGCAATTCCAATCCATTTCAGCGGCATTCTCATGGAGAACCTCCTGATGGGAACGAATGCTCAGAAACTGGAGGGAGTATACGCCTGCCAAAGGCCGGGCGTAATGCTAAAATCAACCCCGGCGGAACTCGATCATGCATCGTCGGGCAGACCTCTATTCACGATGGGCGCGCGAAGTGCGCGCAAGGCAGTTCTTTGGTCCGGGATTGCGCGTGGGGGTTGGAGTCTCGGGGGGGCCGGACTCGGTTCTGCTGCTCCATTTCATGAGGAAGCTGGCGGGCGAATTGGGTTTGACCGTTGCTGCCGTCCACTTTAATCACCATTTGCGCGGGGCGGCGTCGGATGGAGATGAGGATTCTGTGCGCGACCTTGCGGCGGCGTTCAAAATGCCGTACCTGCGAGGAGAAGCAGATGTGGGGCGCCTGGCACGCGAGCGGCACGCAAATATCGAGGCCATGGCCCGCGAGTTGCGCTATCGGTACTTCTTCTCACTGGTCGAGCAGGATCGGCTGGACTTGGTCGCCACGGCCCACACCGCGAACGACCAGGCCGAAACCGTCTTGATGCGCTTGATTCGCGGCACGGGAACGCGCGGGTTGGGCGGGATTTATCCGGTGCTTGAGGGTAAGGTCGTGCGCCCGTTCCTAACCGTCAGGCGAGATGAAATTATGCAGGAAATTGCGGCGCGAGGCATTTCGTATCGGGTGGATTCCACGAATCTCCTGCCGCGCCTTCGCCGCAATAAGGTTCGAATGGAGCTGTTGCCGTTGCTTCTCAAAGAATATAACCCGCAGATTGTGCCCTTGCTGAATCAGCTTGCCGACCGTGCCCGGGATGATGAAGCTTGCCTTGAACGGTTGGCCCGGGACCGGTCTGCGGCCTGGAGAGCCCGCGAAGGCAGGGAAGAGCGCATTCCGATTCGGGTGCTGGAAGAATTCCCCCCGGCTCTGGCGCGACGGGTTTTGCGGCAGATGGTGCAATTCGCCAGCGGCGGAACCCAAGGGCTGACGCATACCCACATCGAGTCGGTGCGCCAGTTCGCCACTATTTCGCAAAGTGGAAGGGTTTGCGTGCTCCCCGGGGGGATTACGGCCCGGAAGGAGTTCTCCTGGCTGATTATCAGCCCCGAGCAGGGGGCGCCCAGAACTTCGGACTACTCTTATCCTATTGAAATTCCACAAGATGCTGAGATTCGTGAGCTTGCGAAGGTGTTTCATCTTAAAATACTTCCCCGCGACAATGCCCGCAAGGCGTATAATCTAAGCAAACTTGTCTGCATAGACCCTCAAAAGCTCTGCGGCGATTTGCAACTGCGTAACTGGAGGGCGGGCGACAGTTTTTGTCCCGTGGGGAGCCGGAAAGCTCGCAAGCTCAAGGAGTTCTTTCGCGAGCGCAAGATTCCAGAGTCAGAGCGCAAGGGCTGGCCGGTATTATCATGTGCAGGGCAGATCGTTTGGGTGCAAGGCTTTCCGCCGGCGAAGAGCGCGGCGGCCGATGAAAATACCCCGCAGGTGCTGGTTATCGAGGAGGAGCCTTTAGAGGCGGTTCCGCCTCAAGGAAGAGGCTCAGCGCATTGAGGTTAGTCCCTGGGCTGAAATTTGTGAAGTAACTTAAAATGCCCTTGGTTGCTGGACTTGGCTTGAAGCTAAGCGGACTCAAACGGCATCTAACCATTACGGGTTGGAAAGAAGCAAGAGGCGTACGGGGGATTCAGGAGGGCGGGCTGTGAACTCGGCAGTGAAGAACATTATCTTTTGGGTGGTGATGGCAGTTACTGCGTTGCTGATTTGGGCAGTGGTGAAGTCGAGCACCAGCGAGCGGGTTGCGGACTTGACGTTCACGGAATTCATCACGCGAAGTCAACAAGGACGAAATCAAAGACGTGACCATTCGGGCACGGACGTCACGGGTACATTCAAGAAAGACAATTCCCATTTCCGCTCCACCATCCCCGCGAATTATCCCGACCTCTACAAGACCCTTCAGGACAAGAACGTCAACACCATCATCAAGGACAACTCCGGAAATACCTGGATGACCTGGCTCGCCAATGGCCTGCCCTTGATTTTGATTTTGGGGCTGTGGATCTTCATCATGCGGCAGATGCAGTCCGGAGGAAACAAGGCGCTTGTCCTTCGGCAAGAGCCGGGCCCGACTGCTCTCCAGCCAGCAGAAGAAGGTCACCTTTAAAGATGTCGCGGGCGTCGAAGAGGCCAAGGAAGAACTGCGGCGAAATCATTGAGTTCCTGCGCGAGCCGCAAAAATTCCAGAAGCTGGGCGGACGCATTCCCAAAGGCGTGCTGCTGGTGGGCCCTCCGGGAACCGGCAAGACCCTGCTGGCGCGCGCCATCGCCGGCGAGGCCAATGTTCCCTTCTTCTCGATTTCCGGCTCCGATTTCGTCGAGATGTTCGTGGGCGTGGGCGCCTCGCGCGTGCGCGACCTGTTCGAGCAGGGCAAGAAGAACGCTCCCTGCATCATCTTCATCGATGAAATCGACGCCGTCGGCCGCCATCGCGGCGCGGGCTTGGGCGGCGGCCACGACGAGCGCGAGCAGACGCTGAACCAGTTGCTGGTGGAGATGGACGGCTTCGAATCGAACGAAGGCGTCATCCTGATTGCGGCCACAAACCGTCCCGACGTTCTCGATCCCGCCCTGCTGCGGCCCGGCCGGTTCGACCGGCGCGTGGTTGTGCCCCGGCCCGACGTGGGCGGCCGCGAGGCGATCCTGAAGGTTCACACGAAGAAAATTCCCTTGGCCGAAGACGTCGATATCGCCATTCTGGCGCGGGGCACGCCGGGATTCTCCGGCGCCGACCTGGCGAATCTGGTGAACGAAGGGGCGCTGCTCGCCGCGGGTCAGAATCGCAAGACTGTGACCATGGCGGATTTTGAGACTTCCAAAGACAAAGTCCTCATGGGACCGGAACGCAAGTCGATGATCCTGTCCGAAAGCGAAAAGAAGAACACGGCCTATCACGAAGCCGGTCACGCGCTCGTTGCCTTGAATGTTCCCGACGCGGACCCCTTGCACAAGGTCACGATCATTCCGCGCGGTTGGGCGTTGGGCTTGACGCAACAGCTTCCGCTCGATGACAAGCACACCTATACGCGCGAGTATCTCGAGGCCCAGCTTGCGGTGCTGATGGGCGGACGCGTGGCGGAGGAGATGTTCCTCCATCACATGACCACCGGCGCCGGCAACGACATCGAGCGTGCCACGGCGATTGCCCGCAATATGGTGTGCGAATATGGAATGTCGAACCTTGGCCCGCTCGCCTACGGCAAGAACCAGCAGGAGATCTTCCTGGGCCGCGATATCGCCACTTCGCGCGACTTCAGCGAGGACACGGCGATCAAGATCGATCAGGAAATCCGGGCCTTCGTAGGCACCGGATACGAAAAGGCCAAGGACATCCTGGCGACGCATCGTGACGTGCTGATCCGCATCGCGGAAGCGCTGCTCGAGCGCGAATCCCTGGATGCCGGCGAGGTCAAACTCCTGATTGACGGCCAGCCCCTGCCGGAATTTGTCCGCGTGAAGCCCGCGCCTCCCGCGCCGGACACGGTGCAGGTGCTCAAGCCTCAGCCCTCCCCGCCTTCGGGTTTGCCGCCGCGGCCGCAGCCTGCATAACCTTTGATTTTTCGAACGGGGTGCAGCCGCATCGTTGTACCGCCGGTCAATGAATCGGTTCCCTCCCGCCCGATGGACGTCCCTACTCCCGGTCTTCGTTTCTTCGCCTGCCATTTTCAAAAATATCATCCCGCGCCCTAGTGCCCCAGACCCTTTGCATTTTTTCCGCGCAATTTCCCGCCCACAGGACTATACTCATGCCCATTTCCAGGGCGACAAATTGCAAACCATGGGGGGCGAATGAATACATTTGTGGCGGAGCTTGTGGGCACGATGCTGCTCGTGCTGTTGGGCGATGGAGTGGTGGCAGCGGTGCTTCTGGGCAAGAGCAAGGCGGAAAATTCCGGCTGGATTGTCATTACCACCGGCTTTGGATTTGCGGTGGCGTTCGGGGTCTACGCGTCTGCCGGGGTCAGCGGCGGGCATCTGAATCCCGCGGTCACGCTGGGCATGGCGGTGATTCACAAGATCCACTGGCAGGAGGTGCCGACGTACATCGGCGGCCAATTGCTGGGAGCCTTCATCGGCGCAATTCTCGTCTGGATCGCTTACCTGCCACACTGGCGCGAGACACCCGACCCCGCCAAGAGCTCGCGGTATTTTCAACCGCGCCCGCGATCCGCAGCTTCCCGGCGAACGTGTTGTCGGAAGCGATCGGGACTTTCGTTCTGGTTTTTGGCATCCTGGTGATCGTCTCGTACAAAGGTATGAGCCCTGGTCTCGTGCCGCTCCTGATCGGATTTCTGATCTGGTCGATCGGTCTCTCCCTCGGCGGCTCTACAGGATTCGCCATCAACCCCGCTCGCGATTTCGGACCCCGCGTCGCCCATGCGATTCTCCCCATCCCCGGCAAGGGCGGCTCCGACTGGGGCTACGCCATTGTCCCGATCATCGGGCCTATCATTGGCGGAGTTCTTGGCGCTGCGACGTATGCAAGATTGTTCGGGGCATGAGCTAAATTCTGCCGGTCGTCGAATAACCATTACATAGCCAGTCTTATGCAAACACAGGTTCCAAGCCGCTCCTTCGGGAGTCGCGCGGAACCTGTGTTTGCATCTATGGACGGCAAGTGGCGATAATGGTTCGAACGGATTCACGAACCTGAAGCTCGCGGCCTTGCCTCACCATGCGAACCAACTCACGCCCGGAATTTGAACTGACCATCGCCGGCCGCAAAGCGCGGATCGGCCAGCGCACTTTGATCATGGGGATTCTCAACGTCACGCCGGATTCTTTTTCCGACGGTGGGCGCTTCCATGATCCGGAGAAAGCTCTTGCGCACGGCGTGGAGCTTGTCCGTCAGGGGGCCGATTGGATTGACGTGGGAGGAGAGTCCACGCGGCCGGGGGCGCAACCGGTTTCGGAAGAAGAAGAATTGCGGCGCGTCCTGCCGGTCATTCGTGCCTTGCGCCGAAAGCTGAAGATCGTCCCCATCTCCATCGACACGACCAAGGCCAGGGTGGCGGAACTGGCGATTGAGGCCGGCGCAGACATTGTGAATGACATCAGCGGGCTGGGCTTTGAGCCGCGCATCGCCGACGTTGCACGAATCTACAAAACCCCGCTGATCCTGATGCACACGCGCGGCAGGCCGGCGACCATGCAGGTTCAGCCCTTCGCGCGCGACATTTGGCGATCGCTCATCTCGGGCCTTGCGGCTTCCATTCGCCGCGCGGTCGCTGCGGGCGTCAAGCGATCGCAATTGATCCTCGATCCCGGCCTGGGCTTCGGCAAACCTCGCCGCCAGAACTATGAGATTATCGCCGGCCTCAGGAAGCTGGAACGATTCCGCCTGCCCATCCTGGTAGGCGCTTCGCGCAAGTCCTTCGTAAAAGCCATCGTCCGCGGCGAGGGGCTGGATCCTTCAGGCCCTACGATGGCGAAGACGAAGAGCCAAACCCCAAGGGACATCGAGAACACTTCGGTCTTTCCCTTTGGTGACGCGGCCTTCGCAACTGCCGCCATCATCGGCGGCGCGCACATCGTGCGCGTCCACGATCCCGCCCTGATGCTTCCCGCCATGCGAATTGCGGATGCGATTCTTGCCGCGCGGGCATAACTCAACGCAATCCTTTCCGTTCTTGGTGCGGCTCAAGTATGATTCGAGAATGCGCTGGAGCCTCCAGGCCGCTCTTCACGAGGTGCTGACCCTTACGATTCTGTGCACCCTCATGCCCTCATTGTGGGGGCATCCGAACCAGACCAACCCGAAAATCCCCAACCAGACTCCGCTAGTTTTGATTTCGGTCGATACGCTCCGCGCCGACCATCTGAGTTGCTATGGCTATAAAAAGTTGCAGACTCCCAACATAGACGCATGGGCGCAGGGTGGGACGGTATTCACGGAAATCAACAGTCAGGCGCCCATCACCCTGCCGTCGCACACGTCGCTGTTGACCTCAACCTATCCTTTTGCCAACGGCATTCGGGAAAACGGCCAGATTGTTCCACCCGGAACGGTGACCCTCGCCGCGATACTTGCCACTCATGGCTACAACACCGCGGCGTTCATCGGCGGATATTTCCTCGAGCGGCGGTTCGGTTTGGCCCAGGGATTTGAAACCTACGACAGCCCCTTCGACACGCGCGTCATTAAAGGAGCACTCGACCTAAAGCGTCCGGCCGCGCAAGTGCTGGACGGCGCTGAGCACTGGCTCGAGAAAAACTCGAACCGTCCATTTTTTCTCTTCGTGCACCTGTTCGACCTGCACGAGCCGTACGACCCGCCCGCACGCTACCAGGCCCATGCGCCGCAGAGCGAGTATGATCAGGAACTGGCTTACGTGGATGATTCGCTCGGGGGCTTTCGCGATTATTTGATGAAGTCAGGCCTCGACCGCCGGGCGCTGATTGTGCTCTTCTCCGACCATGGCGAGAGCCTGGGTGATCATGGCGAGAACACGCATGGATACTTCGTCTATGAGAGTACACTGCATGTGCCGCTGATATTCCACTGGCCCAGCAGCAATGAAAACCATAATTCAAAATTCGAGATTCAAGATTCTCCGGCTTCCGCCGAGTACAGAGCGCGCATCGACATTCCTGGCGGGCTGATCGACGTTGCGCCAACCATTCTGAGTTTCCTTGGGATTTCGCCGCCATCGACTTTTTGCGGGCACAGTTTGTCAAACCTTGCAAAAGGCGAGGACCAACCTCCCCGCGATGTCTATAGCGAAAGCACCTACGCCCACGACATGTTTGGTTGGGCCCCTCTGCGCAGCCTCAGGCGTGGTGACAATCATTACATCGATGCGCCCCGCGCGGAACTCTACGATTTGAAGACTGACCCGGAAGAGTTGCACAACTTATTGCCCGGCCAGGCGGCGCTTGCGGCGTCCTATCGAGAGCGGATGACAAAGCTTGTGGTCGAATATCCTGCCGCGTCCGAACCTCATTCTGACCAGCCCGGTGCTTCGGCGGCGAGATCGGTGGAAAACCTTCGTTCGCTCGGATATCTTGCAATCACAACTTCGAAGCCTGCCCTCGATGATTCCGGTATTGACCCGAAGGACCGGCTCTTTGAGTACAAGTGTTATCTGCTCGCGGGGCATCTGGCGCGCATTGGCAAAGCGGAAGAGGCGGTGGCGGAGTTTCAGGCCATCCTTGGCGATGACCCCCGAAACGTGCCGGCACATGTGGACCTTGCCCGATCGGAAATCGGACTCCATCGATATCTCGATGCGACAAACCAATTGAAATCCGCACTCGCGCTCGATCCGCGTAACGTCGAAGCCGAGGAGCTTTTGGGAGATGTTTGGCTGACCGTGGGGATTCCCGGGCGCGCCGCCGCTGAATTCAACCGCCTCCTCTCCTTCGCGTCGCAGGATTATGAGGCCCACTTCGGTTTGGGCCTCATCGCGCGCGGCCAGGGCAGGAACGCCGAGGCCAGTCATCATTTCCGCGCCGCGCTTGCCGCCAACCCGCGCTCGGCTGAAGCCCACTATCAATTGGGTTTGGTCCTCGAAGCGCAAAACCAAAAGGAAGCGGCCAGCGGTGAGTTTCGTCGCGCTCTCGCGATTGACCCCAATTACAAAGCCGCGCGCCAAGAGCTTGCCAAGCTAAATCCTTCGCCAAAATAGGCTATGGAGATTTGTTTGGTTCTGCTCCGGCGCTTTTCCCATTTCTTTCGTTTACTCATGCTATAATGCCAATCCGTACAAGGCTGGCTGATGCTTGGAGAAATGGCCCGCCCTCCAAATTCAACATTCCTGCGTTGAGTTGAGATCATGCTCTTCAAAACCCTGAGCGCTTCCGTCTTCGGCATTGACGCCTATCCCGTCGAGGTGGAAGTCGACATCACGGCGGCCAAGCCGGCTTTTCTGACCGTGGGCCTTCCCGACGCGACGGTGCGCGAAAGCAGCGAGCGCATCAAATCCGCCATCAAGAATTGCGGCATGGCTTTTCCCTGGCAGGCCATCACCGTGAATCTCGCTCCTGCCGATGTGAAGAAGGAGGGCTCGGGGTTCGACCTGCCCATTGCACTGGGCATCCTGGGCACGACGGGCGTTCTTCTGAAGACCGAGTTGAAAGACATCATGTTTCTCGGCGAACTCTCGCTCGATGGCAGCTTGCGGCCCATCAAGGGCGCACTCTCGATTGCAACAATGGCGCGGCAGAAGGGGATTCGCAGGCTCGTGCTTCCTCTCACCAATGCGGCGGAAGCGGCGGTTGTACAAGGTGTGGAGGTCCACGGACTACGCTCGCTGCCTGAGGCGCTCGACTTGATTAATGAGACGCGCGAGTTCAAACCCATTCGCGTGAACACCTCGGCCATGCTGGCACAGGCCTGCCAATACTCGGTAGATTTTCGCGATGTCAAAGGGCAGCTCCACGCCAAGCGCGCCCTTGAAGTTGCGACCGCCGGAGGGCACAACATTCTGATGATCGGCCCGCCGGGAGCCGGCAAGACCATGCTGGCCAAGCGCATCCCTACGATCCTGCCTCCGCTCACGTTTGATGAAGCCATTCAGACCACCAAGATTCACAGCGTGGCCGGAGTCCTTGAAGCAGGCGCGGGGCTGATGGGCGTTCGGCCGTTCCGCTCGCCCCACCACACGATTTCCGATGCTGGGTTGATTGGAGGCGGCGTTGTGCCCCGGCCCGGTGAGGTGAGCCTCGCGCACAATGGCGTGTTGTTCCTGGACGAGCTTCCGGAGTTTCAGCGCAACGTCTTGGAGGTCATGAGGCAGCCACTTGAAGACGGAATGGTCACGATCGCGCGTGCCGCCATGACGCTCACCTTCCCCGCCCGGTTCATGCTGGCCGCCGCGATGAATCCCTGTCCATGCGGATTCTTCAACGACCCTTCGCGCGAATGCACCTGCACGCCGCCGCTGATTCAGCGTTACGTCTCCAAGATTTCCGGGCCGCTGCTCGACCGCATTGACATTCACATTGATATGCCCGCCGTGCGTTTTCAGGAGCTGCGCCAGGAAGCGGGAGGTGAGGTTTCCGACGCCATTCGCGCCCGTGTCATTCAAACACGCGAAAGGCAGCTCGAGCGTTTTCAGGGCGAAAAAATTTACTGCAACGCGCAGATGAGTTCGCGGCAGATTCGCAAGTACTGCGACATTTCGCCGGAAAGCGAGCGCATGCTGGAAAGCGCCATGAACCGCCTGGGCCTCTCCGCCCGCGCCCACGACCGCATCCTGAAAGTGGCGCGCACCATCGCCGACCTCGAGGCCGCCGAGAGCGTCGCCAGCGTGCACCTCTCCGAAGCCATCCAGTACCGTTCGCTTGACCGCAGCTATTGGACCTAGACCTGCAAGCCGGAGGCATCCACGAATGGGGTTTGAGCATCCTCAATAAATGCCTCACCTTGGAGAGGTAATGTCCAGAGTAATCCGTTCCAGGCTCCTCAACTCCGCCGTCCTTGTTCTCTTGATTTTGGCCGGAGCGAGTTTCACGGACGCCCAAATCGTCGCGTTCGGAGCCAGCAATGTCTCGGGTTGGACCGTCGCCGCTAAGGAGTCGTTTTCGGCTCAGCTCCAGGCGATGCTGCGAGAGAAGGGTTACAACGTCACGGTGATCAACGCGGGCATTTACGGCAATACCACCACGGACATGCGCAACCGCATGGAAAAAGACATCCCAGAGGGAACCACCATCGTCATCCTGGATACCAGCGGCGGCCTTTTTAACGACCGGCTGAAGGGAATCAGCCGCGAACAAGGTGATGCCGACATGGCCGCCATCAAGGACCGGCTCAAGGCGCGCGGGATCAAGGTATTCCCGATAAGCGGGGCTGACCTCCCCGCACAATATCATCAACAGGATGGCATTCATTTAACCCCCGAGGGCCATAAGCTGGTGGCCTCGCAGCTTCTTCCCCAAATCACCGATGCCCTGGGCCCTCCCACGGGTGTGCCGCCCGAAACGGCGCGAAAAGCTTGCTACGCGGACGCCAAGAGATTGTGTGCAGATGTGCTGGGTGATGATGACAAACGCCATGCCTGCATGCAGGAACACCGTTCGGAACTTTCTCAGAATTGCCGCCGCGCCATTGCCGCGAGCAGGCAACATTGACGCGATCGAAACACTGACCGATTGTTTTCTCGACACCGGAGTAGTTTGGTGCGATCTTGA
>CAVTDA010000163.1:0-8713 GCA_963733285.1 uncultured Acidobacteriota bacterium
CGCTCACCAATCCATATCTACCTTCCTTGTGGATGGCTGGTCGACATGATGAAGCTGCGTTGGGTCGGAGCCGAAGGGCGGTATTTCAACCCAGGTGGTGACTTAATCGCGTTCGACCCATCGGTAAACGAAGCGGGACCAGGTGCTCTCTTAATAAGCAAAGATCGTTTGCTAGAGTTCCTTACCAATCCGGGTACGACAATATGGACGGTTCTCGGCGAGAAAGATGTTGTCGGTGGCAGGGACTACCCGAACGACTGGAAGGGACGCCTAATTATCAATGGCGCATTCAGGTTTCAGGATGAACAGATATGCGGGACCACGAGTACGACGTTTGAAGCGCCGAAGTGAGTGGGCAGTGCGACACTCCCCCGCACCGTCCGTTGGCTGAAGGACGCAGCCCCCCCGAATCAGGAGGGGAACCATAACACCTTTCCCCCCTCACCCCTTCTCCTCACCCCTTCCCTTGTCCCCCCCAGGCGGGCGAGGGATAATGAAGACAAACTTTTCACGTTTTCCCCGCTCCGTGGTTCCGCCGATACCACCCACATCGTGTATCGACAAATTTTCACGGCAGGATGATGATTTTTTCACCGAATCGCCCATTGACTTGCAAAGGCGGCGCCTTCGCGGCCGCACCCTGACCGCGCAAATCTGGCGAATTGTCCTCCAGGAAGGATGAATTCGTGGGTTTGATTCAATCCTTAAGGATGGTCATTGACAGGCTTATGGCTTGAACCTAAACTCACGAGCGCTGGAGACCCATCACGTTTTCGCCGATGGATGGCCCACCCATGAGAGTGAAGTTTTCTCCTTCGAAAAGGAAAATAACCGGCCGGGTTAATCGCAGATCGTTTGTGAATCCTGGGAGCATCGGCCCCGCTTTGCCCGGGAGGATTATGGGGTTATGAAATGACTTTTGGACGTTTCGCTCTCCTTTTTATCGCCCTCATCTTTCCCCTTTCACTTTTCCCGGCGAATCCCCCTGCGCGCTCGGAATCGCTGAATGGCACGTGGAATCTGTGGTTTGACGCGAACGCCGACTGGCAGCACGAGAAGCTCTACCTGAATCCCGCAAAGCTCGGCGAAATTGCCGTCCACCCGCCCACCATTGGCTGGGACAAATGCTGAAGGGTGGCGAATCCTTCCGCGTTCCGGCGACTTGGGACGAAGTCTACCCTCATCGCCACGGAGTGGGCTGGTACTGGCGCAAGGTCAGGATTCCCAGCTCGGCGCGGGGCAGGGTGATTCAAATTCACTTTGCCGCGGTGCGTGAGCGTGCCGAGGTTTTTTGGAACCGGAAACTGGTGGGCTACAGCATCGAGGGCTTCACGCCGTTCACCGTGGATGTGACGCAAGAGGCGCGGTTTGAAGAAGATAACCTGCTGGCCGTGCGCGTGACCAATCCCGGCGGCGGCTATTCGTGGATGGACTTTAACCCCATCGTTTGGGGCGACGTCCATCTGCCCGATAGTCACGACTTTGGCGGCATCTGGCAGGATGTCGAGCCTGCAAGTCGTTCCCATGGTTCACTTACAGGACGTTTACGCGGCGCCCTTGGAAGACCTTGAGACGGTCAGACTTACCACCGAAGTGGCCAATGCCGATTCGCGCCCACGGAACGCTCAGCTTTCGTACGAGATTTATGGGGTGGGGAGTCCAAAGCCGGTGGCCGTTGGCAAAGCTGCAATTTCCCTGCCCGCGAATTCAACGGCAACGAGTGAATCCAACCTGCGCATTCCCGCCGCCAAGCTTTGGAGCCCGGAAACGCCCAATCTTTACCGCCTGGTCACTAAACTCAGTGGAATCAATGCCGTAGACGAGGTTGAAACCCGCTTCGGGATGCGCTTCTTCACCGAACGCGATGGGCGGCTGTCTCTCAATAACCATCGCGTGGTGGTCCGCAGCGCCATCAATTTCGGGTTTTACCCGTATACGGTCGCCTATCCCAGCCCCGAACTGGCGGAAAAAGAGGTCCGGGCCGCGAAGGCGCTGGGTCTTAATATGCTCTCGTGCCACCGAACCGCCTGCACGCCGGCCCTGCTCCAAGCGGCCGATAGCGACGGCTTGATGACATACGAAGAGCCCGGCGGCGCCCCCCGCCAGCGCCCCCCCGAACCCCAATCTCCCGCGGAGGCATTTGAGCGGCAAGCGTTTTTGGAAAAGCTCCAGCGGCTGGTGGTGCGTGATCGCAATCACCCGGCGCTGGTGTGGTGGAACATGGCGAATGAGGCCTTCCACGACAAGGTTGACGACCCGCAACACCTAAAGCCCTACATTGACGCGATGATGCGGACCACCCACCGCCTTGACCCCTCGCGCTTTGTCACCTACACGTCGGGGAAGCAATCGATTGTGATGTTCCGGCCTTTCGCCGCGGACTACGGGCTGATTTTTGACTACCACACGGTCGAGAATTCGCCGGCGGTTTGGCGCGATGCCCTGACGATCGAACACTCTTCTTTTCGCGCGCCGCTGCCGCACGAGGTTTTCTACAACGGGGAGAGCCGGAATTTGGATTCCCTGGGCGATTTACCGAAGCTTGGCGCCGCGTTTGCCAAGGCGCCCGAGGGTTCGTTTGAAGCGGATTGGCGGCGCTGGGCGGAGATGCTTCAGGATAGTTTTACGCGCTACGACCTCGGCCAGTACTTCAAGAATCCCAGCGAGTTGTGCCGGCTGATTGGGCTCCAGCAGGGAGATGGATTCGCGCGCGAAGTGGAATCGGTGCGCCTGTCGGATGCCGCGAGCGGGCTTGCCATCAACGGGTGGGAATCGCACTCGGGCATGAGGATTCCCGACGGCCAGACTTGCGGTACGACGGCCAATGGACTTCCGGGCTCGTGGACACGTTGCGCGATTTCAATTTTCCGCCGGAGATGCTGGCCAGGGCCAATGAATCCCTGCACCTCGCGGTGGTTCCGCTACACAGCACCGCCTATCTGGGCCGAACCGTCAAAGTCGACGTGACTCTGGTAAACGAACAGGAGGTGAAGGGCTCGGGCAAGCTCACTCTCGATATCACCGGCCCGAATGGCGATACTCAAACCATTGCCGATGAGCAGGTGAATGTTCAAGGCGATCCTCTGAGGTTCGTTCAGCCGCTGCATGCACGCAGAAGTGGTTCCCACGGGAGCGAGCGGATACTACCGCCTGCGCGCCGAACTTGACCTCGATTCCGGCCGGACTTTACGGGGCGAGCAGCGAATCCTGGCCGAAGATGCGTCGGAATGGAAGCTGCCCAGCACGGGCATTCAAATCGAAGACCCCACGCAGACGCTGAGCAAATACTTCGAGGCGAAATCGATCTTTTACCCGGACCTTTCGAGTCCATCGCACTTGTGGCAGCCGGTGGTGATGATCTACAACCCCGAGGGCAACAACTACGATTCGAGATATTGGTCGCCCGCGGGCTTGAGCGATGAGGTTGCGGTGAAGGGGAGAACGGCGTTGCTCTGGGCCACCGACGTTAACCACGGAAAAACCATCACGGACCTGCTGCAAAAGGTTCACGTGCTGCCGGAAGACGCCGATCCGCTTCCGCTGGGAGTTCACTGGTTTGGCGGCTGGGAGTTTGACACGCCGCACCCGATCTTCGCCGGGCTGCCTGCGCCCATCATCTACGACAACTACTTCGCCAGCGCATTTGGCTATTGGGGGATTACGAATTTTCCCGGAAAGATGATTGCGGGAATGCTGAACGCTCCGCCGCAGATGGCGGTGACGCTGGGTGAGTTGAAGTTTGGGAAAGGGAAGATCCTGGTGTGCACGCTGAACCTGGTGCCCTATCTCGATAAGGACCCCGTCGCGGACCGAATCTTGGCGCAGATGATGACGTATGCGGTGGATACGGCCGCGACCCATGAAGCCGCATCTGCGAAGTGAAGGAAGATTAGCCCGGTTGTTGTTTGGCCTCCGGCAAGGCAGCGATTACGGAGCGCAAGAGAGCATTGACCGCCTCCGAGGAATTGAATACGGCGGCCACGTCAGGTTCAAGGACAACGGCAAGAGCACCCTTGGACAAAGTTTGTGCGAAGCGGTTCGGCTTGGCCCGGCTGTAGTCGAACCGATACTCCTTCCGCATGGAGTCGCGCGGGGTCTTATGCTTCTTACTGACAGATATTTTCCTCATAGTCTTTACACTCCAGGCGCGTGGCTTTGCGGGCGCTTATGATTCGAATTCTCGTGTCGCGAACCGTGAAACAAGCTAACACCAAGCGCTTCTTTGCCGAGTGGCCAATGATCATCTCGCGTGGCTCATCTTCGGAATGGCCTTCATCCTCGAAAACGCGTGCAAGCGGGTCTCGAAAAACCGTCAAGGCTTCTTCAAAATCGATCCCGTGACGGGCGCGATTCGCTTCTGCCTTCCTCGGGTCCCATTCGAACTCGAGAATCATTGTTGGTAAATCATATCATGACGGCGAGTGGCGGGGGATTTGAACTGTTTCCCCTTCAGCATTCGGCGCGCCTTGGCCGGACCTGGCGGCGGAGGCACAGAGATAAACCGGCGCATTCTTCGCGCCACAGGCTGCCATGGCGGACAGCCAGACTCCCCTCCTCGGCGAAGGAGGGGGTAGCGCGTGAGCGCCGGGGTGGTTGGCTCCACGTGAGTGTGCGCGGACGGGAGGCGGTCATAGATGAAACGCGAGCATCGCCAGGGCCTGTCCCGATGGTACAGATCGGGATGGCCTTTATACACGTCAAATTCCCTGTTATGATTGAGGCATGAGTCGCGACACACTAGCCTTGCTTGAGGCCTTCGAACACCTGCCCGCGGAGGAGAAACGCGCCTTCACGGAGGAGCTTCTGCGCCGCTCGCTACCCTTTGACTCCGGACCGCTGGAAGACGAAGAAATCGGCGCCGCGTCATCGGCTCTGTTTGCCTCGATCGAGGAAAATGATGCCGACCCCCAGGCGCGGTGAAGTCTGGCTCATCGACTTTGGATTTGCCGGAAAGACACGGCCTGCCCTGATTGTTAGCGTAGCTTTCGGTGATCTGGATCGCGCCCTCATTAGTGTTGTTCCCCACACTACAACCTTGCGCGGATCTCCGTGGGAAATTGCAGTACCCGTTCCCTTCCTTAAGCCCGGCGCTTTCCTGGTGCAGGGCATCGCAACGTTTCCAACGGTTAAAGCGCTTCATCGGCTTGGTGCGCTGCAATCACAATCGTTCGAAAAGGTCTTTGGCGGACTACTCCATTGGCTGGGACAGTCCCAAGAGAAACCCTAGTTGGACGAGAACGTGCCGCTCGCCTGTAACCACCCCCGTCGCCAGCACTTCGCCCCCCCTAAATTCAGAGCTTTGTTGCCGGCGCGGCTCCCCTCCTTGGTTAAGGAGGATGTCCGTCAGTTGACGGACGGGGTGGTTGGTGCGATGGATAAGCGAAAAACCCACCGTTAAGTAGTGAGTTGACTGTGGGCGCTTCCGAAGCGCGGCCGCCGGTTTTGCGGTCCGGGTCTTTACCGTATCCTATTACCTGCGACCCGCGCGCGCGGCGATGGTCACGAGTCGCATGGCTGTGCTCGCCATGCGCCAGCCGGCCGGTCAATTCCCGCATTATCGCTATCTTCTAAACAGCTTTAGGCCGGCGGCTTCTTTTCGAAGGCCTTACAAATTAGCTTGAGCCTCTCAGCCCTAAACTGCTTGAACGCTCGCCCAACCTGGCGCTCCCAAACTCCGCTACCCTTGTCAATGGGTATTAAATGGCTCTTCATGACGGACCGGAAGTGTTTCACGCTTCTCTACACTTGGCCAGGTAGTGCCGCGGCAACTTCTTGCCGATAAGCTGATTGTCGGCGCATACTAGAAAGCAGATATTGCATAGACTATTATAAGCGCGCCGAGAAACAAGATGTTAGAGTTGCGCTCGCGGAAAAATATGATGCCTGTGCTTCGCGCTAGCAGGGCTAAGTGCCGGGGCGCTGAGTGGAATGGCGTCGGCGTTTTTGAGATACTTTGGCTGCTGGGCTGCGAGCAAACAGAAAAACGCCCGCGTGACGGCGGAGCTGGCGTTGTATTGCTCCATTTGGAGGTCGGCGAAAGGATCGAGTGGTTCATCAAACTTAAAATGGCGTAGCTTGCCCTCAGCGAGTGCGGAAAACAGTAGTGCGTCAGAGACAATGTGCCTGTGGTAGTCCTGCGCCGCTGTATCGTTTCCCAACGCCAGTGGCCCAGAACCACTTTCGGATTTCCTTCGGTTGATAACCATCTGGCTGTCCCGGATGATGGTAAAAAAACACAGAGAGCGTTGAAAGCATATTTGCAGAAGGCAGAAAGGATGCGTCATACACCCGAAAATGATCGCGGAGGTATTGAGTTGCTGATAGAAATGCCCTCTTAAACCGATCCCAGCGTTGTTTGAAATTCGCCAGCTCCTTTTCATCCTTCTCAACGGCGAGCGCCCAGCGACGAGCCATGGTTTCCAGCTTTGGAGGATCGGCTTGCTTCGTTCAATTCCTCGGTAACCAAGTTGAAGCCCATGAGAATCGGATCGATGTCTACCGATACAAATCCCTGATCGCGGAGCGTCTGCCGAAGCTCTCGGGCCATATCGCTAACGTCCAGTTTGCCCATTAGCGCTACAGCTCTGTCAGCAGACTTGATGTGCATGCCCTCCGAATTTACTCGGACGAACACTTCGCCAATTTCTTCCAGGGTTGCTGAGCGAACAATAACGATTGGCACGACGTACTTCGTCAGCCGATAGCGACAACTCTTGATCCTTTCGAGGAATCCTTTTGAACGGTTTGGCATGCATTGGCGCCAGTTCGAGGCGAGGATATCGCGAACGGGGATAAGGTCTTGGCCTCTGGGCTTGCGATAAACGATCCTTTGGACAGGCCCGCCTTTTTCAACGTCGGGATTTGCGACGAAGCAGAGCCGATCGAACTCAATCTCCTTATCAGCATCGTTCTCTCGCTTCTCCCCTTTAAAAGCCTGGTAGAGCACAGAAAGACGCTGCTGACCATCGATTACGAACCAAATCCTGTCGTTGTGGTCGTCATATTGTGTGGCAAGACGCGAGCCGACTGTCGGATCAAGTGCGCGGACTTCCGAGTTCAGCATTTCCCAAAGAAACAACGATCCGATCGGCATCCTTTGGTAAATACTATCCAGGAGTTTTGCGGCGCGACGCGCATCCCACACGAAGTTCCTTTGCAGCTTTGGGACGGCGAATGAACGTTGTCGGAGGTGGTAATAAAGAGTCTGAACACTCCAATGTTTTAGCTCAGGTGGCTTCATGTCGCACCTTCTTTGAGATCTGAACGGAGTTGGGCTGTCTCCGAACGGCAAAGGGTCCGAAACAACCATCGCGGCGAAGCATAACATATGAAGAATGGGTAATGCTACTTCAATAAACACTCCAATAATTACCATTCAGGGGGGAAACCCGGGACGTTCACGTCATTTCCTGATTCTTCTGGGCGAATCCGGCTATCGTTTCACCTTAATCAACACTACTCCATGTGAGGAAGGAAACTCGGCCGAAAATTGATCGGCAATCCTGCCCAAATCCTTGTGCGCCCAGAGGTCGCGGACTTGCAGCTTGCCGTGGAGGCCGAGCTCGCTCCACGTGACGCTCATCTTGGCGGGTGATTCTGTCCGATTGAAAAGCCCCACCGCCCAGGTCTTGTTTTTGAGGGGACGCACCGCGACCGTGAGCTTGTCTTGTCGGAAACGATTCTTGCCGGTTTGCCCTCCGGGTCTTGATCGATGGCGATCACTTCGGTATTGAGCAGAATCGATTTGGTGACGTCGTCCATCGAGCGGAGATCATTTCCGGCGAGCAGTGGAGCGGCCAGCAGGGACCACAGGCTTCATGGACACGGTACTCATCCGCGCTCATGCCGCCATTGCCGACTTCCAACATATCGGGGTCGTTCCAATGGCCGGAGCGCGCGTAGCCGGCGATGCGAATTGCGGAAGCCAATTGCCTCCATGCGCTTCCAGTGTCGGTAATGTCGCCGGTGGTTCGCCAAAGATTGCCGCCCACTTGGGGCCCCATTTCCACGAGTCGTCTTTTCGGCACCTGGCAGAGGCTGAAGACCATGGGCCGACCAGTGGCGAGCAAAGCGTCGCCCATCTTCTGGTAGACGGCCCGCATGTCGGAGTCCTTGTAGATGCGCCCGGCGCTGCACCAATCGTATTTGAAGTAATCAGCACCCAGGCGGCGTAGGTCTTGGCGTCCTGCTCCTCATGCCCGAAGCTGCCGAGATAGCCTTCACAGGTGTTGGGGCCGGGGGAGGAGTAGAGGCCGAGCTTCAAGCCCTTGGAGTGGATGTAATCGGCCAGGCCCTTCATGTTGGGAAACTTCAGGTTGCTGGTGATGTTGCCCTAGTAATGCAGAAGCCTCGCATTTGCATGATTGCAGATGCCTCGCATTTGCATGTTTGCAGATGCCTCGCATTTGCGTGATTGCAGATGCGTCGCATTTGCATGATTCTCGCATTTTGCATGACTGCAGATGCCTCGCATTTGCATGATTACAGATGCGTCGCATTTGCATGATTGCAGATGCGTCGCATTTGCACGATTGCAGATGCGTCGCATTTGCATGCTTGCAGATGCCTCGCAAGTGCATGATTGCAGATGCCTCGCATTTGCATGATTGCAGATGCCTCGCATTTGCATGATAGCAGATGCCTCACATTTGCATGATTGCAGATGCCTCGCATTTGCATGGTTGCAGATGCGTGGCATTTGCACGATTGCAGA
>CAVTDA010000164.1:0-26840 GCA_963733285.1 uncultured Acidobacteriota bacterium
CTCGGCCCGATTGCGCGACCGCAAAACATCGCCCGGCTTGACGAGGACGGCCTTGCCGAAGCGCTCAGCACCTGCTCGCACACCCTTTATCACCCGATCGGCACTTGCCGGATGGGCCGCGACGAGGACAGCGTGGTCGATCCACAACTGAGGGTACGTGGTGTCGACGGCCTTCGGGTGGCCGACGCCTCGGTGATGCCCAGCGCTGTTCGCGGGCATACGCATGCCCCGTCGGTGCTGATCGGTGAGAAAGCCGCCGATTTGATCCTCCAGTAGCTCGCCGGTCCTGCCAGTTCGCGGCCGGTGACCGGTGATCGGCTGAATCCTCACCTGAATTCGTCGGAGTGGCGGTCCGCTGAGAGCGGACCGGAGAACGTGCCGGCAATGGGCCACCAGTGACGGCGGGCGCCACCCGGCACAATGAGGACGTGCCGGCTAGGGGAGAGGCCGTATCCGTCGGCTGACGGACGGGTGAGGGGTCTCTTTCAATAGCCGGCGACAGCACCGTCTCCCAGTTACTCCTCCTCCGCGTGAACATCCTGCCCAGGCCGGAGAACGTTCCGTCCCTTGCCCGGTTTCGTCAGTGACAAAAGGTCCCGCCCCGTCCCAAATCTTCAGAATTCTCAGGCATGTTTACCATTTTGCAATCTTATCGCTTGACCGCACTGCGCACCGGGGGTATGAGTTGAAATGTTAGCGAGATGTGAAACATCAGGATTCAAAAGATGTGCATGGTTAAGCAGCAAGTCCTGTCGCCTTGAACATGAGCAGTGGCCCTGAGCGCCCAAATTCGCCGCATCTTTCTGTTCCCTATGACCCCAAGGGCAATGTACCAGCCACGGGCGGATTCCATGTGGACCCGCATGCAGACTGGTGGGGGTGCACTACCAGGACGTGACCCGGAAACCACAATGACGGCTTTTCCTCACATTCTCGTATCCGCAGTTGCCTTCGGGATAATGATCCTCGTTGCCTTGGGGGGCCTGGACGTGGAAGAGGTGGCGTGCCGAAGCCCACAATGTTGAGCTTCCGGCATGGCGACGCATCGTCGCGAATCTCGGTTTCCTTGCCGTTACGACGCAAGCCATCTTATTTATTGCATTTTGGGTCTCGCCTCACATTGGCCGCAACAATGTGTTGTTCGGACAATGGGCACGTTGGGGCCCTTCCCTCGTTTCTTGTTGCACTACCGTGTATCTTCGCTGGAAAAGGGAGCCTCTCGCTGGTGGCTTCTTTCGTCGTCCGTTCTCCTATTCGTAGTCTGTTTTTTCATCGTGCTTAGTGCGTGAAGTTGGCGGGGAAGGCGTGATGGGGATGGACAATGCGAGAGATCATCGGGATGGCGATGTTGGGAAAGGGTGTCAGGGGAAAGGGTGTCAGGTACCCTTTTGACCTACGAATTCCGTATCAGCAAACGTGCGGACTTAGGGGGCAGGTCAAAAGAGGGCAGCAATCATGTATCTAAGCCACTGCGAGATTATCGAAGACTTTAAAGCGCAAATTCGCAAGTCAGGCAGGCAGCCGAGCGACTGGCTGGTTGGAACGGCGAAGGACGCCGTGGGTCCGTTCTTCCAACAACACAGGGCCGTCGATTTGGGCGATGCTCTCGCCTACCGCGAGGCCTACGCCACGTCCGCAGCAGAATCCGACCCTCAACAACCGGGTTTCCGGTCTTGTCCTTACCCTTTTCCGGGAATCGGTTTTCGAGCCCGGCAAGATTGTTTTCATCCTCGCCGCGCCGCTTACGCCAAAAACCATTCCACGGCAAGCCTGACGGAGCGTAAGCCACTGCCTTGCCCTGAAGAGGCTGCGGAAAAACGTGTAGAGGCGGGTTTACCCCGCCACCCATTCGTTCACCTGATTGGGTTGGTGGCGGCATAAAGCCGCCGCTACGTTGCGAATCCCGAGTTTTTCCGCAGCCTGCTAAGTCCGCCGGCATTGAAAAATCGGCTGTCTTGTCCGTTTCGTGCCCCCTCGCCGGTCCCCCGACACTCCACCGCATAGTCTATCGACAAATTTCGGCGAGGGGATAAGGGTAAATTTTGTAAGCTACGGACGCGGAAACCCACCACGTTTCCCGATTATTCCTCCTCCGAGGCCGGCCACCCGATGATGCTGCGCCAGAAAAGCAAATCGGACATTTTGTCCGTTTCGTGCCCCCTCACCCGAAC
Organism: uncultured Acidobacteriota bacterium; assembly: GCA_963733285.1. Taxonomy (GTDB): domain Bacteria; phylum Acidobacteriota; class Terriglobia; order UBA7540; family UBA7540; genus Bog-366. The sequence continues at coordinate 2,172 of CAVTDA010000164.1, forward strand.
AGGCGAGGCGAATCTAGGGGAAGCCGTCGCCCCCACCGAACCTTGCCTTAGCACGCCATAATCGGTCTAAGGGGGTCTATGATGACTTAGGTTTCCGGGGAACCCGCAATTTTACAATTCAAATTTTTGAAAATTTTTGAAAAATTTTCTTCCAATTTTTCGCGAAAATTTGAGTTCCCCCGGCTGACGAAATTTATTGCCCAGCCAACCCCGCTCGGCGATTCGCATGGCGAAAGACTTCAGGTGGAGAGATTCCGGACAATGTCCACGGTCACTGCGAAAGCGTTCAGGCACTCCTGTTCGGAAGGAACTTGGGTGCCGTGAATGGCTTGATTGGCGAGGCGCCTGACCTCGTCGGCACGTTGATGTTGGGCCGTGTCCAGCAACCCGTGGTCATGGGCTAACTTGAAAATGCCCTTCAGTCCTTCCTCTTTCATCCCCGCCAATTCCTTGCTATGGCCCCCTTTTCGCAGCGTCACGACGAGGGCTTCACTCAAGGCCGAGCGGCACAGGAATAGCGCGGCAAGGGACTGTCCATAGACGATGCAACGCGATGCCTCAATCAAAAATCGCCGCACGTATTCCGGAAACCCCTCATATCCGGCACGGAGCGCAGAGCCTCGGCACGCCGCGTCAATCCGGGAAGGAGATTTTGGATCTCGCTGGCGAATCGAATGGCTGTGAACCCGCCTCGCGTCGCGAGTGAATCGGCATGACCCTCGGAACTCCCACGACTGGAAGGGGAAGTTGCCGATTCTCGCGTGGGCCGCGTTCACAGGGCCAAAATCCTTGTCGAGAACCATCGAGTCGAGTTGGCCGGAGGAATCGCGCGCTTCTTTGTATTCACCTTTCACGATTCGATCAAGCGCCCAGGTGATGGCCGCAGTCAGGTCGTCATTCATCGTGTGGGGTGCCATGAGCCTGCCTCCTCTGCTTCATTATTGCCCGGAGGGGACGCTCCCGATGGGAAAAAATGCGCGCCCATCGAGATCGCGCACGAAGGCTGCGCAATCCGCCTCACCGGTTATTTCTGGAGAACCTTTGCGTGCGCGGTTGCGCTTAGAGTTCTCACGGCCCGAGGCTTCCAGCCCCAATAGACCGAGCAGTTGTGCAAATCTTCCTTATGCTCAAAGGCCTCTTCGAGTCCATAGGTTGCGACAGTGTCGGAGTCGCAGGTGGCGGTGCTGGCAAAGGCGCCGGTGGCGACTTCAAGTTGCAATTCACCTTCGGACGCAACGTGCAGCCTGGCCAAATCTTCGAGGGGCAGCGGGAGCTTATGCGAATAACCAAACTCCATCCCGCGCGGCGGACGGTGCTTGGCGACAAAGTAGATGCCTTCGTCAGTGAACATCAACTTGCCTGGCGGCGTGACGGCGAGGAGCTTGCGCCCCAGATCCTCGTATTCCGGCCAGGTTGAATCGTCTCGATGCGCGTAGAGAGTTTGCACGAGACCCCCGGCGGAGATAATGATGATGATGAAGACCGGCCAGAACGGGCGCTCCGGCGCGAGCACGCGCGAGCCGAGAGCATAGAGGCCGGGCACAGCGAGGATTCCCAGAAACGGCGCGAGAAGGCAAAAATAGCGGGGAAAAGTTGGGTGGGCGAGAGCGAGTTCGGCAGCCATCGCCATTGCCAGCCAGCCGCAAAGGTAAAACTCGGCGCGCCGCTCATGGGTCCACTCGGAGCGCCGCGCGATGTAGACGACCCCAAAGATTGCGAGCAATCCCATCAGCAGCGATTGCGGCTCGCTGATCCATCCCGTCACGGTTTCAAGGTCGTGTGAGAGTGAATGGGGCCAATAGGCTTGACGATATTCGAGGTGATACTGCGCGAGATTAAACCAGACGACCGCCGGCGCTTTGAAGAACAGCCTCAGCACCGGCAAAAACGGGATGGCGCTGCCCGTAACAAAGGCGGCAGCTTTGAGCCACCGGCCGCCGGTCCGATTTTGCCGAACCAACCAGATGATCAGCACTGGCGCCACCATGGCGGAAAGCAGAGAAGCCGCTGCCGCGGTCGCCCGCAAAGGCTCCGGCGGCGGAAGCTACCCATACCGAGCGGCGATTCGCGGCTTCAATCGTCAGGCGAAACGCGATGACACTAGTGAACAGGCAAATTCCATAGGCCTGGCCGAGCGCTCCAAATTCAAACAGATTGGCGTTGAGACCGATCAGGATTGCCGCGGCAATGGCTCCCGCTGCGCGCCACGGCCGCTCGGGGAGTCGCGTGTAAATGAATTGCGCCGCGAGTGTGACGGCGGCGGAGGTTTCGAGTGCAGACAGCATGTGGGCGGTGCGCCAGCTATCTCCGAATATCGCCATCCAGAGAGCGTTCCAGTAGGCGTTGAGGGGCGTTTGGGGAAAACAGAAGTCGAGGTAGGGCCGCATGCCACCTTTGATTAATTGCGCCGCGAGCAGGTGGAATCCTTCGTCGTCGGTGAAGGCGCGCGTCTGGGCATAGAGCATCAGCGCGGCGGCGATGAGGCCGCATGAGACATAGACCCAAAAAGCTGGGGAGGAAGATTCCCCGGCGAGATGTCCATTTTCCATCCTACTTTGCTGTGGGATCAATTCGTCTGGCGGCATCGAGGGGATGATAGGCTGGCCCGGATTTACGCGTCAATGTTGTTTGATCCGCCACTTCGTCCTTGATGCCATTGCCCTGCGAAAAATTACGGGCCGAGTGGATTCGGATCACGGTGATATATTGAAAGAGTTGATGGTCCCCTGAGCTTGAGAACTGGGTTCAGTATGATCGCTACCGTAACCCTCAACCCGGCTATCGATAAGAGCGTCACCGTGCGCGGCCTCGCCGAGGGTGAGACCAATCGCGTGGAGGTTGAACGCGTCGATGCGGGTGGAAAGGGAATCAATGTTGCGAAGGTCTTGAAGCGGTTGGGCGTTGAAGTCTGCGCGCTGGGATTTGAAGCCGGTCGCAACGGCCGGTTCATTCTCGACGCCCTGAAAGCCGAAGGCATTCCCGCCGACTTCACCCATGTTCCGGGAGAAACCCGCCTCAACCTGAAGGTTCACGACGCGGAGAAGGGAATTGAGACAGAGCTGAATGAATCGGGATTCCGAGTCAGTGCGGAGCATCTGGTGGATATTCGGCAGAAGGTTGCCCGCTATTCCGCAGAGTGTGAATTCATGATCTTTTCGGGAAGCCTGCCCCTCGATACGCCGCCCAAGATCTTTGCGGACCTGATGGAGATCGCGCGCGAGAACAGGGCGAAGTGCATCCTGGATACGGGCGCTCCCGCGCTCGAATTGGGACTCGCCTCGGGTCCGTACCTGATCAAGCCTAATCGTGCCGAAGTTGAAGACCTGCTCCTGAGGCCACTCGAATCGCGGCCAGAACTGATCGCCGCCGCGCGCGAGCTTATCCGCCGCGGGGCTGGGCAGGTTCTGATCTCATTGGGCGCAGAGGGCGCGGTGGGGGTGGCGGGTTCGGACGCGCTGTTTGCAGCTCCGCCACCGGTATCGGTTCGAAGCAGCGTGGGAGCGGGTGACACGATGGTGGCGGTCATGGCCTATGCCGCGATTAAGGGTTTGCCGTTTCGCGATGCGTTCCAGATGGCGGTTGCCGCGAGCGCGGCAACCGTAGCCATGGAAGGGACTCGCGTCGCGGACCTCGCTGCCATCGAGGCGCTGATTCCGAAGGTTACGTTGGAAGCTGTCGAGGAGTGAAGCGCGGCAACCACCTAGGGACCACGCGGCAGTAATCCTCATACCTTTTGCCGAATCGCCGGCGAAGTCCAGGCTCTTCCGCGAAGACCACAAAGATGTGGATCAGGATAAACGCGCCGATGGCAAATAGGATAATGGAAATCGATTGGCAGCAGAGGCCAAAGCCCACCAGTCCGGTGACGTAGCCGATGTACATGGGGTTGCGGACGTAGCGATTCAACCCCTGAACTACAAACTCCTTCGGTGGATCGAAAATTGCCGGCGTGCCACGCCCGCTGACGACGAAATATCCCGCCGTAATCAGCGTCAGGACGATGCCGGCGCTCAACAGAACAATGCCGGGCGCCCAGGTTGCGCCCGGAACATGAATGGGAATGTACCGATCCACTGGACGGCATAGCCAAGCCGCGATGCCCCAAAGCATGATGAACAGCAGGGCAAAGCCAAATCCACGGAGTCCGATCCAGATCCGGTTCATTGCGCTTCTCTCCCGACGACTGCGAAACTCGAATATCAAAATTCCTGAAAAGCAATCCCCTCATTAGCCAACACAACCGAAGCGGAGTCAATTGAGATTTTTTAGATGGTTGTCAAGAATGTTGCGGCGCGGCAATCGCCGGCAAGAACCGAATTCACTTGCGCCAAGCGGATGGCAACCTCCTGGCTTCGACAATTCAAGTTTCACATCCCAAGGGTCTGATGTAGACTCTCTCGGTTGACCGGGGGAGATTTCGGCCGCGTTAAGGGTCAGGGCCCGGGCATTCCTTTTCAAATAGACAAATTACGGTAACAAGGAAATCTGGGGATGACGCCAAAAGCTCAACTGGATTGATTGTGCTTTTGGCAGCGTACTGGCGAAGCTGCGATTCGGTGCTGACGACTTTGTTGTAGTTGATCCGGGAACAAGTGAACTGCCGAATTGCTGTGTGCGGTTTTGCCTTCGATATCAGGTGTTGCCATTCTGTCGAGCCTCGATAACACAGAGGCGAAATTCAAAACCGCGAGGTGCTTGTGGGCTTATTACATGGATTTGCATTGACCGTCATCGGCGGTCTCAGCACTGGCTTTAACATGCTCCCCCTTAAGTGGGAGCGAATTTGGAAATGGGAAAATTTCTGGCTCCTTTATACGGTGGTGTCACTCCTCGTGGTTCCCCCGCTTCTTGCCTATGCCCTCTGCCCGGGCCTTTGGGGCGTCTACACGACTATTCCGCATATGGACCTATTGAGACCCTTCGTGCTGGGCACCCTGTGGGGCCTTGCACAACTTGGAGCGGGCGTCGGCGCGCACCGTCTGGGGTTCGCAATGACCGGCTCTATCCTCGGCGGAGTTGGAACAGCGGTGGGCACGCTGGTTCCGCTGGTCATGCAACACTCAGGCTTGGTATTTCAAGCGAGCGGACTGCTGATTCTCGGAGGTACGGCGATTACGCTCGCAGGAGTTTCCCTGTGCGGGTGGGCCGGTTATCATCGCGAGCAACTGACCAGCCAGCAAGGACGGGGGGCCGGGTTCCGCTCCCACGAAACCGCCATGAGCCAGGCCGATCCCACGCGCAAGGGTTACGCTCTGATGTTGGTCGTGGTGGTGGTGTCCGGCGTACTTTCGGCTTTTACCAATATCTCTTTGGCCTATGCGGGAAACCTCCTCGCCAAGGTCCGGGAAGCCGGGGCGGCGCCACAGTGGGCGACCTTTGCGGTTTGGCCGCTGGTGTTCCTTGGCGGATCAATTTCCAACCTCGGCTATGCTTTTTATCTCCTGACTCGAAATAAGACGTGGGGGAATTTCGGCGGGGGCCCGCGAGAGGTCTTTAATCCTGCGCTTGGCGCCTGCATGTGGATGGGTGGTATCGCCCTTTATGGCAGCGCGACAACTTACCTTGGAGTGTTGGGACCCTCCATCGGGTTCGCGCTGTTTACGATCATGCTGATCTTGTGCGGCCAGTTTGCAGCGCTGTTCACCGGGGAATGGCACCAGATACCGACCAGAATCTATGGAAAGTTCATCTGGGGTCTCGTGTTTCTTTTCCTCGCCGTAGCGGCCTTTGCGACCGCGAATTACTATTCGCTTTGATTTGAAAATTTTGCCGGAGGTAATGACTGATGAACATGTTCGATCTAAGTGGCAAGAAGGCCTTGGTGACGGGCGTGGGCAGAGCCGACGGTTTGGGGCGGTCGATGGCTCGGGCGCTGAAGGAGTTTGGCGCCGAAGTGGCCATCACCTCGCGGTCGACGGGGTGCATGGATATTGCCAAGCAGGATGGCTTTATGGCGATTCAAGCTGACCTTACCGACCGGAATGATTTGCAACGGGGATTCACCGAGGTGGTGGAGAGACTGGGAACGCTCGATATCCTGATCAACAACCATGCCACGGGGAAGCGTCAGATCACAGAGACGTTCCCGATGGAGGCCTGGGACCTGATCATTGCGACGAATTTGACTTCGATTTTTCAACTCTGCCAACTGGCGGGGAGAATCATGCTGGCAAAGGGATACGGAAAAATTATCAATATGGCTTCAATGTCCACTTTCATCGGCATCGCCGAGACGAGTGCCTATACCGCGAGCAAGGGCGGCATTGGTCAGCTCACCAAAGTGCTTGCCAGCGAGTGGGCCAGCCGTGGCGTCAATGTCAATGCGATCGCCCCCGGGTTTATCGAGACGGAGATGACGAGCGGGCTCAAGAAGGATCCGGCGCGGCGTGAGTACTTTATGTCTCGAATCCCTATCGGGAGACCTGGCAAGCCGGATGATATGAAGGGGGCGGCAGTTTATCTGGCTTCGCATGCTTCGGATTACGTGCATGGAGCCATCATCCCTGTGGACGGAGCGTGGTTGGCGCGTTAGAGGAACCCGCACGTGCCGGGTTCAGCGTCAAGCGCAATACAGCTCATTCCGAGAACGGATACAAAGTGCATAAACCGTAAATTGCGGGATGTCTGGTACAACCGAGTTAGAGTGGCGAAATCAGGTTGCCTGAAGGGTCGAATTTTGCAGGGAAGGGGCCTTCCGCCAATTTCCAATTTTCCGGCGCTGCGATTTCATCTTTAATCGGGGAGGAAACAGCGATTCTATTAATACTCAGCGTATTTTTGATCCAAACGATTCGCTGGGTGTCGGGCTCGGGTGTGCCCCTGTGACCCAGGGCCAGATCCACGGCTGCACGGTCGGTGGGCAAGTTGATGGGCATGCGTCCGCCCGAGGGCGTCAGCGCGACGATGGCATTCAGGTAGGTCTTCTGGAAATCGATTTTGCGGAAAAGGCGCTCGTGGATGATGTCCGCAAATCCCATGCCCACGGCGTTGCCGCCGCTCTCCTCGGTAAGATCCCGAAGATATATTTCGGAATATGTTGGGGCATCTTCCGGCGGCATGCCCGGGCAACGGCCCACAACCTTCAGGTCCATGCCGGCGCCGCTGATGTTCTTGCCAATTTCATCCAGAATCAGAAGGTGAAGGTTCCGGAAAGGAATTCGGGGAATCATTTTACGGGCAAGCAGGAGCATCGCTTCGTCCAGTGAAGGAATCCCCGCCGGTAGGGCCGCGCGCACATACGCGGTTTCGTGCATTTCATTTTCGGTCACGGCCACACCAAATAAAATCTTGCCACTCTCCATGATTCTACTGGAGACAGCGCGGATGGTCGGCTCGAATCCGTGTTTCCAGAATTGCCGATGGCCTTCGTTGGCTCCCTCGCGTTTACCCAGTCCGATTGCCATCATTTTTACGAGGCCGCTCTCAATTTTGCCGAAATAATCGGAGTGAGGCTTGACGCGGTTTAGAATCACGATCCCGTCGGATTCCCAGGCGTGGCGGTCGGCATAAATATTAAAACCCTGAGGTGTCTTCCCCACCACGACAGTTTCCATCGAGGCGCAAATCGGGGCCCCGATTTGCGATTCGATAATTCCATACTCCGCGAGAACTCGAAGCTGGCCTTCTGTTGTGGCACCACCATGACTGCCCATGGAGGGAACGATAAAAGGGACGGCTCCACGTTCCTTCATCCATCCGCAAATGGAGCGCACAATTTCCTGAAGATTGGCGATTCCGCGACTTCCCGCGGTGAGGGCGATCCGCTTCCCTCGAAGTTTTGTCGGGTTAACTCCGAGGCCGTTTATTGCGGCGTAAATCGAACCACGCAAGTCGGCGACTTTCGGGGAGCTGGGCGCTTTTCGCTCGAAGATATGGAAGTTGGCTAAAGGTACGTGATTAACGTCTGTCATCTCAGATCAGGATTTTCCAAAGTCGTTCAAAAGGGAATCTTCTTCCAGCGATAGAAATTTGTCAATTGTGAGCGCACGCCGACAGGCTGGGGGTCGAGCAAATGCTTCAAGACAGAATCGATTGAAAAGTTGGCCATGTGCCCCATCATCCGGATACCCTTCCACTTTAGATCCCTCGAAAAGCAGATCGAGCCGGATTCTGCAAACCCTCTACACAGCAAGTGTCGTGCGGCATGCCGATAGAATTTTCTCTTCTGAGACCATTACCGCCTTTTGAAGCGAGGGCGCGACCGGCATGGGCACGTCCCGGGTGCAAACCCGCTGGGGAGGCGCGTCCAGTTCAAAAAAGCAATCTTCGATGACGCCGGCCATGATTTCCGCGGCGTAACCACAGGTGCGCGACCCATCGCTAACCACAACAAGGCGGTTCGTCTTGCGCACGGATTGGAGAATGGTCGCCGAGTCCAGAGGTTTGAGTGTTCGCGGATCGATCACATCGGCTTCAAATCCTTCCCGCGAAAGTTTCTGAGCGGCGGAAAGAGCCAGCGCCACGGTCCGGCCCGTCGCCACAATGGTGAGGTCATTGCCGGCGCGTTTGATCGCCGCCGATCCCAGGGGGACCAAGTGCTCGCCGGAGGGAATCGGCCCGATGGTTGAATAGAGCATCCTGCTTTCAAGAAAAATGACCGGGTTGTTGTCGCGGATGGCGCTCTTGAGGAGACCTTTCGCATCCGCTGGATCCGAGGGCATGACCACCTTGATTCCTGGGACATGTACGAACCAGGCTTCGAGCGATTGCGAATGTTGCGCCCCGAGTCCGACACCCGTACATACGGGGGCGCGGATGACAAGTGGGATCGAGACCATTCCCCCGCTCATATACCGCAATTTGGCCGCGTGATTGACGATTTGATCCATCGCAATCGTAATAAAGTCCTGGAACTGAAACTCAATGACCGGCCTTGCTCCAACGAGCGCTGAACCTACGCCCGCCCCGGCTATCGCGGCCTCCGAGATGGGCGTGTCGATGACGCGCTGGGGTCCGAATTCCCCCAAGAGGCCCTTCGTGACACTGAAAAGTCCTCCCATCCCGCCCACGTCTTCACCCAGCACAAAAACCAGAGGGTCCCGCGTCATCTCTTCGCGCAGAGCTTCGTTGAGCCCGTCTGCATAGGACTTCTCGTTGACGTTAGGATTAAGCGAAGACATCCTCACCTGCGCTTTCGGGATTTGGTGTTGCACTCCGCAGAGCGAAGGCCGAGGCCTCAGCTAGTTCGGTTTGAACCTGAGCATCGATTTGATGGAGTTCGTCCGCGCTCGCAGCTTGACTCTGCAGCAAGAGCCGGCTATATCGTGCGATGGGGTCCTTCTGCTTCCACTCGTCAATTTCCTGTTGGGGGCGGGTCTCACGGCGGGTGAAAATCGAATGTGGCTCCCACCGGTAACTGATGCATTCAATTAACGACGGACCTTCTCCATGCCTGGCCCGCGCCGCCGCCGCGGTGGCTGAATTAAATACAGCCTCAACATCATTCCCGTCGATGCGCTCGCCGGGCATGCCATACGCTGCCGCGCGATTTGCGACGCTTCCACCCGCGGTGGTTTCCTTGAAGGAAGTGCTGAGCGCCCACAGGTTATTTTCACAGATGAACACCACCGCGAGCCGGTTCACCGCAGCGAAATTCAGCGCCTCGTGAAATGAGCCTTGGTTGCTTGCTCCGTCGCCGAAGAAACAGAAAACGACGGAATCAAGTCCCTTCAGCCGCAGGCCGAGCGCGGCCCCCGCAGCGATGGGAATACCTCCGCCCACGATTCCGTCAGCGCCCAGCATCCCACGGGCGACATCCGTAATGTGCATGCTCCCGCCCTTACCGCGGCAATATCCATCTGCACGCCCAAGCACCTCAGCCATCATCCGGCCTAGATCGAGGCCACGGGCGATCGAGTGTCCGTGGCCGCGGTGGGTGCTCGTCAGCAGATCGCCCTCACGCATTGCCGAGCAAGCACCCACGGCAATAGCCTCCATTCCGATATAGAGGTGGGCCGTACCCGGGACAAGTCCTTTCTTGTTGTGTTCGTAGATTTCGCGTTCGAAGGCGCGGATGCGGCACATTTGGCGATACCAACGAAAGCGCATCGCCGAGGTGATGACATTTGAAACTGCGGGTTGAGGATTCGTTTTCATTTGTTGGTCACCGCTCCTGCGATGGGAGTCTCTCACCCGTCATCCAGAAGGAACGAAAGCGGCCGGGATCCCAAAAGTGCTGCTGAGCGTCAACAATCATTGGTTCTTGCTCCCATGGTTTACCTACTGCTGCCACGCCAGAATCCTGGCTTCCACGCCCGCCCGAATTTTTTCAATCTGTGGTGACCCATCGAATCAGAGTGTAGGCTGATGGAGTAACCCCACGGGAGCGCTACTGTCAAGTCAAAGCAGCTATTGATGGCCGGGCACGGTCTCCATAGGGATGGGTGAACTCTCTGGCACGAGCCACCGCTTGGGCAGATCGGCCCAACGGTCCAAAGCCCGCGTTACGGTTTTCGTTGGCGTCTTTTCGGAAGGGTCATGAAAGAGCCCACCCAGTGCGGCGCCGCCCAAACCCAATCGCGTTACTTCCAACCGAGTCCTTCCCAACGGAGCTTTTGAAAGAGGATTCATAGGATTCTCGCAATCTTCCGCAGTTGTACTTCGGACTCAACGGAAAACGTAATACAAAATGGCGACGGTCAAAGCAAGAATTGTCGAGATTAAGCGCGGGTCTCGCATGCCCTCGAATCTTCCCTGGGTGACCGCTGCCAGAGGGTGGCTCCACGTCAAGCCCTCCACCGATTCCGGCGCCGGCGCAGGCGTGACCAGGCTGACAACCACATAGATGACGCTACAGATGCAGAACAGCCACCAAGCCTGCATCATGAAGGGAATTCCCCAGCGTGCAGTTATGACCTTCTCTGTGCCAAAAACTGGAAGGTCCAGGACGAAGGCGGTAACTCCGAGAACGAATCCCAGGGTTAGAGTGCACAACGAGGCTTCCTTGGTGCCTCGACGCCAGAGCACGCCCCAGAGGAAAACGACCGTGATCGGGGGCGCCAAATCCGCCGCGATGACGTTAATCGCTTCAAAAATGCTGGAGAATCGCCCACCCTGGGTGGACCATGCCATTGCCAGCAGCATGACGACAATGGAACTCACGCGGCCGATGGTCAACTGGGCGCGGTCAGAGGTGCTGGGCCGCAACCGCTTCACGATGTCAACGGCGACCAGAGTTCCCGTGCTGTTGAAGGCGGCAGCAACCGCGCTCATGAGAGCAGCCATAACAGCGGCAGCGATCACGCCACGCAATCCCGTGGGAATCAATTGTTCAATCAATACAGCGAGGGTTTGATTGCTGGACGTGCCGATGATGTCGTGAAAAAGCACAAAGGCAATCACTCCGGGAAGAACCAGCAAGAATACCGGCAGAATTTTGAGGAAGCCCGCAAAGAGCGGACCTAATTGCGCGTCCTCGGCGGTGCGCGCCCCCAACACTCTTTGAACGATGGTCTGGTCGGTACACCAATACCAGATGCCGAGGACCGGGTATCCCAGCAGAACCGCGTACCAATTGAGGCCGGCGCTGTCGTGGCTGTGAATCATCGATAATTGGTGTGGTTTTACAGCGGCCTTGAACTCTTGTATGGAGTGGATTCCATGAGCAGGCAGTGCTGCAAGCGAGAACCCCAGGAGCAGCACGGCTCCCAGCAACAGAATCGCGGTGTTGACGGTCTCGGTGATAACGACCGCGCGCAAACCTCCGACTACGGTGTAAATCCCTACCGTGGCGGAAATGATGACGATCGATGTAACGAGGTTAATACCAAAGAAACGTTCAAAGACTGCTGCGCCGGCGTAAAGGCTCATGCCAATATGGAGGAATAAGGCCGCGACGATGGCCATAAAAGCCAGGAACGATCGCGAAGCGGGGCTGTAACGGCGCTCCAAAAATTCCGGCAGGGTTGCCAATCGGGTCCGAAAATAGAAGGGAGCGAACACCAGCGATAGCAGGATCAGAATAAACGCGGCCATCCATTCGAAATTCCCCCAAACCAGGCCTTCGTTGTACCCCGATGCCGTAAGTCCAACAAGATGAATCGTCGAAATGTTGGACGCGAATAATGCGGCGCCCACAAATGGCCAAGATAGAGAGCGGCCCGCGAGAAAAAACACCGAGCCCGTAATCTTGATTCGCCTCACGGACAAGAGGCCAATCGCCAGGATGCCACACATATAGACCAGGATGATTGCGAGGTCGAGACGCGGGATCGTCATCGTGGATAGGAGCACAGAGGTCATTTTCAAAATCGACCAACCCCGTCAATGTATTGTTCGTCAGCGCGAGCGTGCCGCCCGTAAATTCTGTCCAGCCCGCAACGAGAGAATTGGGGCCTATGACTCCAGCGATCTTAGGGCGTACTGGTTGTCATGATTGTTATCTTCAGCGATTCGATCGTGGCGGGCATTCCCATCCCTAACAAAGGCCCAACGGAAGCGTCGTACCGATTGTTCACCGGCTTCACCCCATCGATCCGTTCGTAAGGGGCATTGTCGCCGGCCGCGATGATGTCGTTATAAGCGTTTGCCACCCACTCTTCGGCCTGTGCCGGGTGTTTCCGCCAGAGGGTCGCCGCGACGCCCAGGCTCATGTAGTACCAGTAGCCACCGTCCTGATAGGCTTCATAGCCGTAAGTGAGGTTTTCCCAGAACGGTTTGGTCATGTCGGGCCAAACATGGCGTCCGGGGGAGACATCATCGGCCTTGCGCGCCATGCGAACCGAACCTCGGAGCCCGGGGGTCATATTGAAAATATCCGCTGGCCCGCCGATGATTTTGTCCGCATCGTAGCTTGCCGCAAACCAATCCGAAGCGGCATCGGCCTGGGCGTCCGTAAGTATCCCTGACCAAACTGCGTATCCGGTAATATCGGGTGAGGCCATTTTCGGCGCAGCGTCGCCCACCCCCCAGGGCAGATATCCAGCCGGGTTAAACTGCGCACGAATCGCGTCGCGCATGGCATCGGAGATCTTGCTCCAGGCCCTTGCCGACGCGGTGTCGGAAACGTGATCGTACATATCCGCCAGCGCGCGGGCCGCATTACAAGCCAGAACGGAAGTTCCCAAGTCATCGCCTCCGAATCCGTAGGAATCATGAAAGCCCCACATCACGGAGGGTCCAGTGTTTTCCGTGACCCCACTCGCGCCCAGGTGATTGGCGGTGGTCCACTGCGTCACGAGCCCTGTGTGAGGATTGCGCGGCACACTGGCCCACGCGTCCACAAAATGCTGGGAATTAGCTCGGAACCATTTCTGCCATGCCGCATTCCAATTCGCCTTGTACCCGTAATGCCAGGCCAGAGTCACGAAGTTCATCGCCTGATCCATCGACGGACGGTGGAAGTGGGCCGTGTTGTCGCCGTAAAACGCCCCCGGTCCCCAGCAGTAGCGTCCGTCGGGGTAGACATGATCAGAGATAGCGCCCTGGGGATAAGTGTAGGCGCCGACTTTACGGTTTTCAGGGAGCTGCTTGAGCGCAAGATAATCCACGGCATCCCGGACCTCATTCGCGGAGATCATGTCGCGGCCTGCTCCCTGGATTGTGTAGAGGAAGTCGCGTGCAAAAAGGCCGGCGGATTTGTAGTACGGGCCCGGTGTATAGATGTACGTGCCGGGGGGCATGTTCTTGTCGGTGATTTCAACTTTCGAGTCATCCAGTATCGATGCCGCGCGGGCATGCATGGCGTCATAAAGGGCGGGGGAAACGGGAATGCACATAATCGTCTCACCATCCGCAAATGCGCGATAGCGATTCGAATGGGTCAGGAAGGGTGACGATGAAAGCGCGACGGCATAGCGTAGTTCGAAGGACTTTATTCCCTGAGCGGTTGAAATCCGGACAGTGGCCCGAGCGTGCGGAGCGAGGATCACAATCTTTGGCACGACCTTGGCGCTCGAATTCGGCTCAAACATCACCATCAAGTAGGATTTGCCGATATTGGCCACGTCGAAATCCTGCGTTGGCCGTATGGCGTCGAAACTTTCGATCTTGGTGGTTCCTGTTTTGAAAAATGTGAGTGGGCGGGAGTCCTGCGACCAGAGATTGCCGGCAACGAAGGTAGTTCCGAGAGCGAGCAAAACGAACCACGAAGCGGCCAGCCTTGGCGCGGTGAATTGGCGCATATTGAGACTCCGTCACATCGTGCGTGATGATCGACCTGCTGCTGTAAAGTTTGTGGTACCCCTTACCGTCTGCAAGGAATCGTCAGAAATTCTGCGCGGCGGTCACCGCTCCTGAGGGCACATCGGCGTTCACTAAAAAGGGAGTCCCGGCATCGTGCAATTCGTTGCCGATCAAATAAATTCCCTGACTCGTCTTGCCCATGACCTGGAGAAATACTCGAGTGTTGGAGTTAGCTTGCGAATTTTGGATGGTGGCATCCTGGACGTTGTTAACAACCAGCGCTGGCATGTCCGTCTGCGGCCTTGCCGGACCCCCAACGAAATTGTCCAGCGTCAATCCCTTCACATCTTCGAAGTAAAGGGCGCTCTGCCATTTGGCAGACTCGGGCTTTTCCCAGATGACCTCCACGTCTTTTAGCGCAAGATTCCTGGCATAGCGAAATTGCATGGCATGGACGGCCTTGTCATAACCCGCGGACGCGTCACTGGAGATGAAGAGCTTAACGTCTTCAAGCGTCAAGTGGTCGAGCCAACTCGTCGGGTATCCGGCGATCAGGCAAGACCCCTTTCCATGGGCAATGACATTTCGAATGGTCACGTTGCGGATCGAGCCGGCGGGCGGCTCGTTCGGCTGCGGTTTGCCGGTACGTTCGCCGAGTCTTTCGATCATGAAATAGATCGGGTCGCCGTCGCCCCACCAATACCAGCCATAGCGAATGCAATTCACGACCAGGTTTGAGAGGACGACGTTTTCAACATAGCCCCCCATAGTGATCATGAACGCGATGCCGCGATTGCTGTCCGTGATGACGCAGTTATCCACGGTCACATTGCGGATACAGTTGATATTGCAGTCGCAGAACTTGAGAGCCGCCGAAGCGGAAGACAACCGGCAATTCGTAATCGTAATATTTTCGCAGGGCAGGGGCGGGCCGGAGATGTTAAAGGAATAAAGCACAATGGCATCGTCGCCCGTCACGATGGTGCTGTTGGAAATGCGCACATCCTTGCAACCGTCCGGGTCGATGCCGTCAGCCCATACACCCATGGTCTGATTTGTATAAATGTAAATGCCATCGATGACCATCCGCTCGCACGCGTAGGGATAAATGGTCCAACTGGGGGAATGGAGAAAGGAAAGGCCGCAAATCCTGACGTTTTTGCACCGGACCAGGAAGACCATGTGGGGGTAAACCTTCCGGACCCCCATCCCCTTCGGAAACGACCGGACCAGCGAGATGCCCGCCGCTTTTGCCAGGACGCGATTATCGTGGATGTTGACGTCATCATAGTCGCTCGCCATGGAAATATACTCGGCCTGGCCGTCCAGTGTGCCCCGGCCTTGGAGGGAAATGTCTTCGAGATCCTCGCCATAGAAGAGAGCGGGCTTGTCGTACACGGAGTCGGTGTCGGATGCGAAGAGAGTCGCGCCGGCATCGATATCGACGGTTACGTGGCTTCGCAGGTGAATGGTTCCGGAGGTATACTCGCCGGCCGGTACAAATACCTCTCCTCCTCCCGCTTTGGCGCAGGCGTCCACCGCCGTTTGAATGGCCCTCTGGGCGTTGTCGGCCTTGTTCCCGGTGGCCCCGAAATCCTTCACATTGTAGATTGCCGGCCGCGCCTCAGCTCGCGCACCGGGGGCAAGGAGAGCGCCGAAAACCGCAATTCCCAACCACCCGATCGATTGTCCCATGTGCCTTTGCATCATTCTGCCTCCGGCGGGCAAGCGTCAAAGTTCGAGATCCTCGCGCCCCAATATCTGAATCCTCTTCCATTCAACTGTTTTGGGTTTGTTGATAGCGCTTTAAGCCCGCCATGATATGTGAGCGCATGAGCGTTGCCGCAGTTTCGGGGTCGCGACCGCGGATGGCGGCTAGAATCCGTCGATGTTCGTCGATCGCGGACTGGGGTTGGCTCGGCCCCCCGCCGAGGGCTCGAAGAGTTCGTTGCAGTTGGCCGCGGATCAGAGATAGCAGATCAAAGATCAGGTCGTTGGAAGACGCCTTGGCAATGCACAAATGGAACGCGACGTCATCCGCCACAAACTGCGATGTGTCGCCAATCGATTGCGTCATCTTGAAGATGGCAGCCTCAAGCTCCTGGATTTGCTCCTCGGTTGTGTTGAGAGCCGCATTGGAAACAGTTTCTGTCTCCAGGGCAAGCCTCACCTTCATCAAATTTTCCACGTCTTTTCGTTCCGAGGCAACTCTCCACTCCAGTACTTTCCCGATGAATTTGTCGCGATTCAAAGCCAGGTACGTGCCTTCACCCACACGGGTTTCGAGCACACCCACGATGGTTAGGCAGCGCAGCGCCTCCCGCAGGGAGGATCTGCCTACGCCAAACCGCACTCGGAGGTCCCGTTCCGATGGCAACTTTTGACCTGGCATCAGGTCTCCGGTGGAGATTAGCCGCATGATCTGAGCTGCAATTTCCTCGCTGAGCGAAGTCTTGTCGATGGGCTTGAATTTCTGGTCTTGTGTGGGACTGAAGTCATTTGTCGTCAAGAGAGGCGCTCCTATTTATTGTCAAGTTACGCGATCCCCCTGCCACCGCGGCGCTACCGATAAAGTTGATACAACTTTTGCAAATTACGGATTACCGCCCCCTCATGCTAAGGGCGTGATACTTGCCGAATTTTCTCGGCAACAGAAAAACCTCAATGCTCCCATCCACCAAATCTGATTCAATCGCAGAAGCCCAGCGATTCATGCCGAGATGAAATTACGGGTTAATTCTGTTTCGGGTTCATTTTATGCCACACCCCCGCGGCGGATGAAGTTAGCCAAATGATTAACCCTTCTCCTTGGCTCGGCAGGGTCTCGGAGAAATCCACTGGCATGTACCGATCAGTATCCATTCAATTGTGTCCAAGCCAGGCGCGATAACACCTCACTGCCATGCTAATCTCGCCGGCAACATTAGCCGTCTAACCGCATTTGCAATTTGGAACGAACCATTCACAGAAGGTTCCGGCGACTATTTTTCGTTAGCCCCAGAGGTAGACAGAAAATCCCTCTCCAGCATAGGAATGCTCGGAGTGTGGGTAATTGGGCACCGGAATCCTTGCAATTCCAAATCCAATAAAACTCACTAATTGTTGAAAATAGATGACTTAACTTGTTTTTTGCCCCGGACTAATGAGAAATACCAATTCACTCATTAAAAGGTGTTGACATCGACTTCAGCACAGGAGTATAAGACAACTTGTCACTTATAGCAACTTATCAGTTTTAGGGCTAGGGCAACCTATCAGACCACTAATCGCTATACCTTATGTTCAAACGCCCTTTGAACATTTCGAAGGTAGGGATGTGTGCGTTCCCCCTATCTTCCTGAAGTTTCCGCCGGGTCACATTTCAATCTGACGATGAAAAGGAGCCATGCGCATGTCTCAGTGGAAACGCTCGATGCTTGTGTGTTTTGCGACCTTGCTGGTGCTTTTCGCCGGTTTTAACCTGCTTCAAGCCCAAAGCGATCGCGGGACGATTACCGGGACCGTGGTCGATTCAACTGGGGCGCCGGTTGCCAAGGCCACGGTAACTGCCACGAACACGGCGACGGGGATCAGCACGTCAGGTGTAACGGGTTCCGGAGGAAATTACACCATCACCCTTTTGCCGATTGGAACCTATCGGGTGACGCTGAAGCAAAACGGCTTTAAGAACTTCGTTCAGGAAGGAATTACCATCGATGTCGGCCAGACGGTTGTGGTCGACATTGCCTTGCAACTTGGTAGCTTGAGTCAATCTGTTGAGGTTACCTCACAAGCTCCCCAAATCCAGACAACCACAACCACTTTGAGCACTGCCGCGACGGGCGCAGAAGTTGAGGAGCTGCCATTGTTCGGGCAGGCGGAACAAAGGAACCCTGCATTTTTCATGGTCCTCGATTCCAGTACCTCCGGGCGGGGTATTTCCAATACCGGCGTCGGGCAGGGGACCTTTTCGGATCGCACGCTCTCAACCACGGTCGCGGGCAGCCAGTCGGCATCTACCGAGTTTGACATCGATGGTTCGCGGATGGTGATCTCGAATTGGTTCTCCTCGAACTATCAATATATCGATTTCCCCCAGGACGCCGTTCAGGAGTTCACCTTGATTACCACCGCTCCTCCGGCGGAGATTGGGCGCACCGGGGGTGGAGTGGTCACTTTTGAAATAAAGTCCGGGACCAATCGGTTTCACGGCACCGGCTTTGAATACTTCCGCAACAACGCGTTGGACGCCAACGGATTTTTCAACAACTCCGGACCGGCCAATTGCGCCAACGACACCAAAGCCTGTGAGCCACCCCTTAAGCAGAACGAATTTGGCGGCACCTTGGGCGGGCCCATCCTGAAAAACAAACTCTTCTTCTTTGGCTGGTATGACGGCTTTCGCCTCAGGCAAGGGGCATCGTCATCTCTCACCTCTGTCCCTGACGCCTCGGTCAGAGAGGGCAACTTCTCCGCATGGTTGAATCCTGCACTGTGCAGTATATGCGGGCAAATCTACAATCCTGCCACCACCACTTCTGACGGCGCGGGCAGTTATACGCGAACGGCATTCCCTGGAAACGTCATCAACATTCCGTTTGATTCCGTTGCCAACAACATCCTCCCCTACTTTCCCAAACCGACCAACAACAACCTAACCAACAATTACCTGATCGGCGGCGCCAATGGGACCACACTGAACGAGGAGGGCGTCAAGATCAACTTTGCCCTGAATGCCCGCAACAACTTCTTTGGGGACTACTCGGAATCGCGCCAGTCCACCATCGTGGGTGCTGCGAACCCCTACCCTCCCCCGATGGATGAATCTGGTCCTGGGCTCACCAATATTCCGGAGTTCCGCTTGGGATACGACTTGGTTATCGCTCCGAATATCGTGAACCATATCCAATACGGCTATAACCGGTACGTCAGCGTGGGTGAGCTGCTGGACAATATTCCGGGAGGATGGCCCGCCAAGCTTGGATATACAGGGGGCGGTTACGGGGAATTCCCGATTCTCAACTTCGACTCCATCTACCCTCAATCCGGCGGAGGTGGTGGCGATACTCCGGGGGGAAGCGCTGACAATGGAACGGTCATCGACGAAACCTTGAGCTGGGTCAAAGGGAAACACTCGCTGAAGTTCGGGATGGAATATCAGCATGGCGGCTACAACAATTTTGGCTATGGCCGGGCAAGCGGCTACTTGCATTTTAACTTGGACGAAACCGGATTACCCGATTCGCCCGAGTACCAGAATACCGGACAGCCCTTTGCCAGCTTCCTGCTGGGCCAAGTGGATTCCGGATTGACCAACGTCTATAACGCTGAGGATTACGAGCGCTGGAGTTACTACGCAGGATTTGTTCAGGACGATTTCAAGTTAACTCACAAGCTTACGCTAAATCTGGGACTTCGCTACGATCTCTATCGGCCGACCGTCATGGCTCACAACCAGATGTCGTGGATGAATCCCACGCTCGCCAACCCCGACGCCGGGGGTATCAAAGGGGTGTATCAGTTTGCCAGTTCCTCCATGCGGACGGAGCTCGAGCGCGTACACCAAGGCTTTTGCTCCTCGAATCGGGCTGGCTTATGCGCTGAACAACAAGACGGTGATCCGTGCAAGCTACAGCATGATCTACGGTCCCGGCGGGTACACCCGGGGCAACGGCGATTGCTGCAGCGACGACTTTTTGGGCGGATACAATGACGTCGATACGCTGGTCAACTCCAGCGGGGGCGCATTCCCGGCCTTTGTTCTCGCCAATGGCTGGCCGACCCAGGATTTTACCAACTCCATCAACACCAGCCCGGGATTTGACATCAATGGTTACGCGGAACGACTGGATCCCCACGATGCCCTCCCCTACTACGTGGAAAACCGCGCGTTCCAGGTTCAGAGGGATTTGGGATGGAATACCCTCCTAAGCGTCGGTTACATTGGCAATACTGGGGTCCATCTGCCGAGCCGGATCGATCCGGTAAACGAGATGCCTCCCCAGTATCTAACCTTTGGAAGCCTGCTCACTCAGGGAATCGATACCCCTGCTGTCCAGTTAGCCGCGCCGATAGCGGCCATGCCGATTGACACTAACACCGGCATGCATGCGCCTTTTATGGGTTTTGTGGCTGACATGGGTTGCAAACGCCACCATGGGACAGGCACTAAGGTTGTTCCCTCAGTACACTGCGATGAAACGCCTCTATGAGGGGGTGGGATCGTCGGGGTATAACGCCTTGGATATCAAAGTGAACAAGCGGTTTTCCAATGGGTTGACCTTCCTGATTTCCTATACCTGGTCCAAAGTTCTCAGCGACGCCGATTCGGCGAGTTCGGAATTCTCCGGCTTTGACCAGGACAGCTTCAGTCAGAAAAATCAGAAGGCTGTCAGCCTGAACGACTACCCCAACAATTTCGTGATCAGCTACTCCTACGAGCTGCCCTTCGGACCCGGAAAGCATTTTCTCAACACCGGAGGAGCACTTGGCAAGGTCGTAGGCGGGTGGAAGATCAGCGGAATCCAGCAATACCAGAGCGGCGCGCCCCAGGAGATTTTTGAAGGCAACCCGCTGGGTGATCTGGAAGGGGCCAATGATAACGGGGACGGGGATACTCGGCCCAACCAGCTTCCGGGAGTCCCGGTTACGTCAGCGGCATATCGGGCAGGCGCAGGCCACTTCGACCCCAACGTCGATACGGAACTGAATGCGGCAGCGTTTCAGAATACCGCGGTCACCAACGCGTACTCCTTTGGAAACGGGCAACAGATTTACTCCAATGCCCGCCGCTTCGGCTACCTCGATGAAGATTTTTCCATCAGCAAGCGTACCAAGGTGACCGAGAATGTGAACATCGAGTTCCGAGCCGACTTCCTGAATTCCTTTAACCGCGCCATTTTCGGGTTGGGGACGGGAGGAGATCTCTATGGCTCGGTGTTGTTCAACAACACGGTTGGGGACCCGTCCTTCGGAATGGTCTCTTCCCAATCGAACATTCCTCGCGAAATCCAATTCGGACTCAAGATTAGCTTCTGAGTCTGACCAACCTCAAGGGGCGCCTCCGGGCGCCCCTTTGCTTTCGACCCATCGCTGGCCGATCCTCATTACGCATCAAACCACCGGGGGGCTCGTCTGTTTGCCCTCAGAAGTACAGCCGCCAAAGGGGAACTCGAAAACCCTTCGCATCCATCCGCTCTCCTTCGGCACACCACTCCAATCGCTGGTTAATTCAGGTATAGTGACTCTTCCAACATGCAAGTGTATTTGGGCCGGGACGATATCCGGCTCGTAAGTGATTGGGGCGGAGTTCAAGATGCGGGGGACACCACATTACCAGGCCCACTTGAAGCTCTGGTTGTTGCCGGTCTGGGCTCTTGCCATCGGATTGGCGCTTCCGGCCTTTTCGAATGCGCCGGAATTTCACTATCTGCCACTCGGGCAGGTCAGCGATCTTATCGCGGAGATGCTCACCGCGGGCGCGCCGGATGTGCCGGTGGACGATGTCCGGGACGCAGCGTCCTGGGACCTCTGGATTCAGGCACGGGACCTCGAAATCCGCAGCCGCATTGACCGCGGAAGCGAAGACGCCATCAGCAACCTGATTCTCTATGGGAGTTCATTTACCACCCTGCCCCCATTTTGGAATTTTGCCCGGGCTGCCGACGATCAAGGCCAACTGACCGACGCTGCGCGCGAGCGTATTCATGCCTTGTCCGTGGCGATGCTCCATCCCGGAGCAAATGAACGCGTCAGCTTTGCCCGCGACTTCCTGATGCATCATCACGTAGCTCCTGCCACCGTTGAGACCCACCTGGCGGCCAATCTGCTTCGGCTGATCACGGAGGAAACTGCTTATGTCCGCAACGAGGAAGCCGCGGTCAAAACCGCCGACATCGATACGGTGCTGCTCGATCGCGCCACGATCTTCAAGCAGCGTGGCCTTTCGTTTGACACTTCGCTTGAGCCTGACTATGCCTTGGACGTCATGCTCCGGCAACTGACTCGCAAAGGTATGACGAATCCTGGGAGCATTCGCCGCATTGCGGTCATTGGGCCGGGACTCGATTTTGCCGACAAGCGCACGGGGCTTGATTTTTATCCGGTCCAGACGATCCAGCCCTTTGCCATTCTGGAGACGGTGGCGCGTTTGGGTTTGGGTGAAGTGGACAAAGTGCGCGTTACGGCCCTGGATTTGAATCCCGCGGTCCTGGAGCACATCAGGAACCTCTCCCGCCAGGCGGGGCGGGGACGCCCCTACATCGTGCAACTGCCGAGGGACTCACGCAATCACTGGGATCCTGAACTGGTTGCCTATTGGCAGCACTTTGGCGAGTTCCTGGGCTCGCCGGCAACTCCCTTGCAGCCACCCGCGCACTTGCAAGACGTCGAGGTGAGGGCAGTTCGTGTTCGGCCGAAGTTTGCCGCCCCTATGCTGGCGTGGGATCTTGACGTGGTCGCTCAGCAATTCGGTCCTCCTCCGCAGGGTGGATTCGATTTGGTGGTCGCACGAATGTGTTTCTCTATTACAACTTCTTCGAGCAGGCTCTGGCACTTCAAAATATCGCCCACATGATGAACCCGGGAGGCGTGCTCATCGTCAATCAGGTGCTTTCCAACCAGCACCCGGATTCGTTGAAATTCATCGATCAAGGCTATGTCTCCTTCAGTTCCAGAGACGTGTACGGCGATAATCTCGTAGCCTATCAGCGGCAATGAGTTTCTTGAGCTAGCCTCGAATCGGGGCGGATTCTGTTCAGCGGCCGGCGCGCGCCGGGCTCGCATCGCGGCCATTCCATGCCCGCAATTGCTCTTTTGCCCAGCCTGGACTCAGGTTGCGATGGCACAGCAGGCACGCATTGGGGCTATCGTTCTGGCCAAAGCGCAAGGTCGCATCAGCGTCAGGAATCTCATCAATCTGGTGGCTGGCGGCTTCGAATAAAAGTGCATCCATAATCCGGGGCATGTGACAGGAAACGCAACGGCTGCCTTCCGAGGCGGGGGGATGATGGGTGTGACGTTCCTGGGCCGCTTGGGTGGCGAATTGAGCGTGGCATTGCAGGCACATCTGGTCGGGATGATTGCGAAACTTGAGGGACGTGGGGTTGGAGGCGGAATCCGCGGCGTGCGGGTCGTGGCAACTGCCACAAGTGACATTTCCTTGCTTGAAGCACTGGGTCCGCGTCAAGGATTCGACAATGAAGGCGGTTCCGCGAAAGCGGCCGTCTTTGTAGAATGTCTTGCTGACAAACTCCCCCAACGGGCGCTGCCGGTAATTCTGATAAAAAGTCCCCTCGGTTGAGTAATTCAATTCGCCATGCGGCCCGGCTTTCCGGATCGCCAATTGTTCATGGCATTGGGCGCAAATGCCCGTAAAATCGGCAGCGCTGATTTTCGTGAAATCGACGGGCGGGTCGAGAGGGGCCTTCGAAGAGGGCGTCCCCGAGGACATCGCCGCCACGTGCTCCGCCAACGGCCCATGGCACATTTCGCAATCGATTCCCGGCTCGCGAAATTCCAGGCCGTTCGGCGCGAGGTCGCCATTATTCACATTACGGAGCTGGCTGGTATGGCAGGCGGCGCAATTCGCCTGGTAGCTCGTGTAGATGTCGAGGTTTTGCCACTGCGCCAGGTCGGTGCGTGGGCTGCCGGGCGCGTCAAGCGTCTTCCAGAAATTTATCCAACGCTTCTGCACAAGATTGTACTGAATCGGAAAAACGTGAATCTCGCCGTTGGGCAGTCGCGTCGCATAGGCCTGTTCCCATTTGGAGCCGATGGTATAGTCAATCGGATAACGGTGCCAGCCGTCGGATTGTCTGATTTCAAAATAGTGCCGGCCGTTATCGACGATCATGCGCGCAAACAGGCGTTGCTCGCGGCCGGTTATCGGTTTGGTGCGGTTATCCGCCGCGCCATCCTCATCATCGTAATATTTGTTGTCGTGGGTAAAATCGCCAATCACATTTTCCGGCCGATAGGGGCGAAACATCTTCGCCATGCCGGTGTGAGACCAGCTCTCGTAGACGTCGGGATGGCACTGGCGGCAGGTTTCCGAGCCCGCATAGCCGGGGAGAGCCTTCAGGGAAGCAGCGGGCGCAGGCGGGACGGGGTGCGCCTCGGGAAGGGGCACACCCTTTACATAGGCATCAAAGCTGATCGTTTGCGCGGCCGGCGATGCCTCGTAGAGTTTCTTAAGCTGCTGAACCGACCTCGACTCCAAGGGGCCGCCCAGGTTGTACGCGGCGGCAAATTCCGAGCTTGCCGAGTTGGCGTCCTGAAGGGATAGATAGGCTAGTCCCGAGAGGTACGGAATCTCGGCGTCGCGGGGTTCGAATTCTCTCGCGCGCGCCAGATTGGCAAGAGCCTTTCGCAGCAATTCTTCGCGTGCTAAACCTGCGGGTGCGGCCAGGGCTTGCGAAACCCCGGCGCGGCCCAGGGTGAAGTGGCAGGACGCGCGAAGCTGCCGCTCAATGTCCGGCCACATGCGCTCTGGGACCGAAGAAGGCCGGGCAAACCGATCGAGTTCGCTCAACGCCTCATGGGCATTTTGCGTCGCCGCCGTTGGCAATC
>CAVTDA010000165.1:0-51688 GCA_963733285.1 uncultured Acidobacteriota bacterium
CTCCTCATAGAGGATGTGATCGGGCTCAGTAACCATGGCACGAGCCGACTGGCTGACGGTATAGGGCGCGAGGGCGGCGGTGCTGTTAGGTGCCGTCCCCGCATAAGACTGGTCAAAGGTTGCGGGCCCCTGATAACGGTAGTAAATGTAACCACCGCGCCATTCGAATTTACGCAACGGCTTTCCCACAAACGAGAATTCGCTGATCGGCGTCGACAATCGCCGGTATTCCGATTGAGAAAGGTTGGTTAGGGGCTCCCGCGTAGAGCTCGCAACGGGATTGATGCTGAGCTCAGGAGAATCCACATTGGTGAGGCTGATGTTCTCGTTGAATGTCTGGTAGCCAAGGTTGTAATGAAACGTCCAGGCGCGGAAGGTGTAGTCGATCCCGCCACTGAAACGATTCGTATCGTCGTTGATGGGAGCGAATAAGTAAAAAGGATTAGCGCGGGCGAACGTGCCCCAGTAAGACGGAGAGTCGAAGAAATCGAGCGACTCGGTGGAAAATGTTGGTCCGCTATCACTGGTGCGATAGTAATCAAAGTTTAGGCGAAGATTGTTTGTGGCGTGCAGAGTGAAATCCGCCGAGCCGAATTTGCGCACCGTACTCCAATCGTGGTTGTCCGTCAAGCCTTTCGACAAACCGGAACCCACGGCAGCAATCGGCAGCACGACGTTGTCATTCTGATTGGAATAGAAATAACTTTGTCGCCAATCGGCACGAAAATCGTAGAGTTTGTTCTTCCGAACGCTCAGCTGCCCCGATTCAAAAGGCTCTCCTCCCAATCCGCTAACCGACAGGGAGAAACTATCGGCAAAGGGGTTGACACCCTTGGCAGCTTCACCGAAGACGTTGAAATCCATCAGGCGGAAGCCACTGTTGAGGCCGGAGAGATCCTGAAACATGGGGCGATAGCCCTTGATGTCGTCAAACCGGTAACCGACCGTAACCGAGCCTTGAGTATCGAATCCGCCCAGATTGAGGGGGGTGTCTCGGCTTCCTGCGGCAGCGTTCCCCGCAGCAGAGCGCGAGCGCCGCCAGGGAGATGAAAATGTATTTTCCGAATCTCATAAGATCTCCCTTCACCGCAAAAAGTCCACGTCAAGATTCGAGCCATGAATGGAGACATGGCAGCGTGTGCACTCGCCACTGGTCTGGAACCCCAGACGGCTGTGCGGGGTTTGGGCCTGGGCATGGAACCCCGAGTGGCATTGCAGGCAGAGCTGTCTTCCCTCGCGCCTGACCAGCAGCATGCGATTGGTACTCCCATGAGGAGTGTGGCAGACCGTGCAGCCTTCCACCCGGACGGCGGCGTGCTCGTAAACGTAGGGCCCGCGCTTTTCCACGTGGCACTTTACGCAGGTCTCTCCATTGGCAGCATTCAGGCTCGCGCGATTGATGCTGCCGTGCGGGTTATGGCAGTCGGAACATTTGAGCATCCCTTCCGGCACGCGGTGATGGACCGGAAGCGCGAATTGGGCTTGAACGTTTCCGTGACACGAAAAGCAGAGATTGGGCTCAGACTGCTTTAGCAGGCTGTTGTGCAGCCACCGAACCTGGTCGGGCAGTTGGGGGAACCTGGAAAAATGCGGCCTGGGCCAATGCCGGCATGCTCTTGCTTTTCGTCTCCGTCACCAGATGGGCGGCGTGGCATTCGCTGCAGGCGACGCCCGCCGCGGCATGGCTCGAATGATCGAAGCCCTCTTGCTGCCGGCTGGTAACGTGGCAGGTGAGGCAATGCTCCGAATTTTCCTTGGGACTACCGTTAAAGGAATAGATCAGCTTGGTGCCCGCCAGCTCCTTCGCCGGGTCACCCGCGGCATTCTCTTCGGCATCGGCATGAGCCTGGCCCGGTCCATGACAGGTTTCGCAGCCGGTGACAAAACTGGCCGTGGAGTGGCGAACGGTCACCGCCGGCGCTTTCCCGTCCAACGTCATCAGATAATCCACAAGGTCGGAAATCTTCTCGTCAGGCATGTTGGGAGGTAACGTAGGCATGACCGTACCCGCCCGGCGCCCTTGCATCCGCTTGAGGAGCTCCTCGCGCGTGCGGCGAGCGCCAACATCCCCCAGTTCGCCCCCGCCCTTGCCGCCTTGCCCGCCAATCGTATGGCAGCCGGCGCACATCATATCGTCGTAGATCTTCTTTCCTGTCAATGCCGAAGGCGACAGGTTGGAGGCGGTTTCGGGAGGCGAAGCCGGCAGCGGCTCGCCTTCCGGAGCATGGGGAGTCTTGGCGTAGGATTCGGCCTCGGCCCGATGGCAGCCCGCGCACGTCTCCCAGCCGGCATAATCACTCTGCTTCCCGACAAAGTGAGCTTGGGACGCCACCGAAGCCCCGCGCGCCGACTCCGGCATCCGTTGGGCGAGGGTGGTGCCCGTAAGTCCAATAATTGCAATGAGCAGCCCGGGTAGGATGAGCCGAGGTTGGAGTTTGCTATGGGGATGGGGTTTCATCGCGCACGGTCCTCTCTCGCGGAATGGATGAATCTCACGACTCTTGCCACGCTGCCTTCGCTCCAGAAATGTCCTTGGAGGCTTAGTTAAGCCCTTTACTGGCCTCAGTTAGAAAGCTCGGGCGGTTGGGGATCTGTCCCTCATCTCACGCAACCCCTCAACAGGTCACAAATCCCGATACTCAAGTGGAACCTCTTCCATTACATGCCTAATGCAATCTCCGCGCAATCTAAATTTCGGACATTTTAACCGAGTGTTGGACCGAACCCGCATGGGTCGAGTGATTTCATCGGGACTCCTCACGCCGGACTCGGGTGTGGGAGCCTCTGTAAAACCACCTTCTTTATCGGTTGGTATTTGGTCGGTCTTTAATGAATTTGATGGCGTTTAGGGAATACTGCCCATGAAATCTGACTAAGGAATAGCCCGGGTCAATCCGGGAGCACACATGTCTTGCATTCTCAAGGCCTCACTGCGGGTGGGCCTTGCGTAGCCTGCGCCAAGTCGTCAAGTCGAATCCACTTGGCAAATGCAGCGCGGACGCCCTCGGGGGTGAGAGCAACCTACCACCGCCCTCTATCACCATTCAGGCACTTCCGATAGAAATCTAACGTTGCACTACCGAGTGGATAGGGTGCCTTCACGAATATGGTTCAATCGCAATCCTG
Source organism: uncultured Acidobacteriota bacterium (assembly GCA_963733285.1). Lineage (GTDB taxonomy): Bacteria > Acidobacteriota > Terriglobia > UBA7540 > UBA7540 > Bog-366. The sequence continues at coordinate 3,127 of CAVTDA010000165.1, forward strand.
ATTCCTTGTGGGAAGGGTCGTTATGGACAACTATTGGTAACCCCCTGGCAAATCGTGAAGAGCGATATGCAAAGCTCGCAGTAAGCGTCTGTCCATGGACCGCCGGAAGCATGATGCGTGCCGGAGGCTCGTGCTGGCCCGTTTTGGGGCATTTGTGCCTCCGCTGACCGGGCTTTTCGACTCGCGCCGAAATCAAGCATTGAGCGGTAATTGATTCCACCACCGGCACTCTCTACCTCACTGCCAAAACCAAGGAAGCCCAGGTTCCCTCCTGCACCTCGAACTGCACCTATAACTATTTCCAACGCCTGCATGCCCGGGATGTCACGACGGGGGCGGAGAAATTCGGCGGCCGGTTGTGATATCGGCAAACGTGGCGGGATTGGGATACGACAATGTCAATGGCATCATGGAGAATTGTCGTCCACTTGGAAACTATCCCGAAACGGGGTTCGGGTCCTGGGGGAAAGAGCCGCCGGACGGGACACTTTTGTCAGCCGCGTTTCTATGCATACTGGGCCGGAGGCGAAGGAGGCCGCCGGTATGCCAGGACGAAAAACAAAAAAGGGGAAGACCCGTTGCAGGAGAACCGTTCTTAGACGGCAAATACTTTGGAAGAATTTGTAATTGGACTTTACATTATACCCATCCTTAGCCGTGCTCTCGTCGGACAAGTCTGCAAGGCCATCTAACCAGCACTGATTTTCCAACTGAGGCAATGTCCGCCGCGTACGGGCAAGCTTTCACCGCGCCGATTTCATCTTCCCTCGGTAACAAGACCCGCCAGCGCTTGCATCAGGTTTTCCGACTCGGCGGGATTTAACTCGGGAGCCTGAAAGGATATCCCCAGAACCTCGCTCGTTCGTGCGCGGATCAGAGACTTTGGAACGACTCGGGAGATTGTACGTAACGAACCCTTCCTGTCATCCCAACTCACCAGATTCACCTCGACGCCTGCCGGCCCAGAGGCAGCCCATTCCCTCTCGAGCGCGGCCCGCGTATCGCGCCACCAATGCGGAAAGGAATCGCTCAAGCCAGGGTTCACAATAAGATTGCCGCGCGCGGGAAGATCGATGGAGCTGAACGGAACTTCGAGAGGATATGGATATGTATCCACCAAAAACGGCACGTTTTGATCTGGCCAAACGAGCACCAAGGTTTCCTTCGGCGTCTTACTGAGCGCCTCGTCAAAGGCGGCGCGCTGTTCGGTCGCGAGAATGCCATAATTCGAAGTTACGCCATTCCCGACGTAGAGGCGCACTCCCCAAAGGACAATCAGAGCCACACAAGTCAGCACCGGAACATACCGAGGTCGCACCTTCATTCCATTGCGCGTTGGGAAGATGAGGAACGGCAGCGCGATACATACGCCCACCGTTGGAAGATACATATGGTAAACGCAAGGGTCCACAATCAGCAGCGGGATATTCGTAATCGCGTACCAAACGATCCCGAAAAAGATGAGCGGACCCGCAAATTTGCCATAAGTCCCGCGGCCCTGCCAGAATGAGATCGCCCAGTAGAAGCACATGCCGCCGACCACGGCGGCCAGAGGAAGCGAAAACGGCAATAAGAGGTTCTGAACGTGAAATATCTGAACTTGGCCGCAAAAATGGACCATGGCGACGAGCCTATGCAGAAAACCTCCATGAACTTCTGCTTGTGAACTCGAATTGCCCAGCCATACGAAGCTCAACTGGCGTTCTTTCAGAAAGGCGCCCAATACAATCCGTCGCCAAATGAGATATACCGCGAGCAGGACACCGTTCGCGACATGCACGGCGACCAGGGCTCTCCACTGAAACAAACGGCCCTTTGATTCTGTTGCTCCGGCTCGCGCAGCTCTTAGGACCCTCCAGACGTCGAAGCTGAGCAGCATGGCCGGCAATGTGATTGCAGATTCTTTGCAGAGGAGGCATCCAGCGAATGCGGCGACGCACATCGCGCCATATCGTCTTAGTCGTGTGGCTCGATAGCGCGTGAACGCAAGAAAGGAGGCCAAATAAAACAGTGCGGGGATGATCTCGGCCGGAGCGCCTGTAATCCAAAAAAAAACGTCCGAATTGATTGGAACCACGGCAAACATCAGAGCGGCGACACAAGCTCTCCAAGCTTGGCGAGGAACGAGTTCATTCACGATTTGGAAGATCAAGAGGCAGTTTGCGAAGTGCAATAGCAGACACACCACGCGATAGCCGGGAGAATAGAGGCCCCAGAACTTCCAGTTGAGCATGAAGAACAGGCCGTACATTGGGCGGAGTTCGTCCGCGGGGAAACCGTGCAGCAGCTTTGACAAGTCGGTGTGAAATGTGCCTAAAACGTTTGGCCAGGAAAGGACATGATAGTAGTGGAGGTAGGCAAAATCGTCGCTCTGGAAGTAACCGTAGAGTGTCCGGCTACTAGTGAAGGATATCGCGAGCGCGACGGCAAGGGGAGCGATCCACCGAACATTCTTTTGAAGCCCTCCCATAGAATCCTGACCGACGAAACTCGGCAGGAGATGATCGATTGCCAGCAAGACTGCGGCTATGGCTGCGACCGAAGGCAGCATCCAGAGATGGCCGCGTTTGACCAGGACATAACCGATAAGTGAGCCAAGACCGATGAACCAAATCGCCAACGCGCTGAGCGCGAGTCTTGAGGCCGCCAGTTGCAGTTCCTCTGTTGGTGCGGCTTGTTCAGTCTTGGTGGATTGCAGACTCAAAACCTAATTCCTTTTGTCGAACCAACGGAAATTTTGGTTCTCACGATGTCCGAGCGCGAGCAACTCTCGGCATTTACGCCCTGCATTATAGCTTCATCCCTTGGCTTCGGCAGGCTACAAGGTGCGCGCGCCGACTACGGCGCTCGGGTTGGCTCTGCTGATACTGATTAACGGAACGTTCATGCATGTTCTTCCCTTCATCTTAAACCTGATCAGCGATATTCTCGATCTGTCGAAGATCGAATCGGGAACAGTAACCGTGGAAGCGGAGGAAATTCAGCTCAAGAACTTGTTAAGCACGGTGGAGCGCACCTTCCTGCACGAGGCCGAAAACCGCAACCTTTCATTTGACCTCTACCTCGATCCCAGTTTTTTTCCGAACCGATCAGCCGGAAAGCCGGGTCCTGCGAGAGCCTCTGCGCATCGTTGAGGTCTTCGTAGCCCGCCAGCCGACCGTACACGGATTGGCGCAGCAAGTCGGCAAAAGGAACCTGTGTATTCTTCCCACGGCGGGAGTCCGCCAGATGTTCTTCGATCAATTCCCCGAACCCAAGCCGCTCGTCGAGTTCGCGCACCAGGATCAAGCCGCCGCCCGAGGTGACGCGAGACCCTTGGAAATCGATCCTGAGAGAAGCGTTGAAAGAGAGCGGAAAGGCATGATTCTGTATCTCACCCATTGGGTATTGACCTCCTGGCCGTCTTCATCGCGTTCACACCCGCATAAATATTGATGATGGGGACGATCCGAAGATTCAGAAATATCATTCAAATTGGAAATGTGGGTTGAGGTCTCTGGAGCACTACGGCGGGAAGTTCATGCGGCGCAGCAGGTCTTGAAAGCGCGGGTCGGAGCGCAGGGGGTCAAACCCTGGGTTAACTTGGAGGGTGTTCAAATACCAGTCACGATCCTCGTAGGCTTTTTCCAGAAATGAAAAAGCCTGGTCCTTCTCACCGATGGCGGCATAAAGGAAAGCCAAATCAAGTGGCCTGACATACCGGTGCTTCGATTTTTCCCTCATTTTCTCAACCGCCCAAAGGAAGTAACCCCGCATGCCGCCCTTCGCGTAGGCTTGTTCGACCGCTGCTAATTCGGCAGCACTGGCTCCGGAAAGCGATAGCGCCTTCCGATAGGCTAGGAAGGCATCTTGATCCATGCCGTTTGCCACACAAGCGTTGCCAAGTTCCCGATAGGCCACTTCGAACTCGGGAAAAAGCGAGACCGTTTCCCGAAGGCGGCGGATCGCCTCGTCGTAACGCCGCGCATATAGATAGCCTCCATATGCAGCTTCCCCAACCCGGATAACGGGCGAGAGCGGATCCAGTTGCTCCGCTCGTTGCGCCTCAGCGATGGCTTCGGCGTGCCTGCTCATAGCCGCAAGGTATTCGGCGTACCACTGGCGCGCCGTGGCGTAATTCGGATTGAGCTCGATGGCGCGCTTGAACTCTCGCTCGCACGCCGCCCAGTCCCAGTCGTAATCCTTGTAAATCTCCGCTAGGGAGGTGTGGGCTTCGGCCAGCGATTTGTCTATCTCGAGTGCCTTCTGCGCGGCTGCCTTCGCTCTTGGCATGGACTCGTTGGGGGGGCGCACACCGTTGTTGGCGAGCTGAAGGTACGAATCGGCCAGGCCCGCGTAAGCTGGCGCATAAGTCGGATCAATCGCTACGGCGCGCTGGAACTGGTCGACAGCGTTCCTCAAACCCTCGTCGTTTCTCTTATTCCAATAGAATCGTCCCAACAGGCAAAGCCGATGCGCCTCAGGGTTCACGGGGCGCGCTGCGGCCAGGCGTGCCTGTTCCTGGGGAGTCACCTTGATCTGAACCTCGCTCGCGATGGCTCGTGCCACTTCGTCTTGCAGCGCCAGCACGTCGCGCAGGTCGCGTTCGTATGATTCGGCCCAAAGGTGCCGGTCGGTCGGGGCGTACAGCAAGTTGGCCGTGATACGCACACGGTTTTCTGAGCGCTCTACGGTGCCTTCCACGATGGCGTCCACATTCAATTCGCGCGCAATCTGGGGAAGCGGCTTCCTCGTCCCTTTGTACTGCATCACAGAGGTTCGCGAGATCACGCGGAGTGCGCTGACCTTGCCGAGATTGGTGATCAACTCCTCGGTCATGCCATCGGCAAAGTATTCCTGCTCGGGGTCGTGGGAGAGGTTGTCGAAGGGCAGTATGGCAATGGATTGGATTTGCAGGGGCGGTTCGCGAACCGCCCCTACGCCTCGTAAGGTGCGGTCGCGAATACCGGCGACGTTGAGAGCAAATAATACCGCCAGCAGTAGTGCAACAACCCCGCCGGCGATGAGCGCCACAATCCACCGTTTTTGCGGGGGAGGTTCGCGAACCGCCCCTACCACGACCTCTCGCTGATCCCCTCCTGACCCATGAGCGGACCCAATGCCAACTTCTTTATCCTTCCGAGGAAGGGCTTAGGGGATGGATAACTACCGGTGCGATAAAGCGATACCCCCGACGGTGCAAGGTTTCCACAAAGCGCGGGTTATCCGCCGAATCGCCCAGCGCCTCGCGCAGCTTGTTGATGGCGGCGTTCAGGCCGTGTTCGAAATCTACAAAGGTCTCAGCCGGCCAGAGCTTCTTGCGTAGTTCCTCGCGGGCAACAACTTCGCCCGGCTGTTCCAGCAGCATGGCCAAAACTCGAAAGGGTTGTTCCTGGATTTTGACCTTCAGCCCGTGCTTGCGCAACTCTCGAGAGCGAAGGTCAACTTCGAAGACCCCGAAGTGGACAACATGGGAGACGAGGGCAGGATCAGGCATGGGCCGACTCCCGGCTTGGCGGGCAGTTTACCACTCGGACTCTTCAAGTCAAATATCTTTTCGGAGGAGACATTTTGAAGCAACCCATTTCCACCCAGCAAGATACCTCGCGACTTAAGCATGTCGCACGCATGACGCGCAGAGCATTGACCTTGAGATGCGTCTGGAGCACCGTGAGCGCCAACAAGGCGGTGCGGGCTCGATGAGGTTGCCTATCGCCGGACTCCGGCGGCGGATCGGGGAACTCCCTCGAGATGCCCCCTGACCGGCGCAACACCGTCATAAATTTCTTCTGGTTGGAGGTGAGTTTATGCGTAGATCATTCGGCATTTTGTTTTGGGCGGCCCTGCTGCTGATTTTCAGCGCACCAGGGACCTGGGCTCAACAAGGCAAATTCTACGACCTCGGCCACTACCCGGGCGGAACCTGGGCGGCGGCCTTCGCTATCAACGATTCCGGGATGGTGGTTGGGAACGGTGACAACGCCAGCGGGTACACCGATCCCATGGCGGTTCCACTCTTTGGGGCGGAGGCTCGTCAGTGGTTTGACCTCGGCACGTTCGGTGGGACATTTACGGGTGTCTGCTATTGGTGAGGGTCCTTATTGCAGTGGAGTATCCAACACCGGACTGATTGTGGGCGAAGCCCTGACCGCGGCTGGGTACATGCACGCTTTTGCGGCGACGCGCAAGTCCGGCATGATTGACATCGGCACCCTCGCCGACATTGGCTACAGCGGTTACAACGTCAGCATGGCGACGGCGGTCAACGAGAGTGGGACCCTCATCGTGGGCTGGAGCGGTAGTGTATGGTACGGACCGGACATCCTTCCCGTTGTATGGACGCCCAAGCTTGTGTGGGGAAAGCAGGGGCCCACGATCACCTGGAAAATCCAAAAACTCGACACCACAGGGTTTGAGCAGGCCATTTACTGGTGGGCGCTCGGGGTGAATGATTTTGGCCAAATCACCGGCACGGCTTGGGACAATGCCACCCAAACCGAACCCGGTGTGGTTTGGGAAGTCGTCCCGGGGAAGGGGTGGAAGATCACGCTGCTACCCACTCCCGCAGGTTATCCCGAAGCCCACCCCGTTACTATCAACAATAGGGGTGAAATCGCCGGGCGAGCCGCCTCGCCAGACTCTACCGCGGCTCTTCCGGTGTTTTGGAGTAAGAAATCGCCTAAGGGGAATCTCTGGAAATTCACCGTGCTGCCTAATTTGCCGGGCAGGCTTTGGGCGGAGCCTTACGGGATCAATGACCTTGGCGACATCGTGGGCGAGTCTTACGACACCAACGATTGGATTCCACTGGCCGCGCGCTGGAGCACCAAGAACACGGGCTTGGTAAAACTGCTGAATATTCCGGGTGAGCTGAGTTCGGTCAATGCGATCAATAACAACGGTATCGCGGTGGGCAGGTACCTCGAGACTTCTCCCCCCTTGCTGCCCAGAATGGTTGCCGTGGGGATCCGCTAAGTTAGGCGAAGTAGCGTCGACATGATCCTCAATCTTTCTGTTGGTAAGAGCTGAACATCGCTTCCACGTGCTTGGGAGGGAGAAGTGAACACCGCCACCGCGGGTATGCCTCTCCCTCCCATACTTCTGCCACCAGGGATTGAGGAAAGCAGTGAGAGCCGCGCACGCGACACTCACCGGGTGGAGGGCGTGGTTCTCCAGAATTCAACGGTCGGAAGGGCGCGGCACGGAGGGATTGATGGCGAGCCAAGATCGGTTCCAGACGCTGGCGATCACATGGGCAGCCATGCTGAGCTCGGTGTTGGTTTTTGGAGCAAGTCCGGCCAGAGCTCAAAGCAGCTTCGCCAGTTACACCTTCTTAGTGGGGGCGGGATTCCTTTGCGATACAGGTGACTCTTCCGCATGTCCAGCCGTGGCCAATTCCGCCAATGGCGACAGCTACGAGATGAGCGGCGCAGGCACGCTCACCACGCAAAGCAATTCGGTCACCGCCGCCGGAACTTTCACCCACAAGTCCCCCGATGGAGTCGTGCTCGAGACGGGTGTCTGGATCGCGAGTGAACTGGTTAGCTTTGATTCGTACGGGATTGCGCCGGGTGCGCTCACGCGCGAAGGCCGGGCATTCGGCCCCCCACAGTTCGGCCCCATGCGTTCGCGAATGTTCTCGTGGCCCCATGCCGGCAGGCGGCCTGGCCGTTCTGCGCATCCGCCTGTTGCCGGTCTGGGGGTTGGCGAAAAACGCGACGCTGCGAAGTGAACTGCGCCCTCGGCAAAGTGCCTCCCGAACACTCAGTGGAAGGGATCAGGCTGGCATTCGAGAGAGGCGGTGTGGAATTCGATGAGGAAATCAGCGGGCGTGCCCTGTTCCTCTTGACAAGGCCCGGAGCCAGCGCTGCGGCGAAACCGCCCGCTCCGGAGGCCGGGACAAACCCTGCGCCCACTGAGCCCCAGCAGTGATTTGAATATGTGGGGAACCCGACTCAAGGCAACAGAAACAGGTCAGGGCACTGGCCTGCCGGGTGTTCCAGCGGCAGGAGTACACCCTGGCTCTGACACGAGCGTGACCTGCTGCGGGAAGCCGATGATGCCCCAGTTCCGCCATGCCCGCGATAGTGACGGGCAGATGCTGTTTGTTGCCGTCTGGCGCTGCTCCGATTGCGGCCGGATTACCTTCTAGGTCGCCGCGGCCGCACAACGAGTTGCACTCCAAAGAGTTTTTCCGCAACCTCTCGAGCCCGCCCTATCTGAACCGGCGCGAGTTCACGGATTCGGGAGATACGGCTCCTTCAAGCTCTCACTGCGGCGGGGGACCCTGGCGTAACCTGCACGAGGTCGTCGGGCGGATCCACTTGGCAAAGGCGGCGCGAACGTCTTCGGGGGTGAGGGCGACGTACCGTTTCGCAGCCTGCACCGGCTCATCGAGCGGCAATCCCACGGTTGCGCGTGCAAGGAATCCTCCCCGCGATGGCATCAACGCTGGATTCCGCCAAGGGGATCTCCCTGAGCAGCAGCGCCTTCGCCTGTTCGAGTTCGTGCTGCGTGGGCGGCGCGGTCTGCATGTCATGCAGGTCGCGGGCCACAATGCCATGGGCTTTGGAGACGTTCGGGGGATCGCAGCCATAATGGACTTCATAAACGCCGCGGGTCTTTCCCACATTGAAGGTTGAGGAGACGGTGTAAACCAGTCCACCCTTTTCGCGCAGGTCGTGGTAGAAGCGCGTGGCGTAAAAGCCTCCGCCCAAAACGTGGTTGCCCAATTCCAGTGCGTAGTAGTCGGGATTGAACCGGTTCATGCTCAAGGTTTCCGCCAGGGTGACGTCGTCCTGCACGCGCCGCGCATTGGGAACCGCGGCCGTCGCGGGCTTGTTCGATGGCACGACGGGAAAGTCAGTATCCGGCGGAGGACCTGCGCTTTTCCACCCGCCAAAAGATTTGCTGATAACCGATTTCGCCCGCTCCGGATCGACATTGCCGATAACGACGATGGTGGCTAGATCGGGGCGGTACGTCCGCCGGTAATAGTCCTTGGATATCCTGCAAAGTCAGGCCCTTAACCGTTTCAGGCGTGGCATGGCGCAGGGTGGGATCGGTCTTGGGGAAGAGCGCCGAATTCACCGCCTGGCCGGTCAAGAAGTCCGGACTCTGAAGTTCGCCCGCCACCGTCTGGGCCAACTGCTGTTGCACGATTTTGAAGGCAGTTTCCGGAAGCGCAGGTGAAAGCTCATTCTCCGCCAGCAACTCAACTCCATGCTCAAATTCCGATGGCAGCACCTGCAAGGAAAATCCTGACCCGGCGCCCTCATTTGCCCCGATATCGTCCAGCGCTTTCTGGAAGGCCAGGCGGTCGAGGCTGGTCGAGCCATACTCAAAAAGGTCGTTCAGCAGACTGCCAACGCCCTCTTTGCCCTGGGGAGCCTCGATGTTCGGGATGTTCTTAATTTCGCCCCAAACGCTGACCGTATTGCTCACCGATTCCGGTTGGATAATCAGCTTGATCCCGTTGGGCAGCGTGCTCACCACGGGGTGAACGCTCGATTCCGGCACGGTCAGCCGGCTGATGGCCTTGGCCGCCCAATCCGGCAGCAGTGACATCGTGGGTTGGCTTTGACGCCAGCGACTCCTGCCCGCCGAACGCGCTGGAAGAGACCGCCTTTCCGGACGGCTGCGGCGTCAGCACCGCCGTAATCGCGGCATCGGGATTCAGGAACTCGCGCGCGACGCGGCTGACGTCTTCCGCGGTGACTTTCTTGACGGCCTCGATATCCGCATCGGGCGATTCTCTGCCCTCGATCGCGACTGCGGTCGACCACTCCATGGCGAGCCCCGAGACCGAGTTGCGTTCAAACTCGGCATCAACGATTTCGTGCCGCCGCACCGCTTCGATCAACTCGGTGGGAAGCCCGTTCTTGACGTCGTCGGCGAGAATCTTCTTGATCTCATTGATCATGTCGTCGCCGCTCGCGCCTTGCGGGAATACTCCAATGGCATAACCCAGTCCCGCCTCAGGAAGGTCGGAAAGCTGAAAGCCCGCGTAAAGCGCCTTCCCTTCCGGGACCAAAGCGTAGAGCGAGCCCCGCTGGCTGCTGAGCACGTCGGCCAGAAGCTGGGTGGCGGCAAAGTCCTTGGAGCTCGAGCCCGGCATGCGGAAGGAGACCACGGCGAGTCCGTAGGGAAGATCGGTGGGAAGCGCCAGCGACTTGGCTTTGACCTGACTTCCAGCTTAACCTCCGGCCGCGCGGGAAGGCTCCTTGCGTGAAATATCACCGAACAGCGATTTGACCTCGGCGATGACACGGTCGGGCTGCACGTCTCCGGCGATGATCAGAATGGCATTGTTGGGTGCATACCAGGTCTCGTGAAATTTCTGCAGCATCGCGCCCGTGGTCTTATCGAACGATGGCCGTGAACCCAATGCGTCATGCGAGTACGGTGTACCCTCAAACATCGCTTGCAGGAGCTGCGTGTAAAACATGTATTGCGGGTTGGAATAATCGGCGGCCACTTCCTGCTCAATCGCGTTGCGCTCCTCGTTCCAGAGGTCATCGGTGTTGAGCGCCCTTCATACGCAGAGCTTCGACGTGTAAAGCGACGTCCAGGTCTTCGGCGGGGACGGTGAAGTAGTACTGCGTCACATTCTGCTGGGTGTCGGCGTTAAAATTTCCGCCCATCGAAGCACTGATGGCGGCAAGCTGATCCGCCGACATGCCCGTGCTACCGCGAAACATCATGTGCTCCTCGGCATGAGCCATTCCCGGAAAACCCTCGGGCGCCTCGCTCGACCCGACCTGATAATTCATCACCGTCGTAACCACGGGCGAAAGCGTGTCGCGCACGACGACCACGCGCAGGCCGTTCGAGAGCGTGGCGCGCGTAACTTCCGCCGTGGGCGCCGACTGGGGACGCGCGGAGAGTACGGTTGCGCAGAGGAGAATGGCCATTGCACCGCAATGGATCGGCGGGATGATTCGTTTTGAGGATCGGCTGGACCGCATAATTTCGCGCAAATGCAACATGAATTGGCTCCGAATATTGCCTGATTTTGAACCTGATCGCCTGTTACTGTAACGCCGGTGTCCCAAACGGTGAAATTGAGGGCGATGGGAACATCCCCGCTACAATTGGGGCACTTGGCCGCATATTATTAGACGCTTCTGCGCCAATAACGGAAGCGCCAACTTCACAACTAGAGTACCTAATTGGATGCAGATTGCAAAGAAAGATGGAAGGGGTAGCTTACATCCGATGGATAAACCGTAACGCGGCCCGCAAAATCGGCTACCTGCGCCGTGCACTTGCTGCTGCGACGTGCCACGGGCATCTTGCCCGCGTCTCGGAAATGGCTACCCTGAGCCTAACTTCCTGCGTCTTTCTTCAAGCGATCGGCGGCCTCCGGCAGGGTGATATCGGAAGGAACCTCGGCGTATTGGGAAAACACATCATGCTCGTGGACGCTAATCGTCTTGAAGAAGAGTGCCTTGCCCTGCATGGCGATATCGAGGGTTTTCAATTCCCTATCGTCCGGCGCGAGGCAGGTGGTTTCGACAAAACATGTCCCGCCCTGATTGAGATATCCCGCGAGCCCGCCCCAGAACTTTACTTCCGAAACCAGACGTCCATGAATCCGCACCAAGCGCTTTTGCTCGAGATCAATGACCAGCTTCCCCTGCATCGCGTGAACTACACGCTCTTCATTTCCGGAAGGATGAAACGCCGTGTCGGGCGTGAATGAGAGGGTCTGAAGGTTGCCATTGCGCTCTTCCGCTTGATAGCGAAAGATCTCCGGAAGCAGCTTCATGAATTTTCGCTCTTCGTTTCCGTCCCTTCTTCCTTCCTGTTGCGCTTTCCGGAGCGCCGCGGAAGAGGCAATGAGTTCCTGAATTCGCCGGTCCTCCGCGTGTTGCTGGGCATCGGTCAAAGGCTTTCCGTTGACAGCAAGAAGCCGATGCACGGTTCCCTGTTTTGTTTCACAAAACCCCCAAAGGTATTCCTTGCCTCCTTTCCGGGTGAGCTTCCTGTAACTCCACAAACGGTTATCCTGGCTTTGACGATTCTGGCTTCGCAATTCATTGTTCACCATCTCCTGGACCAACTGGCGGGGGTCAGCTCCCTCGAATGCGCCATGTGCGGAGGCAAAGCCCACAGCCGCTCCGATGATCAAAAGAGCGCCCATTGGCATCCCTAAAGGCGTCCTGCCAATTCCCATACCGTCCCCCGAAATTACTTCATGTGCTTCATTCTTCCCGTGCCCGATGCCCGTCCCGATGAATCCCTGCGCGACTACACTGTTTTGGATGAAGGTTTGCGATGGCTCGGCATGAAAAATCTGAATGACTGCGGCGGATGCTGCTGAGGACTCCAACGGGGCCTCCAAACGCCTTCCCGCCGTATGTTATTATCCTGTCGCGGCTAAATCCCGAACAGTCCCGATGAACTTTCGCCTGATCGGATGTTGAGCGGCGCATTCACTGGGACAATCCCTGAAGGAAGGCTTATGGCTCGGAAAATTTGCAGGACGCTCGCATTGGCAATCTTAGGTCTCGTTGCTTCGGTATCGATGACGCTCGCGCGACCCAACTCCGCGCCCGTGATGTTCAACGTGAAGGACTATGGGGCGACGGGAAAAAAGGAAGACAGCGCGTGGAAAGCGATTCAGGCGGCGGTGGATGCCTGCGCCAAGGCTGGTGGAGGCACAGTCTACGTCCCCGCGGGGGACTACACCTCCGGAACGATTCACCTGCGCAATCACATCCGCCTGTTCCTCGATGCCGGAGCCACGCTCTACGCGTCGAAGGACAAGGCCCAATACGACGCGCCCTCGCTGATCTATGCCAAGGACGTTGACAACATCACTGTCGATGGCCGCGGTACCATTGACGGCCAGGCCGAGTACGTCTGGAAAATCACGAACTTTAACGATGCCTACATCCGCGACAACCAACTCGCCGCCAAAGCTGCCGGCATTCCCCTGATGCGCTCGTTCCCCGCCGGCGACCTCGAGCACGGATTCTTTCCGCGCATGATTCACCTGGTGCGCTGCAAGGATGTGCGCATCGCCGGCATTTCGATCCTGCATTCGCCCAGTTGGAACATCAATCCCTACGCCTGCGAGCGCATGGTGATCGACGGCATCTACATTAACAGCAGCCCGCATGAAGCGGTTTGGGCGGACGGCATCGACCCCGACGGCTGCAAGGACCTGCGCATCATGAACTGCACGATTGTCACCGGCGACGATGCGCTGGTGTTCTATTCCTCCAATAGCTGGGGGCCAGCCCTGCCCTGCGAAAACATTACGGTCACGAATTGCCGGCTGACTTCGGCCTCCAGCGCGCTCAAGTTCTGTGACGGCATCCAGAATTGCGTGCGCAACGTGACTATCGACAATTGCGTCATCACCGCCGCCAATCGCGGCATCGCCTTCATGAATTTTTCCGGCGGCTACGTGGCGAACGTCGTCATCTCAAATATCGTAATCAACACCCAGCGCTTCGACTGGTTCTGGTGGGGCAACGGCGACCCGATTTACTTCTCCATCCGGCGCAATCCCGAGGAAGAGGACAACCGTCCCGGCACGCCGCCCGCAGGCTCGATTCGCAACGTGATTCTGCGCAATATCATTGCCCACGGACAGGGTTCCTGCATGATCAGCGGGCATCGCGAGAGTTGGCTGGAAAACATCAGCTTCGAGAACGTCAAGCTGTTCCTCTCCACCGACCCCAAGGCTGCATATGACCGCTCGGTGAACGCGATTCAATTCCGCTATGCGCGCAACCTGAAGGTCAAGGACCTCGAGGTTTATTGGGAAAAGCCCCAGTCGGCGAAATGGCAGAGCGCGGCTTACTTTCAGGACATCCAAGGGCTAAAGGTCGAAGGTTTTATGGGCGGCGCGGCCAAGCCCGATGCGCCGACGATGGTCTTCAATCAGGTTGAGGACGCCTCCATCACAAGCTCGAAAGCGGCCCCGGGCACGGGAGTGTTCCTGAAAGTCCAAGGCGACAAGAGCAAAGGGATTTACCTCGTTGGCAACGAACTGCACGATGCCGCTCAAGCTTCACAAACAGGTTCGGACGTCGCCGAGGGTGCCGTGAAGGCTACGGGGAATTTTTAGAATGCCCTCTTTCGCGAGGAGCTTTCACCCCAGGAGCGAAGCCGCCGGGAGAGCCGTTCGCCAGGCCGAATCGCTTACTTTACAATTCGGTAACTGGCTTATTTTCAGTATGTTCTCAGCTTTGGGAAGCGAAAAACCCAAAAGTTTTCCCTTTGTTATCAGTAAGTTGTCAGCTTTGGGAGATTTGGCAAATTTAACAAATTTTCGGCCAGTGGCCGCAATGGCCGGGGGGAATTGCGGCGTGTTGGGGCCTGGGCAGACAGAATCCATGGCATCCTCATCCAGTATATTCTAGCCTATCAGGTTGGTGATGTCAAGAGGAAAAATGCCACGGCGGGATTTGGCCTGCCAACTGAGTTTTTCCTTGACCCCGCCGCCCCCTTCATCGATCCGCCAACCAGTTTTTTCCCCTTAACTTTTTATGGCTCCTTTATGACTTCTTCATGCGCAGAAGTGTATTTTGCTAATTGAATCCGTCCCACAGGATTTGCCCAGGCATTGCAGAAGGGGGCACTGCATACGCCGAACGACAGGGCATCTGAATGGAAAGGAAATCGGACATGAAACTTGCCTCCAAGCCGTTGGTGAAGTGTTTACGGCTCATCTGCCCAGCCGTTTTTCTCATGATAGCGTTAGCCCCTGCGTGCCCGGCGCAGGATCAGCCCAAAACTCAAGCGGCGAGCCCCAGACAGGATTCCAGCACCAGCACGGACCTATTCATAATGCTGGGTTCGGATTTTGTCAGGCCCGGGCTCCTGCCAAAGGCGAACTACAATATTGGCATTGGCCACACCTTCGGTTTCCTGAAGAAAGATCCGTTCGGAGATGAATTGACTTTCTCCTACACCTATGAGGATGCCGGCTCCGCTTTCTGGCATTCCCAGTACGGATCGGACACGGAAAGCTTCGGCGTCATGAAGAATTTCGGCTTGCCCAAGACCAAGCGGGTGAGCGGTTACACGTGGATTCAGGCCGGAATTACAACTTTGACGGGGAACCCAACGCTCCAGAATCACTTCTATGATGGAGAGTCTCTAGGCGCCGTCGTCCATTTCACCAACCATCATTCCATCTGGATTCAGGAAACCTTCAACAAGATCACCACGATTCCCTGGTATACAACCACCAGTATCGGATACACCCGGAGCTGGTAGCGAATCCGGCCCCGTGCCTCCGCCGGCGAGCCGGAATCCCGGAGAGCTCGCACCTCATGGAAATGGCGGAGCTACGCCTGCTTCGCTTTTGGCTTGAATTTCCATGCCGCGCTAAGAGCGAACGCGAAAAGTGGTATGTCGAGCCAGGGGTTCGGGTCCCAAAGGCCGGCAATTTGATTCAGAAAAGTCCGGTCGGCGTCAGCCCGGCTCACCCACGGCCCCAAACCCAGGAACACACGACAGGTGAAGTGAACGCAAAAAAGGAGCGCCAGAGCGGCCATGATGACAACGTTAGGCCAGTTCACGATATCGCTTTTCTGCATCTCGCGGATGAGGCGCGTTTTATTTGATCGCGCCCCCAAGTCAAGTACAATTTGAGGGAAAATAGAGGGATTGAACCGGCCTTCGTCCTTTCACACGATCCCGCGAACCCCATTACCAAGATGCGAATTGTCTGCAACCTTTCGCAATGAGCCGGTCTACGGGCGCAGACGCAGGCTTTCCGATCCGCATCGTCATTGTGTTGGAGTCCTCTCGGGATTGCAGACTGCGACATCCGGAGCCGGAGCGAGCCGGCGAAGCCTCGGCACTGTCCTATGGCTCCGGCGGCGCGACAGAGTTCGCCTTCGCCAAGGTCAGCATGATGTAACCGCCGATGACAATCGCAATATCCCCCAGAAGAGAACAGATTGCCCCGTATCGAATACTGACATAGCCGATGTGCGTGTCTCCGAACGTCGGCGGCTTGAAATTCGCCCAGTAGACTGCACAGGCAATCACGACCACAAGGGTGCTAAAAACCCCAATACCGAGAAGTGATGCCGCGACGTTCCGTTCGGCAACAGGACTGCGCGACCTGTACAAAGAAATTCCCAGCGAAAAAAGCAGGCCGAGGACAAGCAGCGGCATGCAGTAACTCAACGCGGACCCGCCGGTGATCGTTCCGGTCCTGCCATCCAGCGTCAACTGGCTCTGTCCGAGTTTTTCAAACAGCCTGCCACCGTTGAGATCGGTTTGCTCAAAATTGCCGGTCAAGCCGTACCCTAGAGACAGGAAGGGACTGCTCGCCCACGGCAAGAAAAACGCGACTAGGGCCACGACCGCCCCGATCCGGCATATTATCCTGCCTCGTGCGCGGCTCATTGACATAAAGAACCTCCTGATCCCAGCCAAGTCACGTCCTATACTCCCGGCTGTCAACCGCAGGGCCGGCAGAAGACAGAGACGGAAACCAGCAACCGCAGGTTGGAGTGCGCCCCAGCCCTCTGTCCGGGGTATTCCGCCGGCGAACGCAGACCCTCGGGCAAGCTAATTTACACCTCAGCGATTGGCGTCGTCGAGCCGTCTTCCCATTGAATCTCCCGGTCTCTTATCGCGCCTTTCATCGAGGTTCCGTTTGAACGGTATCGGCAAGGCGCAACGAAGCGAGAGGCGTCCGTAAACGCGAAACCCGCCTGCCTCAGAAAGGCGGACATGCGATCCGGCCCGCCGCCCGCATACCCAAATCCCATTCCGGTTTCGTAGCCGGCGTCCTTCCGGGTCCCATCTTCATAGAGGACAATCATTCTTGCCATGTGAGGACCGCTGACGCATATGACTTCACTTATCCTGTTTGGCTGACTTGCACGGGCTCGCGGATGCTCGGCGCTGTACTGGCGCAACAATTCGGCTACGTCCTCAACAGAGCCGCCCACCGTCACGTACCACAAGGGTGCTTTGCCCGCGTTGTTCACGGCATCGACCCTGGCTTTGCCGGCCAGCAGCATTTCCGCCACGTTTCTCTGCCCACTCTTCGCCGCCAGGTGCAATGGCGTATCGCCGGACGCGTCTTTAGCGTTAACATCCGCTTTGCCTGCCAGGAGCAACTCCACAAGGTCCTTATAGCCTCTGGCTACAACCAAATGCAAAGGCGTTGACCCGGTGCTGTCCGTGGCGGAGACCAGGGAAGGGTTGGCGTTCAGCAAGGCCTTCGCCTTCTCCAAATCGCCGCCCTGGTTGTCGTTGAAATACGCCTTCATCAGCAGGGTCTCGAACTCTTCCAAAACCTGACGCTGCTTCGCTACCGCTTCGGCCTTGCGAGCTTTGGCTTCCTCGACCTCGCGGCGCTTCGCTTCGGCTTCGGCTTTTGCTTTGCGGGCATTGGCTTCCTCAATCTCACGGCGCTCGGCTTCTGCCTTTGCCCGGGCTTCAGCCTCCGACTTCAGACGCGATGAACAAGCCCCGCACACCAGGGCTTGCGGACCGACACCGGCCCCGGCGGGAGGCAACACCGCATCACGCGTGCGCTTTCCACAACTTGCGCACTTCACCCCGAACAGTGACCAAGTCATGGAGGAACCTCCCAAGGCGCGCCGCCCGGCTCACGCTTGCGAATCCTATCGCCAGGCAATTTAACGGCATGACAGTCTACTTCAATCCGCCTTGAATTTCACACGTTTCAACTTTGCCTTTGCTGAATGTCGCCGGGTGAAACTCTGCGATTTGAGGATTGCACGGCTGTTCCCCTTGGCGGCATCCCAAACGGAATTGCATCGAATCGAGACATTATGTCGGTTGGCGGACGCATTTCATCCCCTCGCCAGGAGAGCGAATTCAACCACAAATCAGTGCTAAGCCTTTATTCTAAAATAACTTACACCAAAGCCTCGGGCTTTTTGGCGGCTGGCCATTTGCTTGCCTCTATCCATGGCGCGATGGGACGAAAGCTCGATCAGGGCTCCATCAAACTTATTCATGGAAATAACACTTTGTGAGGGGGATTTACTCCAATGGAGAGCAAGCCAACGGTTATTGTCTACGGGGATGAGCCCAGCGGGACTACTGCGCCATCCATACGCGCCCAGGTGGAATCACTGGTCCGGTTTCAGCCATTCCACATTAAGTCTCGCTCCGGATTCGACCTGAATCTACCTTACGACCAGACTCACCTCATTGGCGGGCCGGGACCGTTGGGGAACCTTCAGCGCGCCCGCTTCCGGCTCATCGGGCCCTCCCGCGGATTGTTGAACGCGCTCGGCCGATCTCGCCCGGCCTTGATTCACGCCCATTTTGGACCTGACATGACCAAGGCACTATCCATTGCATCGGCTCTCTGTGTCCCCCTCGTCACGACATTTCATGGCTACGACCCGACCATGCTCGATCTGGGGGTCACCGCCAGTGACGGCCAGCTCGAAAAAACTGCCGCCCGCTTCCTTTGTTCCTCTCTCCATATTCGCGAGCGGTTGATCAGCAGCGGATTCCCCGCCGCCAAGCTGCAAGTCCACCATACCGGGGTTGACACCCAGTACTTTACTGCGGATCCCCAAATCGAACGCGAGCCGATTGTCCTTTTCGCAGGACCGCTCGTGGAAGGAACCGGGTGCAAGGTCCTGATTCGTGCCATGTTCCAGGTGGAAGGGGTTGTTCCCAACGCCAAACTCGTGGTTATCGGCGATGGTCCGCTCCGTACGAAGCTGCAAACATTCGCGCAAAAATTCCGGCGCAATATTGAGTTCCTAGGTGCGCAGGACCCCCGCTCGACACGGGAGTGGATGAACCGCGCCACGGTGTTCTGCACACCCAACGTGGGGGACGATCTCGCGGGCGATATGGCGGGTTCCGGGATGGCGTATGTCGAGGCTCAATCCATGGGTCTGCCCGTGGTCGGGTATTCCAGCGGAAGCATTCCTGAAATCGTCGGGCAGGAAGGCGCGGGGCTGCTGGTTAAAGACGACGATTGGGAAGCCCTGGCGACGAACATCTTGGGACTACTTCTGACCCCGCCGCATTGGGCTCGATATAGCCGGGCCGCCGCGGCGCGGGCCAGGATGCTTTTCGACATCCGCAGACAGTCCGCGGCGCTGGAAGACATCTATCAGGAAGTGTTGGACGAATCGCGTCCGTGCGCAACGCCGTCGTCCGGCCTGCCACTTTATGGAATGCCACAAAGCGTGTATTCGGCGGTATCCGCCTAGTGCCTAGTTGCATCAATAAGCGACAATATTCGCGCTCGCGGAAGGGCGGGGCTTGGGCCCCGCCGCCCCCAGACGGGGCATGGTCGGGCCTTTAGGCCCTGAAGCCTTTTCACTTCAGGGGCTAAACAGGCTGCGGAAAAACTCGAGGGGGGCGGCGGTGGGGCGCTGGGGAAGTCTCGGATAGAGCTTGTATGGGTAAGATTTGATGAGGTATAATCCATCTTGATGATTCTATTGGAGGATACTTCATGCGTGGCCCCGACCTTCAGCAAGCGGCGATGTTCAGTTATCTCACCCTGGAGCGGCGGGTTCCGGCCGACCACCCGTTGCGGTCGATGCGGCGCTTAACCGACCGCGCCTTGGCTCGGATCAGTGGAGATTTGGACAAGCTGTACTCGTCGACGGGGAGGGGGTCGATCCCGCCGGAGCGGTTGTTGCGTGCCCTGCTGCTGATGGTGCTGTATTCGGTGCGCTCGGAGCGGCAGTTGATGGAGCAGCTGAATTACAACCTGCTGTTCCGGTGGTTCGTGGGCCTGGAGATGGACGACGAGGTGTGGGACGTGACGGTGTTCACCAAGAACCGGGAGCGGCTGATCCAGGGAGAGGTGAGCCAGCAGTTGCTGGCGGCAGTGCTGGTGGAGGCGCGGGAGAAGGATTTGTTGAGCGCCGAGCATTTTACTGTGGATGGGACGCTGATTCAGGCCTGGGCGGCGAACCGGAGTTTTCAGGAGAAGAGCGACCCGCCGGCTCCCGGGAAGGGATCGGGGCATGGGGGAGAAGTGCTGCTGCGCGACAAAGTGGAATCGAAGACCGACCCGGAGGCGCGGCTCTACAAGAAGGCGACGGCAGACAAGAGCGTGCCCAGCTATCAGGGTCACACGCTGATGGAGAATCGCAACGGTCTGGGGGTGGCGGGGCAAGCCAGTTGCTCGGCCACGAATGCAGAGCGTGAGGTGGCGCTGGTGATGCTGGACCGGGTGGTGAAGGGGCGGGATCAACGTCCCCCGGGACAAGCGCTCACGCTGGGAGCGGACACCCAATACCAAGACGAGAAGTTTATTGCGGCGTTGCGGGAACGCGGGGTGGCGCCACACATCAGTGAATATACCCAGGGCAATCACGGCAAGAACGCGCTGAACGCGGCGGAACGCAGCGACCCGCGGCAGAGGATCAGTCAGCAAAAGCGCAAGCTGATCGAGCGGATGTTCGGGTGGGCGAAGCTGGATCGTCCGTTGCGACAGATCAAGCTGCGGGGATTGCAACGGGTGGACTGGTTCTATCGGCTGGTGGTGACGGCCTACAACTTGCTGCGGATGGGGAAGCTGATTTCACCGCCGACGCAGGTCCACTAAGGCCGAAGGGTCTCGGGCGGCGGTGAAAACGCCCTTCCGAGGTCAAGCGGGGCGCGAAAAATCGGGCCGGACACGCGAGAATCGCCCTCCCGAACTTAACCAGAGGACCGGAAAAACAAAAAACGAACGTTTTTCCGCAGCCTGTAAAGCCCGTAAAATATCCTCCCCAGCCACGGCGGGACTAAAGTCCCGCCCTTCCATCCACCTGCAAATTATGTCGCCAACTTCTGCAAGTAAGGACTACCCCCACCACTCCTCGCCGGGGGCAAGATGTTTACGGGCATAGTCTTCGTTGAGCTCGATGCCCAGGCCGGGCTTATCGAGGATTTGCCATTCCCCATCCTTGATAATAGGTGAGTCGTAAATTGCGGCGCTGAAGTATTTCTCCGGCGAACCGGGGGAGAACTCGAGGGCGCGGAAATCTCGGATGGCGGCGGCGACGTGGGCGGAGGCAATGGCTCCCACGGGGCTGGAAGCGTTGTGCCCGCAGATGGGAATGTAGTAGAGCGCCGCAAGGTCGGCAATCCGCTTGGCTTCAATGAGCCCGCCTGCCTTGGGGATATCGATTTGGGCCTTGTGCACGCCTTGATTGAGGATGAAAGGGGCAAACCCTTCGACCTTGTAGAGGTTCTCGCCCGTCAGGATGGGAACGGGAGATTCCTGCGTCAGCTTCTCCCAGGACTCCGACCAGGCCGGCGGCATGGGATCTTCCAGCCACATGGGGTCGATCGGAGCGACGGCCCGCGCCAGCCGCAGAGCATCGCCATAAGCGTATTCCCAGTGGCAGTGGACGGCGATGTCAATCTCATCCCCCAGCGCTTCCCGAATATTTTCGTAACCACGCGTAATCTCTGCAAGAGCCTTGCGCGTCAGGTGGGTGGTGGGCAGGCCTTGCAGCCGGTCCGGCGAGACCTTCCACGGCGTCGGCACATCAGGAGCGGAATAGAATGCAGGCTTGACGGCGGTGATGCCCAGTCCGCTGTTCTTGATTCTTGCGGCAAATTCACGGCAGGATTCCTTGCTAAGATTGTCCTTCGGCTGCTCGGTCCAATATGCGCGCACGCCGTCGCGGTACTTGCCGCCCAGCAGAGTGTAAACCGGAACGCCCAGAATCTTCCCGGCCAGGTCCCACAAGGCAATTTCAACACCGCTGATGGCGGTCACCGTCACGCCGGCCTGCGAACCCGCGCCATCCGTGGAGAGCACCATCTTGGTGTAGAGCGGTTCGACGTTTAGCGGGTCCTCTCCCATCAGCAACGGGCGAAGATATCCCAGAATAACGTCCTTCACCCCGTGCCCCCAATACGCCTCCCCAAGGCCGGTAATGCCGGCGTCGGTTTCTATTTTCACCATGTTCCAGGGCGCATTCCCGGTCACGACCATGGCTTTGACGTTGGTGATCTTCACTTTCTTGCGAAACGGCGCGGCCATCTCCGGATAGGCGGGCCGCGCCGCCATCGTTGCCGGCACGGCAGCGGCGACGGTCTTCAAAAAATCTCTTCTTGGGTTGATTGACATGATTGCTCCTAATGAAATTGATTCGGCGGAGGGCCACCTTGGGGTCTTGCGACGGGCAAGCGCAGTCTATAGTTGCCGCCCCCACACGGCCCTCATGGGGGACCTCACAGTGCAAAATCGCTTGGGGGAGAATTTCGGTTGAATACTCAGACTTCCTACATAGGCAGGATTCGCGACATTCAAATTGCCCCTAAAGTAGAATACCGCCTCACGGCATCATCTGGCGAGTAAAGTACCCACACTTTGGATTAAAACTGAGCCGCCCACGCGGGCCTCCAACGAGATCTAATACCCATTTTCGGAATCCGCGATCTTCACCTTCCCCGCAAAGCTGCGGTAAACGTGGTAATGATACGCAGCCACAAGGATCATTCCCAGAATCCACCAAGCGAGACCAATCTTCAATCCGTAGTCGGGAGCCTTGGCGTTATCGACCGTGAGCGAATAAGCGGGATTCGTGCTTGCGGGCAGAACCAGGGGGTAGAGTCCAAAGACCGCACTGGTCAGCATGCCCACGATGTAGAGGCACGAGGACAGGAAGCTTTTCAGCTCATCGCGCTTGCGGATGAACCAGAGCATTCCCACCAGCCCCGCGAGTGCAAGCGCCGGAAAAACGTAACCCCACGGATGAGCAACCAGATTGGCGGGAACGCCGGGCTG
Source organism: uncultured Acidobacteriota bacterium (assembly GCA_963733285.1). Classification (GTDB taxonomy): domain Bacteria; phylum Acidobacteriota; class Terriglobia; order UBA7540; family UBA7540; genus Bog-366. Next base: position 25,829 of record CAVTDA010000165.1, read on the forward strand.
CACCTTGAAGGTAATTGCTGTCAGCACGATGGTGAGGAGCAACACCAGCCACCAAATTCCACTTGCCAGGCTGAAGGAGCGGGCTTGAACCGGGCCGTCGGTCTTGAGCGCGACCCACAGGGCTCCGTGCAGCACCAGCGTAGCAAGAGCCGCAACGCCGACGATGATCGTAAACCAATCGAGGATTCCGGTATTCGGTCCCAAGCGGAAGTTGGTCCACAGCGCCTCAAAGAAATACCCATTCGAGTCAAGCGGCACGCCGCGCACGACGTTGCCCAGCGCCGCGCCGAAAAAGACCGCAAGCAAGAGGCTGGAAGCTGAAAAGACCACGTCCCATAGCTTGAGCCACACGGGGCTCTCCATATGATTGCGGAATTCCACCGACGTGCCGCGCAGAATCAGCAGCCAGAGCACGATCATCAACGGCAGGTAAAATCCACTGAAGCCCGAGGCGTAGAGCGCGGGGAAGGCGAAATAGAGCGTTCCGCCCGCCGCCAGCAGCCAGACCTCATTGCCGTCCCACACGGGGCCAATGGAGCGAATCACCTGCTGCCGCTCGGCATCGTCCCGCGCGACCCAGAGGTGAATGGCTCCCGCGCCCAGGTCAAATCCATCGAGCACCACGTACATTGCGATCATGATGGCGATCAGACAAAACCAAATCGTTTGCATGAATGCATCTCCTTAGGGCAGTAGACCGCAAACAGAAAACGGTAGACAGGTGACCCAGCCAATTCCCTCCCCCGACTAGTGCTTCGAATCAGCCACCACGGGTCCCAGAACGATGACGCGATGGACCATGAATAGGAACAGAATACTGAGCACCGTGTACATTCCCATGAAGCCAATCAGCGTGAACCAGACGTTTCCGGAGGAGACTTGCGGCGAAATTCCCGCCTGCGTCCGCATCAGGCCATAGATCAACCAGGGCTGGCGGCCGAATTCCGCGGTCATCCAGCCCGCCGTGTTGGCAATGTATGGGAACGGAATGGCCAGCATCAGAATCCAAAGCATGCCGCGCGATTCGTAAAGCTTCCCGCGCCACAGCTTCCATGCGGCGAGCAGCATGATGGCGATGAAGATCGTCCCCAGGCCCACCATGATGTGATAGCTGTAATAGAGGAGCGGAATGTTGTCGGGCCAATCCTGATGCGCAAAGGCGTCGAGCCCCTTGACCTCCGAGGTCCAGCGCCGGTAGGTCAGAAAGCTCAACATGCGCGGCACTTGCAGCGGATTATCCAACCGTCGATTCTGAATATCCGGCTGGCCGACGATGGCGATGGGCGCCCCGCTCTGGGTCGCAAATAAGCCTTCCATGGCTGCGAGCGTGGCCGGCTGATGCTCGGCAATCATGCGGCCCTGCGCGTCACCCGAAGGGATGATCTGGAACAGCACCGCCACGAGTCCAACGATTACGCCGACGCGCACGAAAGCTCGGGCATGCTCTTGGAACTGCTTGGTCAGCAGATAGAATGCGCCGATACCCGCCATGACGAACGATCCTGTGATAACCGCGCCGCTCATGTTGTGCAGGTATTGCCAAATGCCCCAGGGATTGAGCAGCAATTTCCAAAAGCTGGTGAGGATGATTTCTCCGTTCGGCCCCAACCGATAAGCCACCGGATGCTGCATCCAGGCGTCGGTAAGGACTATCAGGTAGCCGGACATCCACGAGCCCAGGAAAACGAAGAACGCCGCCCACCAGTGGCCGCGCGGTCCCAGACGCTTTTCCCCGTAAAGGAAGAGTCCCAGAAAGCTGGACTCAAGGAAGAACGAGAACACGCCTTCCATGGCGAGCGTCTGGCCGATGACTCCACCTGCGGCTTTTGAAAACTGGGCCCAGTTCGTACCGAATTGGAATTCCATCGGGATGCCGGTGACCACGCCCATGGCGAAATTGATGCCGAAGATCTGCGCCCAAAAGCGCGCGGCTTGGTTGTAACGCTCGTCACCGGTCCGCAACGCTATCGTCTTCAGGATGACGATCAGGAGCGCGAGCCCCATCGTAAGCTGTGGGAATAGGTAATGATATGTAATGGTGAATGCGAAATGCAGACGGTGAACCAGGAATGATTCAAGCATGAGATCCTCGAAGGTTATGCCGGTTCGAATTTTCTACCGTGAGCAAGAAACGGCAGGCATTGCGGAAACTGCGGGTTGGGTTCATTTCCAGAGGCCTTCCGTGTCAATGCGGAAGTCGCAGGTCAATAATTTGCGGGCAACCCCATCAGCCAGATAAAACACCCGGAAAAGGGGCGAGGGCGAGTCGGTCTTTATGTCACCATCACTTCCCTTCCAGGAAGCAGCTGCATGGATACCACTCTCGCGCAGGCGAGTCAAGGGCAATACGGTTTGCTGTGGACATTCTAACGAATGGGCGGCTGGCTCAGACCGCAATCAGATGTGCGTCGCTGGTCATGACGGGTCAGGGCGTTTTGCTACGAGCGGAAGAGCTGAAGTACTCACTGGTCGTGTCTCGAGTTTTTGCATTGCGCGAAGAGCACGGGAGTAAACGTCGTCTGCGTGCAGGTAAAATTTCGCCAGTTCTTGGTGGTGAGAAACAAGCCCACGCCGACATTGTAAAAGTTGGCGTATTCCCGGCCCACACCGGATTCCGGGCTGCCCTCGTGGATTTCGCGGCCGAGGTCCACGAGCGCTGCCAGGTTGGGCCGGGGACGGCCATAGGCCCGGGAGAAAACGTATTCGACCGCCCAAGTCGTCTTGTAATTGGCGAGGTCGAGATAGAGCGGCGCGTAGTCGGCAAGCTCACCAGTCGATTTGTCATACCAGCCGACCTCGACCGCAGGATTGTTGAAGTAAACGGGGCTGACCGATGGCGCCACGTGGATCGGCAAGAGCGGCTTCCCTTCCCGGTCGGGGAGAATCCGGAAGTCATCGCGATGGATGTGCCCGGCGTAGATCTCGCGCACGACGCCGCGAAAGTCCGTCATGTCACCGATGAACTTTTGAATGCAAGCGGGCGTCCAGAGCGGCTGCGGCTCTCCCAGGGATGACCTTAGCGCGTCGATGCCGGGCAAGACGTGCATGATCACGGTTGCCGTCCGCTGTTCGCGCTTAAGGCCGGACAAGACTTGCTCCATCCAGGCGAATTCCCCGCCCGGATCGGGATTTCCCGCACTGCACGCCGTGGAGTTGCGCGCCACCCAGGGATCGCTGTCCAGAATAACCAATTCATCCCTGGCGACAACAGGGTTTGGCACGGAGTAAAACCCACCACGCTCAAAGGACTCGACCGCCGATTGGCGTGCTGCGGTGGGGATCTTGCCCCACTCGCTGCTCCAACCTTGCCCGACACTGCGAAGAAAGGCCTGACTGGGCTCGGCATAATCGCCCCGGTCGGTATCGTTGTTCCCCAGCGCGACGAAGACCGGCACGCGCGGCAAAGCTTTGACAATCAGGTCATCGACGAATTTGATCGTGTCGCTGGTGAACTTCTGGTAGGCCGCGGCGTCGCCGTTCACACACTTCTGGTACTTGGAATCGAACTCGTGCGCCAGGATATCGCCCGTCAGGATCACGTAATCGTAATGGAGGTGCTTTGACTCGGCCGTCGCCTTGATATTTTCAATCGTCGATTTCAGCAGCGGGTAGTTGGTGTCACCGCCCAGCGGCGAAAGCGCAATGGAAGCGGGAGTCTGGCAGGCCGGGAGCGGCTTTGCCCCGAGTTGCTCCACGATGGCGGGATCGGTAAAAGGATCGAAGTGAACGTCGGAAAGCAGCAGGAAGTTGCCGGTGCCGGGCCGCTGCCGGATTTCGGGCGCGCCATTCGGCAAACTGACGGCCTGAGTAGTCAGGAGAGCAACCAGCAGAAGAGCCTTGGCAGCGGTGCGAAGCAAGCAATTCCTCCCAGTCGGCGGAACAAGATCGATGATTTCTATTCCTGCTTTGGATGCGCCCGGCAACGAAGGCGTCCGTGCGCATAAAAAATAAATCTGCTCTTGCAATTATACACCGCATGAATTCGGGATAAGGGAAACGCGAAACGAAGTTTGGGTTTAGGGGTTAGGGATTTGGGGTTAGGGGTTCGGGATTAGGGATCGGGGATTCGGGAGACGCGCTCCTTTGCTTTCGGCGACATTCCGGCTTCGTTCGTCATTTTTTGCTCGTTTTTGGGGTACCGACGAAGGGCAATTCAGTTTTTGAAGGGAGGCTCAAATGGCCGAGAGGAGCGCGGTTTGAATCTGCCGGCACATTGGGCGGAGGACGATCGGAAAGTTCTAAGACTCCGGACCCTAACGGCTCCCCACGGCTACCGGCTCAAGTTCCGGCACGGCTTCTGCGCGCGCAATTTGGCGCTGGATTCCCTCCACAACCTGGCGCGAATAGGGGATGAAGTGGTGGCCTGAGATCATGACGGTAGCGGCCATCCAGATTTTTGCGGGGTTGAACGAGTAGTGGGTGAGCATGCGGAAGAGGTATTTCCAATAAGCGCTGCGGTAGTCGGATTTGATGCCCTGATGCCAAATCGAACGCGAAAACGATGCCAGCGATGCCGAAGGCATTGGGCTGGCGGGCGGCGCGCTGATTTTTGTGAATCTTCCAGCTCTCCATGGAACGCCACGCGCGGTCATAAAATGCCTTTGGGGAATAAATGGCGGTCAGCGTCTTCACCTGCCCACGCAAGAGGTCCAGGGGCGCGAGTTTAGTGCGGAAATTCGAGGGAACGGTGTCGCCGCTGCTGGGTGACTCCGCTAGCAGGCGGCCTTCCTTCTGCATTCGGTCGTGCAGCGCCGTGCCCGGCATCGCGTGCAGGCAGTTCAGGATGGCCCAGGGTATGGCGGTGCGCTCAATGAATTCAATCTGGCGATCGAAGATATCCTCCGTGTCGGAGTCAAACCCCACGATAAACCCGCCCGTCACCCACAATCCCCGCTCGTGGATCAGATCGACGCAACTGATGGGGTCCATGGCCAGATTCTGGAACTTCAGCGTCTCGCGCAGGGATTCCGCCGAGGGGCTCTCAATGCCCAGGAAAACGTAGAAGAAGTTGGCCCTCACCATGGCATCCATCAAGGCCGATTTCTTGGCCAGGTCCATGGAAGCTTCGGTGTAGAACATCACGGGAAAGTCCATGCTTTTGCTGCCATTTTTCCAGCTCGACGCAGAGCTCCAGGGCGCGCGCATGGTTGCCGATAAAATTATCGTCAACCATAAAGACCTGCTTCATCCATCCCAGGCTTAGAAGCGCGTCCAACTCCGCCAGCACCTGTTGGGGATGCTTGGTGCGGGGCTTCCGTCCGTAAAGGATGATGATGTCGCAGAATTCGCATTGAAATGGGCAGCCGCGGGAAAATTGAATCGACATGGAAGCATAACTCTTGAGTTTCAGTAGGTCGAAGCGCGGAATCGGGCTTTGGGTAACGTCGGGCTTGTTGATAACTTCGTAGAACCGCTTTCGCCGTGCCATCTTCCAGTGCGGCGGCGATTTCCGCCAAACACCTCGTCGGGCTCGCCCACCACGACGTGATCCGCCACGGCCAGCGCGCGCTGAGGAAGAAGAACTGGCGCAGGGCCCACCCACGATGGTTCGCCGACCGAGATTGCGGGCGCGGACCAGCACATTCCGCATTCCGCCCCACTGAACTTCCATCCCGCCCACCATGACGAGGTCGGCCCAGAGGATATCCTCATCGGTGACATCCTCAAGGGCTTCATCCACCAGCCGCATGGTCCAATCCTTCGGACACAGCGCGGCAACCGTGATTAGCCCCAGCGGAGGCATCACGACCTTTTCGGGAAGAAGCTCCATCATGCCCGCGAAGGACCAATACGAGCCGGGGAACTTCGGCCATACGAGGAGGGCTTTCACGTTCTTGCCAAGAGGCGGGAATGCCGGTATTTGTTCCTGCAAATGATCCGCAGTCTGGATCATCGGGGGATCCTTTCGCGTGCGTTCTCACATCCGGCAGCGGTTCAGGGAACACCCCTCCATGGTGGGTAAATTCATACCTCCATGCCGCTGCATATCAGCAACAGGACCACTAGGGCCAAGCCACTTGTGGACCGTCCCGGATGGACATGCTCCCGTAGAAACTTGTCGAATCGAAAAGGGGCTGATGAAGCTATAGCCGCCCCTGTCGGCTAAGAAGAGGTCCGCCGCCAACTATACATGGGTTTGTGTTAGCAAACAAGGAATCAAATGACACAAGGCAGATTATTTATCGTAGAAGGACGTTGATAACATCCTAATTTCTACTATGCCAAAAATCTGAAAGTCCCGATTGTGCCCCGAGGAAATGCTTGCCTTGTGCGGCGCTTGGTGTGTATATCAAGGCGTGCAAGAAAATCACGGGCAATAACATTTTGCCCTTGCACGATTCTGCAGTTCAAGTTTCGGAAGAGTCCGTACCAGCCTTCAAAGCACGCCCATGCCCGACCTCGCGAAAGGAACCCCTCCATGACCGGCCGAGAACTATTGACTGCAACGCTCAAGGGTAAGCGCACCGATCGCGTCCCCATCTCCCCCTTCATCGCTCCGAATAACATCTACGAGATGTTTCATTACCTGCCTGAGATCGACACGTTCTTTAATCCACCGGATTTCGATCTTGCGGAAGGGTTCGCGAAATATCACGACCACTTTGGATTCGAGGTGCTGTTTACGCAAGGGCACCACGGCGATAGTTACGTGCCTCTATCCGGAGAGAATTGGGACGTCACCGTGACGCGCGAGGGCGACTGCGACAAGCAACATCGAATTACGCGGGTCTGCACACCGGCAGGTGAACTTTGCCAGGTGATGAACTTCGAGCGCAGCTCACCCCACATGATCGTGCTCGCGGTGGAGAAGTACCTGATCGAGTCGCGCGCCGATTTCGAAATCTTTGCGAAGTACGTTCCGCCCGCGCAGTTCATGGATCCCGACATGGTGAGCCGGGCGCGCGCGGCCGTGGGGGAAAAAGGCCTCGTCATTCCCTGCACGCATGGAGCGTTCAATACCTCGGCACAGTTTCGCAAGCTCGAAGATGTCATGATGGACCCCATCGCCGACGAGGGATTTTACCGGGCAATGATCAAATTCCTGCTGGATTGGCAGATGGCTGCCTATCGCGAGGTCATTGCGGCGGGCGCCGACGGCATTGAAATCGGCGGCAACATGGCGACCAGTTGCGTGGGTCCCGGTTTCTTTCAGCGCTACGTGCGCGAGTACGAGAACGAATTGGCGCGCCAGATTCACGCCGAAGGGGCGTTTGTCTTTTATCACAACTGCGGCGATGCGCAGAAGATCATGCACCTCTACAACGATATGGACATCGACATGTGGGGCTACCTCACCGGCCCGCCCTTTGGCGACGTCATTTTGGATGACGCCCTGCGCGTGATCCGTCCCAGCATGACCCTGCGCGGAAATATCGATCAAGTGGAATTCCTGCGCAATGCCACGCCGGCCGACATTCGGCTGCGCGTGCGGGATTTGCTGACCAAGGTCAAACCGCGCGGCAATTGGATTCTCTGCACCACGGACTTCCCCTTCGATGGTCTGCCTTACGCGAACATGCAGGCGTTTGCCGATGCGGGGCGCGAGTTTGGCCGCTACGAGTAGCGTGGCGGAGGGGGATTTCATCTCGGCGAATGATTCTCGGAGGCGCGACGAATCCTCTAATGTATATCGGCTTGGCGCTCGGCAAGCAGCTTTTTGAGAATGGATCGGTGGCAGTGCGCTTCGTTCTCACAGTAGCAGCCTATTGCGAAGTTGGTTTGGTGGGAGAGCGCCGCCAATAGGTCGAGCACGCGCGAGGCTTCGGGTTTGTTCATCTCCGCGCGAAATTTGCGCTCAAAGCTCCGCCATGCGGCTTCGGTCTGCGCCTGAAGCGCCGCCGCAACCAGGGGCGCGCTGGGAGACAGCGCCGGAAACCAGACATCGTAAAAGTCCCGTTTGGCGAATTCACTCACGGGGACTCCGCGCGGCGGTCGGCGAACCGTGCCAATCCGCAACCCTTCGTGTGCCCTTCTCGGCGATCCCAGGCGAACAATTGAGATGGGCATGGTCCAAACCTCAAAATCAGCCAAATCAAGTGGCGTTACTGCGCCGTGACCGGGGTTGACCGCTCCATGGCCAGCAACAGGTCGCGCAGGATAATCGTCTCGCTGATATTGTCGACCCGGTTCAGGTCCATCCACTCGGTCCAGACGTACTCCAGCACCACGAATCCCTTGTAATTGACCTTTTGCATGGCGCGCAGGATGCTGTCGTAATCGATCGTATTCTCCGACATCGTCGCCTGAATTTTCCCCTTGCAGGCGCCGCGCGCGTGGAAGTGCGAAGTTCGGGCAATCAGCGGCTCGACCTCCTTATCGGGAATGCCGTGATAGGTAAAATGCGTGTAGTCGAGCGTCAGCGTCAATCCCGGCGTCAGATCGAGCAACTTCGCGGCGAGCTGCGGCGTGGGAGCGATTGACCCGAAATGACATTCCGTGGCCATCACGACGCCGACCTTCGCGGCTTCTTCGACACGCCAGGCGAGTTCGTCTGCCGAGCGCTTGAGCGAATCCTCATCCTTCACACCGGGGAACGACGTGCCGGGCAGGACCGTCATGTGGACGCCGTTGCATCGCAGCGCGAACTCCAGCAGGCGGTAGAAGAATTCTTTTGCCGCGGCCCGAGCCGATGCCTCGGGGTGATTGATGGCCTTCGCGTCCGCCCCGAGGCTCGCCTGCCCAAAGGCGTCGGCAATGCGCAGGCCGTTGGTGTCGAGTACCTCATTCACGCGTTTGCAGGCGCGCGGCAGGTCGGCGAAGACCTCCGCCGGGTCGAGGTGCGACCGCTCCGGCGAACAAAGCAATGTCCAGCGCCTCCACGCCCAATTCACGGGCCATCAGCGCGGTCTGCTCCCATTGCAGTTTGGGAAACGTATAATCACAGGCGGCAAGTTTCACTTTGGTCAGTTCTCCATTCCAGGTTGTTAGATTCCGAGCGCACCATCTTACCCTATCTATAATCTCCGGAGTTCAAATTCAATTTTGAGGCAAACGGGCTCGAAGGAATTGCGGAGAGCTTTACGAGACTGCTCGTGTGGAGTTAAACGGGTTCGCGACCTTCAGAGGCCCGAAAGTCTGGCCGGATTGAAAATCTTCGCTATACAAGACCGCGCATTCTGCTTCGAGAGCGGCGGCAACAATCACGGAGTCGTACCACGAAAGCCCAAACCGGCTGTTTAGTTGAATTGCTTCGGCATAGAGTCCCTGCGAGGATTGAACGGCGCAGAGTGGACGGAAAACCGTCGAAAGGTATTGCTCAGCGTCGGATACAGCCATCGGAACAGCGAATCGACGGAGGGCAACATTGAAAAATTCCTGTATGACTTGAAAACTGACTACCCCTCTTCGAGTTTCAATTCCCTCACGAATCAATTCCTGTGCACGCCGGGCCTTGGCGGGCGCAGTTGAATCGAACGTGTAAACGAAGATATTCGTATCCAGAAAAAACCTAGCGTTCATTCATCTCGTTCCGGCTAAAGCGTCTCCCTGCCTTGACGTGGCGCAAGCGTTCCATGAGCGAATCAAATTCGCGGCCGTTGCCACTCCGCGCAGCATATTGCACAAGCCACTTCCGGAAGGCCGAGTTCAAGGTCTCCCGCTGCAACCTCGCAACCAGCCGTGCTTGCTCGATCAGATGTTCGTCTGCGCTTAAGGTAATGTTTTTCATACGAAAATAGTGTACACGAGATTCGTGTTGTTTTCAATCCCACCGGTTGCCATTTCGCAAAATTGGAATTAGATTGGCACGGTTTGAAATTGCCATCTCGTGTGATCTCATCTCGTCCCTACCGTGGAGAAAAACGATGAAATGCGGAACTTCTAAGATTGCAGCCAATTTTCAACTAAGCCCGCGCCGTGCTTTCAACCTGATTTTTGGTGCAGCTCTAATATTTGGCTTGGCACCCAAAGTGGCAAGCGCCCAAGTCAACGATATTTACCGCATCACTTCCGGAACCTCCGGCAGCCATGTGGAATACCACGACATTGACTTGCCGCCGGGTAAGGATTTCGTCCTCGCCGACCTCGCCGGACCAGCCAAGATCACGTACTTCTATTTCACCGACAGCAGCTTCATGCGGCCTGCTCAAGGTTCCGGAGCGTTCTACCCCGGCCTGGTGCTGAAGGTTTATTGGGACAACGCCGCCGAGCCCAGCATTCGCGTGCCGCTGTGGGATTTCTTTGGCGCCTTTGGCCGGAAGCCGATTGATTACCAGTCGCTGCCCATGCAGATCAATCACTACAACTTCATGTGCTACCTGCCCATGCCGTTCTCCCAGCACGCGCGCCTGGTGCTTGAAAACGATGGCGACGAGGAGTACAGCCGCTCCGTCGCCTATGGGATCGATTATGACCACGATGCCGCCTATGCGACGGAAACCAGCCGCCTCCACGCCGCCTGGAACCGCTCAAATCCAACGGTTGATGGAATGCATACGCTATTGGAGGTCCAAGGCAGGGGCCAGTATGTCGGAAATTTCCTCGAAGTGGCCACAAAATACCAGGAATGGTGGGGAGAGGGCGACACGATCTTTCACGTTGACGGCGCCGGGATCACGCACACCCCCGGAACCGAAGATGAATACGGCTCATGCTGGGGTTTTGATCACAAGTATTCGTACATCTACAGCGGGTATATCCAGATGGATGACGGGCTGAATCGCATGTACCGGTGGTATCTGGCAAATCCGGTGCGCTTCCAGAAATCGTTAAAGGTGGAAATTCAAAATCAGCGCTTCGCCGGCGGCAAGCAGGTGCCCAGCCACGACGACTACACCAGCGTCGCCTATTGGTATCAGGAAGGCGCTCACGCCGCGCCGCCCTTACCCGCTTATGCGGAGAGGATTGCACCGAATCGGAGCGCGGAATATCCACGCTCACCCGCGAAATGAACCCAACCCTCGTGCCTGGGAGCATCTGGGTTTGGATCGACGGGATCGGTAAATCATCTCGCCGGCGGCTCAACCGGATCGAGAAGTGCGGGCAGGGTGCGCTGATCGTAATCCAGGCGAATTTGGCGCAGTCGATCCGACGCCTCAGCCCAGCGCTCCGCCTCGCGATCGTATCGAGCCAGGATGTTTCCCAAAAAGTACGGCCGATTCTCTCCCTGCCACAGCCTTTGATACATGTCACGCAGGACCATCGTCTGATGGCTCATGTCCTGCATCAGGTCGTTGATCCGGTAAAGCGTCTTGTGAACGGTAGTGGAATCGGCGGACTGCGCCTGCGCCTGGGCGTAGAGGTCGGCGATAGACTTCGAATAAATCGCCTTCTGCCCGAGGTAATCAAAGCGGCGCGCGGCGAATTCGCTGTAAGCCAGCATGTCGCCATTGCGGCGCGCGAGCTTCCAATTTGGAATCAGATCGGCAATCACATCCTCAGCGGTTAATCGGATCTGATGGGCGGCGGGCTCCATTTTCGTGTAGAGAGCCTGCCCCTCCGGCGACATGGCATTTCGCCACGTGAGGGAATCCTTGCCGTCGGAATTGATCGCCTGCGTCAGCACATGGTGAATGCCGGAGAGGCTTTTGACCTCACCGGCAAAGTGATGGTCGTCGGCGCGGTAAAAGGTCCAATCCCAGCTTGCGTTGAACTGGTCATCGTCCACCGTCTTCTGCCAGCTCTGCGCCGCCCCGTAAACCAGCCCATACCACGTAAAATTCACCATCCCTTCGCCATCGTCAAACCAAGTGGTGTTAAGGACGCCCGTCGAGCCCAGTGCTTTACCATCACTAACAAATTGGCGAATGTTCGCCAGCGCCACATTGAAATTGGGATAAATACGGTTCCAGTTGCTGACGCCTGGCGCCACCCAGGTATCAAGCCCCGCTTCCCTGAATGGCCGGATCAGCCGCGCGTAGGAGTCTTGTGCGTTGTAGTCCCAAGCCACGGCAATCATGTCATGAGGGAGTTGCCGCAGGAGTTCCGGGTGGTGCAGCCCCATATCTCCCCAGAAAAGCAGCTTGCGATGGTAGGGGCTCAGGGTGTCATCGATCTTGCGCAGGTAATCGATGTAGACCTTGCCGTAGCCCTGCGCGGTGACGTCGGACTTGGTTTGCCCCTCACCCAGCTCCAGGGTTTCATCGGCGCCAATATGGAAGAACGGCGCCGGGAAGGCATCCGCAAGGTCGCCAAACATCTTGTTGATGAAATCGAACGATCCCTGGACCGTGGGCGAGAGTACATTCCCGTAGGGCAGCTCGGCCAAACTTTGGAGCCGTTCTTGTTGCAACGCCAAGTGCAGATGACCAAACGATTCCTGCTCGGGAATGACCTCCATATGGAACTGCGCCGCATACTTCACCACTTCCTTCGCCTCGCCGGGAGTCAGCGCCCCGCCCGGAGCCGCGAGGTTCGGCAGGCTGGGATAGGCGTAGGCGTTTTCCATGTAGGGAGAGATGACATTGATTTTGTATTCAGCCAGCAACGCGATGTCGCGCTTGAGCGAGGCGAGGGTGGGAATGGGACCGCGGCTGATATCGAGGCTCACTCCGCGCCATCGGATTGCGGGCCAATCAACGATGCGAACCGCGGGGGCTTCGGCTCCCGCTTGAGGCGGCTGAGCGGCGATGGTTTGATCGGTTGCTCCCGGCCTGGCGGGGGGTGCGGGAGGCGGACTCAATGGGTGAAGCAATTGCCGCAGCGTTTGCACTCCATAAAAAATCCCGGCGCCCGATTTGGCCACGACGCAGGCCTCGGTGGGCGTCACGACGAGAACGTAGCCTTCCATCTCGGCCTTGGGCGGAAGCGCCATTGCGTACTTTTGTAGAATCCTCGACCCTTCCGGGCTGTCGGAACGCGCCAGGGTGATGGTGGGCGAGTCATTTTTGTCGCCGGCGATGACGCCATCGATGGAGCTCAATTCGTCCGTCAGCAGCGAGGCGGCAAGACGATCCTCTTCCGCATTGCCCACGACTTCCACATGGACGCGCACCCCAATGTGCAGCACGCCTTCGCGGGCTTCGAGTTGATTGGGATAGGGGGTGAGAGGCAGACTGTCGGCCGCAATCGCCGCGACGGGCAGCAATAAAGCCAGCAACCAAGGGTTGAGAATCCTGCGCACGATGCCAGCCTCCAGTGGGGTCTCGGATCCCGCGATTTCAGCTTAACCTTTGTGGGCTTCAATGTAAGCGAGAAATTTTGCAAGCTCGTCCGGCAAGGGTGCTTCGAATTTCAGTGACGCCCCCGTAATGGGGTGTGCAAGCGCCAGCTTCGCCGCGTGAAGGAAGGTGCGCGGCAGGGTTGGCTCTTCGTGCTTCCCCAGGCGAAGTTTGGCCGGAGCGCCGTAAGTCGTGTCGCCCACCACGGGATGTCCAAGACTCGCGAGATGCACGCGAATCTGATGGGTGCGGCCGGTTAACGGCGTGGCTTCAACCAAGGTGAATTGTCCAATGCGCCGGAGGACGTGAAATTTGGTCAGCGCCGCGCGCGAGGCTATTCCGTCCACCTTCATGCGTACACGACGACGGGGGTCCCGGCCCACGGACCTGGAAATTTCGCCATTGTCGACGGCGACGCGCCCGTGCACCAGCGCCAGATAGGTTTTATGCACGTCGCGCGACTTGAACATCTCGCTCAAGCGCCGGTGAGCAGGGTTGTTCTTGGCAATCAGGATCAAGCCCGAAGTCATCTTGTCCAAGCCGATGAACGATTCCGGGCCGCTCCTCGCCACCTTCCGTCGACAGTTTGGCGATGTGACCCAGGAGAGCATTCACCAGCGTCCCCGATGATGCCCCAGCGCCCACGTGAACCACCATGCCCGCCGGCTTGTTGACGACGAGAACGTCTGAATCTTCGTAGAGAATCTCGAGTGGAAGGTCTTCTGCGTGCGCGCGTATTTCTTCCTGCTGGGCGGTGACCGTGATCTTCTGTCCAGCCGCGACCAAATCCCCGGCCTTTTTCGCCCGGTCCGCGCCAATAATTACGAGGCCTTCGCGGATTAAACGCGCGATCTGGCTGCGGCTCCAGTCAGGCATTTGCCGCACCAGGAAGCGGTCCAGCCGGCCGCCGGAGGATTGTGCAGAAACCACGAATTCAAACGTTTCGGCCATGGGTGTTGTGATACTGAAGGCAGGAGCTTAACACGAGAGGTTGAGGGCTAACTGCTTAAAACTGAGTCTGCGTTTAGGTGGAAGTTCCGCACTGCAAATCCTGACAACTCTTCCCTACCCGCCCATCAACACTTGCACGATGATCAACCCCGTCCCCACCACAATCGCGGCATCGGCGACGTTGAAGGTGTACCAGTGGTAGGAGCGAAAATAAAAGTCGAGAAAATCTTCCACTTCGCCGAAGCGGACGCGGTCAAAAAGATTTGCCAGCGCTCCGCCCAGAACCATCGCCAGCCCGATGCGGCTCGCCCATTTAAGATTCTGGATTCGGCCTACCATGGTTACCACCGTCACGAGCAACACAAATGAAACGACCACCAGAAGCGGCGTCTTCCACCGGACCGCGGAATCGCTGAACATTCCGAAAACCGCGCCGGAGTTCTTACTATTGGTCAAATTGAAAAACCCGGGAATGACGGAAACGACGGCGTGCGAAGGAATTCGCCGCATGACCAACCACTTGCTGACCTGGTCGGCCACAAAGACGAGGACTGCGACGACCAACATCTCGATTTTGGATTTTGGATTTTGGATTTTGGATTCTCCGGGGCTCCGCCGAAATTAATCTCACCACCAAGGCACCAAGAAGAAATTGAATTATCGATGCCCAGGCTGCTTGTTCTTCCCTTGTGCCTTGGTGTCTTGGTGGTGATCCTTCAGCCTGCCGCCTCGATCTCCTTTAGCGCCGCGGAGCAGCGTTCACACACGGTGGGATAGCGCGAATCCTCACCCACGTGAATCGAATAGTTCCAGCAGCGGTCACACTTCTGTGCCCAGCGCCTTTTCAATCTTGACGCTTAGTCCGCGAATCCCGTGGCCGTGGTGCCTTCGACCGGTCTTTCGCGAGATGTCCACTTGCGACACGATGAAGAACTGCGGCAGGAAGGCGCGATACTCCTCCAGAAAGGGCAGCGATCGATATTCGCCGCTAGGATACACGCGCCTCCAGTGCCCCGCCGATGAACTTCCCTTCCCTTGCCACATCGAGCGCTTTCAGGACTTCTTCGCGCAACTCGATCAAGCCGCGGCCAATTTCCCATCTTGCTCAAATGTTTCTCGGATAAACCTGCGCGCAGGTCGGCAGGTGAAACAAACTTCGCCAGGTGAACGCTCTTTTCCCGCAGATGTGGAGCCGGCAGATGCGTCCACACCTCATCCGAGGTAAAGCACATCAGCGGAGCGACGAGTCGCACGACGGCATCGGCAATCCGATAGAGCACCGTCTGCGCCGCCCTCCTGCGCAACGAACCCGCGGGCGCGGTGTAGAGCCGGTCCTTCAAAATGTCGAGATAGAACTTGCTCATCTCCACAGTCGCAAAGTCGGAGACGCCGCGATAAACCTTGTGGAAGGCATATTCGCCGTAAGCGGCTGCGGAGCGCTCCAGCAACTCCGCCGTGCGCACGAGCGCCCAAGTGTCGATCTCTTCCAGTTGTCGCCGCCAACCATGTCTTTGGCGGGATCGAAGTCGTAGAGATTGCCGAGACAATAGCGGAACGTGTTGCGCAGTTTGCGATAAGCCTCGGAGAGACGCGCGAGCATGTCGGGCGAAATCGAAACGTCTTCGCCGAATTCCACCGAAGCCGCCCAGAGTCTCAGAATCTCCGCCCCGTGCGTCTTGATAACTTCCTGCGGCTCGATCACGTTGCCGAGCGACTTCGACATGGCGCGACCCTGGGCATCGAGCACCCATCCATGGGTCAGAACCTGGCGATAAGGTGCGGCGCCGTTTGTTCCCAACGCCACGAGCAGCGAGCTATGAAACCAGCCACGGTACTGGTCACCCGCTTCGAGATAAATATCCGACGGCCAGGGCAGATCGGGCCGGTGTCCGAGCACCGCGAAATGGCTTGAGCCCGAATCGAACCAGACGTCGAGAATGTCGGTCTCCTTGCGGAAATTGGAGCCTTTGCATTCCGGGCAGTTCGTGCCGGGCGGAAGCAGTTCGGTTTCCGTATGCGAGTACCACGCGTCGGCGCCCTCCTTGCGAAAGAGCTCAATGGCGTGCTTCGCGAGGTCGGCATCCATGATGGGCTTGTTGCAATCCACGCAGTAGAACACGGTGATCGGCACGCCCCAAACGCGCTGACGCGAGATGCACCAGTCGGGTCGCTCGGCGATCATATTGGAGATGCGGTCTTCGCCCCACGCGGGAACCCAGCGCGTCTTCTTGATTTCATCGAGCGCGCGCTGGCGCAAGTTGTTGTGCTCCATGCTGATAAACCACTGCTCGGCGGCGCGGAAGATAATCGGATGGTGACAGCGCCAGCAGTGCGGATAGGAGTGGTCGAGCGTGCCGGGCGCGCCCACCAGCACGCCGCGCTGCTTCAGCATTTCGATAATCGGGGCGTTGGCGTCGAACACCCGCTTGCCGACATACTCGGGCAAGCCTTCGGTGATCTTGCCGCCCTCATCGACGGGGCAATAGATATCGATCCCATACTGCATGCCGGTGATGTAGTCCTCGCGCCCGTGGCCGGGAGCCGTGTGAACAATGCCTGTTCCGTCCTCGGCGGTTACGTAGTTCGCCATGACCGGCAAAATCGCGCGATCGAGAAACGGATGCCGACCTGGATCGCCGCGAGGTCTTTTCCCGAGGCAAAGGATTTCAAAACCTTCAGGCCTTTTAGTCCCGTCGTTTCGAGGACCGGCTCAAGCCGCGACTTGGCGACGATGTAGGCATCGCCCTGCGGGTTGTCGTCGCCCACCACGACGTATTCAAAATCGGGATGGAAGGCCACGGCCATGCTGGCGGGGAGCGTCCAGGGTGTAGTGGTCCAGATCATGACCCAGAGCTTCCGTCCCTTGAGTGAGGGATCGAGCTCCGCCGGGTCGGAAGTCACCGGATAGCGCACGTAGATCGAAGGGCTACGGTCGTTTTCATATTCAACTTCAGCTTCGGCCAGCGCGGTTTTGTCGTGAATGCACCAATAGACGGCTTTGCGGCCGCGATAAATATACCCATCGCGCAGGAAAATCAGAAAGGCTTCGGCGATCCTCGCCTCATACTCAGGACTCATCGTGAGGTAGGGATGCTCCCACTCGCCTAGAACCCCCAAACGCATAAAGTCCTGGCGTTGGAGTTCCACGAACTTTTCGCAAATTTGCGGCAGGCGCGGCGAACATCCACCGGATTCATCTGCGACTTTTTGCCGCCGAGTTCCTTGTCGACGTTGATTTCAATCGGCAGGCCGTGGCAGTCCCACCCGGGCTTGTAAGGCGTGTTGAAACCCTCAAGCGTCTTCACCTTGACGATGAAGTCCTTGAGCATCTTGTTGATCGCGGTTCCCAGATGAATGCGCCCGTTGGCGTAGGGCGGTCCATCATGCAAGGTGAAGATCGGCGCGTCCTTGCGCGCAGCGCGAATTTGTCCGTAAAGGTCGTCCTTGGCCCACTGCGCCAGCCATTTGGGCTCGTTCTGGGGCAAATTGGCCTTCATGGAAAAGGTGGTTTTGGGCAGGTTGATGGTAGCCTTAAGGTCCAGCGGTTCTTTCACTTGCACGCATCCTCCGTCGTGAGGTTAAGGTTCATTATAGAGAAGGGTGCGCAAAAGTGTCTAGGAGTAGGTGTTAGAGGTTAGGGGTGGAAGCCCTGGAGTGTCGAAAGAACATACCACCCGGTATAGCAAGCGGATTTGTTGTTCACAGTGCGCCCCGTTTTCAAAGCCGAATCATTCCTCGGGTTTTTGATCTTAGATCGAACGCAACAACTCTCGAACTTTTACCTTCGATCCAACTTGTTGAGAACAAACGGCATCGAATATCTGTTAAGATGTCCTGTGTTGGGACCAAGCGGGTCGGCGCATTCTGTGCCACGCGCGCTTGGAGTACACTTCGGCGCTTTGTGTAAGCAAGTATGGAAATCCTCCTCAATACATTCTGGCTCTTCGTCGCCATTGGAGCCTTTCTTTTCTGGCGCAGCGGGAAGTACCGAAGCACCTTGCGGAGCCGCCGCACCACGGCAATCGGCATCCTGGCCCTCGCCTGCGCGCTGATCCTGTTATTTCCCGTCATCTCGCTAACGGATGATCTGCATGCGGAGATGACGGTGATGGAGGACAGCTCCGGCGCCGTCATGAAAGCTCGTGCGCTATCCCAAGGCGATGGGCGTTCCGGGAAGTTTTTGTTCCATACACTAGTCGCTCCGAGTTTTCGTTCTTTCAGCGTTCAACTCGTTGTCATCTCTCAAGTCATCCCATCAGAAATCTGCCTCGATCGACTTATTCCCATCCAACTTTCCAAAGGCCGCGCGCCTCCTGTTGAGCGAGCTTGAGCTCCCCCGGGCTGCTTAAGTACACGCGGCCCTAACAATCTCCAAATCAGCGACTCCCAGCGAGCATTGCACCTGGAATGCACGAGCTTCGCGGGGAGCGCCCAGACGCACCTTTCCGCGACCGGCTGCTGCCGGGCGCGTGAACGGGTGGCAAAGGTGACGTCAATGAGTCCGATCACGTTTCGGAGGATTTTCCTCCCAAAGCGTTCAGGCTTCCTGATCGCTTGCACGGTTACGATTCTCTTCTCAATCCTGGCGACCGGCTGCAACCGGCCCACGAGAACTGATGCCGAGTCGCCCAATCCGGACCAAACCCAAGTGCAAGAAATCAGCGGGGACGGCGTGGCGGAAGTGAGTCATCCTGAGCAATTCGCTCTCGCCGTCGTGGAGCAGATCCGCGCAGTGGACGAGCTCCACGTTACCGGAGTCGTTGCGCCCGACGTCAATCGCTCCGTCCCGGTTCTCTCTCTCGCGGGAGGGCGTGCCGTGGACGTACGCGTACGCCTGGGCGATGCAGTCACGAAGGGCCAGGTCCTCCTCACCATCAGCAGCCCCGATGTCGCGCAGGCATCTTCCGACTACCAAAAATCCCAGGCCGATGAGGCGTTCGCCCGCCAGCAGCTTGACCGGGCCAAGGATCTGTACGCCAAGGGTGCAATCGCCGCACGCGACCTCGAAACGGCGCAGAACGCCGAGCAAAAGGCCAAGGTCGATGTCGCCACAAGCGCAGAGCACCTTCGACTTCTCGGCGCGGACGTCTATCATCCTTCCCCACTCGTGGCCATCCGCGCCCCGATTTCCGGAACGATTGTGGAACAGAACGTTGCCAGCGGAACCGGCGTCCGTTCCCTCGATAATTCCCCGAATCTCTTTACCATCGCGGATCTCTCCCACGTTTGGGTGCTTTGCGATGTTTATGAAAACGATCTTCAGCGCGTGCGCATGGGAGATTCCGCCGAAGTCCGGCTGAATGCCTTCCCGGACGTCGTCCTCCACGGGCGGGTTGGGAACATCAGCCAGGTGCTCGACCCTGCAACTCGCACCGCGAAAGTCCGCCTGGAATTGCCCAACCCCAATCACACGCTGCGTGTCGGAATGTTTGCCACGGCGACTTTCCGTTCGCAGACCGGAGTGCTGCGCTCCGTCGTCCCGGCTTCCGCGATACTGCGCCTTCACGACCAGGACTGGGTCTTTACGCCTCTCGGTGGCGACCGGTTTCGCCGCCACCCGGTGCAGGCCGGATCGGACTCGGACGGCGGACAGCAGGTGATACTGAGCGGCCTCGCGCCGGGGGACAAGATTGTCGCCAACGCCTTGCAATTCGCCAGCACCGCGGGGATGGAATGAGGACTCGAATTTTCACGCGTGCATGCCGGCTGGCGGCAAGGAGTAATCCCGTCGTCCGCAAAATCCAGCGACTGGCGGCCCATGACTTATGATCCGATACCTCGTTGATTTCGCGTTGCGGCAGAAGTTTCTTGTCTTGTGCGTTGGAGTACTTCTGCTCATCTGGGGGATCGTCTCCTTCCATCGCTTGCCGGTGGAAGCCTATCCGGACGTTGCCGACAATTACGTGAATGTCATCACCCAGTGGCCCGGCCGCGCCGCCGAGGAGGTTGAGCGCCAGGTCACCGTCCCCATCGAACTCCAGATGAACGGCATTCCCCACCTGACGCATTTGCGCTCACTTTCGCTGTTTGGAATTTCTTCGGTGACGCTGATCTTTGACGACGATTCCAATGATTTCGAGAATCGGCAGCAGGTGCTTGAACGTCTTTCGCTCGTGACCCTGCCGGATAACCTGAGCCCGCAAATCGGGCCGGACTACAGCCCGGTTGGCCAGGTCTATTTCTACACGCTGCAAAGCTCCGACCCGC
This sequence comes from uncultured Acidobacteriota bacterium, assembly GCA_963733285.1. Lineage (GTDB taxonomy): Bacteria > Acidobacteriota > Terriglobia > UBA7540 > UBA7540 > Bog-366. The sequence goes on from CAVTDA010000165.1 coordinate 46,084, forward strand.
GATACGACGTTATGGCCCTGAAGACTTTGCAAGACTGGACGGTGAGTAAGGAGTTGAAATCCGTCCCCGATGTCGCCGACGTGGATATCTTTGGCGGCGTCACGCGGGAATACCAGGTGCAGGTGGATCCCAATCGGATGATCGACTACGGCGTGAACATCGCCCAGGTGGAACAGGCCCTTGCCGCCAATAACGTCAACGCCGGCGGCAGTTTTATCGAGCGCGGCCAGCAGGCGTTCAACGTCCGCGCCATGGGCTTGATGCAGAACGTCGACGACATCGGCGCCACGGTGGTCAAGGCTCAAAATGGGACGCCCGTGCGGGTGCGCAACATTGCGGTGGTCACACAGGGACCCAAGATTCGTTTGGGGAAACTCGGCAAGGCCATTCATCGTGACGATGGCAAGGTTATTGATGACGACGACGTGGTGGAAGGAATCGTCCTCCTGCGCAAAGGGGCAGAAGGGGAAAGTACACTGGCGGCCCTTCACGACAAAGTGAACTTCATCAACCAGCACGTGCTCCCACCAGGCGTCAGGATCGTTCCCTTCCTCGACCGCAGTGACCTGGTCCATTTGACCACCGACACCGTGCTGTTCAACCTGAGCTCGGGAATTGTGTTGGTGGTCATCATTCTCTTCCTGTTTCTCGGAAACCTGCGCAGCGCCTTGATTGTGGCCCTGACGATTCCCTTCTCCCTGCTCTTTGCCTCGATTCTGCTCGACCTCCGCCACATCCCGGCCAATCTTCTCTCGCTCGGGGCGCTCGACTTTGGCATGGTCGTGGATGGCTCGGTGGTCATGGTGGAAAATATTCTCCGGCACATCGGCGACGCCAACGGCAAATCCGCTACCGTGACGGAAATCGTCCGCCAGGCGGCCCATGAAGTGCAGCAGCCGGTCTTTTACGCCATCGCCATCATCATCACCGCCTACCTGCCCATCTTCACCCTGGAGCACGTGGAAGGGCGGCTATTTCACCCCATGGCGTGGACGGTGGCCTTTGCCCTGCTGGGCGCCATTCTCTTTGCCATCCTGATTGCGCCGGTGCTCGCGACCTTCCTGTTCCGGCCCGGCACGCACGAGTGGCGAAACCCCGTTCTTGCATGGGTGACGAATCGCTACCGAAGATCGCTGGAGTTGAGCATTCGCCACCCCTGGGTCACGGTGGGAAGCGCCATCGCCGTCGTGTTGGCCACCGTCGCCCTGATCTTTGGGGGATTCATCGGGTCGGAATTTCTTCCCCATCTCGATGAAGGCGCCATTTGGGCGCGCGGTACACTCGCTCCCAGCACGGGGCCGAGCGAAGGGATCCGCATCATGGACCAGGCGCGCGTCGACTTCGCAAAATTCCCCGAGGTCACCAAAGTCGTTTCCCAGGTCGGGCGGCCCGATGACGGCACTGACGCGACCGGGTTCTTTAACACCGAGTACTTCATCGACCTGAAGCCTCACCGTCAATGGCGCCCGCAATTCCACGAGAACAAGGAATTGCTGATTGCGGCGCTGGACAATGAAGTGGAAAAGATTCCTGGCGTCATTTGGAATTTCTCCCAGCCCATTTCCGACAACATGGAAGAAGCCGTAAGCGGCGTCAAAGGCGAGATGGCGGTCAAAATCATCGGTCCCGATCTCAAAACTCTGGAGTCCAAAGCCGACCAGATTGTCAGCGCCATGTCGCCGGTTCCGGGAATTGCCGACCTCGGCACTTTCCGCGTTCTCGGCCAGCCAAATCTTGACCTGACCGTGGACCGCGCCAAAGCCGATCGCTATGCCATCAATGTCAGCGATATTCAGGACGCGATTGAAACTGCGGTGGGCGGCAAGGCCGTCAGCGAAATTCTGATTGGCGAGGAGCGCTACGACCTGGTGGTTCGCTACCAGGAACCCTATCGGGCGACGGCGGAGGATATCACCGACATTCGCATTCAGGCCCCCTCCGGCGAACGCGTCTCGCTCGGCCAGCTCTGCAACGTCAAAATTGAAGACGGCGCCTCCATGATTTACCGCGAAAACAACTCCCGCTACATCGCCATCAAGTTCAGCGTGCGCGGCCGCGACCTGGGCGGAACGGTGCGCGACGCCATGCGGGCGGTCCATCAAAAGGTTCAACTGCCGCCCGGGTACACGCTTGATTGGGCGGGTGAGTTTGCCAGTCAAAAGCGCGCCAATGCGCGCCTGGCCTTGATCGTGCCCATTACCATCCTGATGATCGTCCTGCTGCTTTACGCGGCGTTCAATTCCTTCAAGTGGGCCTTGCTGATTTTGACCACTCTCGCCACCGCGCCCATCGGCGGCCTCCTGGCGCTGCTTGTGACCGGAACGCACTTCAGCGTCTCATCGGGCATCGGCATGTTGGCGTTGTTCGGAGTCTCCGTGCAGGTGGGATTAATCGTCGTTCAATACATCAATCAGGCGCGCGCTCATGAGCCGGATATTGTGAAAGCTGCCACCAACGGGGCCGTCCGCAGTTTGCGCCCGACTCTCATGACCATGCTCGTCGCCACGCTGGGATTGCTTCCGGCCGCGCTATCACACGACATCGGCTCGGACTCCCAGCGGCCTTTTGCCATCGTTATCGTCGGCGGATTGATCGCCGACTTGCTCCTGAGCGTGATTCTCTTGCCGGTGATTTACACCTTGATCGCACGGCCGGATGATCGGCTACCGGATGTGGGGGTGACGGGAGCCGCACATAATTAAATAGCAGAAGTTCTCCAGCTTATGTTCGGGGGGATGGAGGTTTTAAATTGGAATTCGCAACGAAAAAGCATGATTGTGGAGAGGCTGCGGACCTTTAACTGCATCCAAATTTCCTTCCTTGCACCGGCCGAAATGAAACGGTAGTATCGAGGTTATGACGGACAAGCAAGCGGTGATCGACGCGCTTCAGAGGCTCCCGGAGGACGCGACGCTGGAAGAGATCAGCGAAGAGTTGCGCATTATGGCCTCCATTCGTCGCGGGCGGGCAGACATTGCCGAGGGCCGGACCAAGACTCAGCAGGAAGCTGAACGCTCGGTGGAGTCCTGGGCTACGGCATGGACTTCAAAATAGTCTGGTCCGATGCGGCGATTGCCGACATCGAGAACATTTGTTCTTACATCGCCAGCGATGACCCACAGGCCGCAATTCGCCTCGGACGGGGCATCCTTGAACATGTCCGCGTTCTGGCATCCTTCCCCTTTATTGGCCCCACCTATCCACGCAATGCGAAGGGTCCACTGCGCGAAATCGTCTTTCGCTAGCATCGAATTTTCTACGACGTCAGTGAGCTGTCCGCACGTGTCGAAATTCTTCATGTCTGGCACCCTAAGCGCGACGAACCGAAATTTCCTCCCACCTAGCCTTTCGAACTCGATTCCAGCCCAAGACTCGGCAATCACCCGCTCCTATTTTTCCTGATAGTAGGCGTACAGCATGTGGGAAACAACCGGAGGAATGTCGCGGATGTGGAAGGAATTGGCCCGCTCGGAAATCTTCCGGTCGGCGATGGTGGCGCGCTCGTGCTGGCGCAAGTGTTCGCCCCAGGACTCCACCACGAAGGTCTCAAGGTAGCGGCCCGCCTCGGCCACATCCTCATAAAGGCCCCAATCCACTGCGCCATCGCGCCGGCGAAAGCGGCCCAGCTCCAGCATGGCAGTCGAGAACTCCGCTGACGTCTTGGGGTCGATGTAATACTCGACGGTGATCAGAACCGGCCCGTGTTCCGCATGCGGCTCATTGAGCACAAAGGGGCTCGGCCCCGCGGAGGGCTCGAAGTTCAGGCCGTCGGCGAATCTCACCGGAAAGCGTTCTTCCACAATGATGCCCAAAGCGAGTGCCAGGGAAGCGCCCAGAAGCGACCCGGGCCATGCCCACATGCTCGGCGATGCTGCCCCATAGAGCGCTTCCGCCCCCAGCATGGCGAAGTAGGTGAGCTGATAGAAGGCCATCGCTCGTCCGCGCACCCACGCGGCGGTGTTAAGCTGCACGCTGGTGTTGAAGGTTGAAAGCTCGGTCGTCCAGGTAAATCCAAAGGCAAATGTGGTGGCGCAGGCCATGGCGTAGTAGCGCAAAACCGCCATCAGAATCAGCGCAAAGATGTTGAGCAGGGTCGCGTAATTCAGCAGCTTCTTGAGCCCGAATTTCCGTTGCAGATGGGGAAGAATCGATCCGGCGAGCACCGCTCCCGAGCCAAAGAAGGCGAGCAGGGCGCCGTATGTGCCGCGCCGCTCTTCAGGTCCTGGCGGGCAAAGAGTGGAACGAGTCCCCAGAAGGCGCTTGCTCCCAACATGAAGAGCGAAACCCGGACCAGGGTGAAGCGAATCGGCGGCGCGTGAGCCACATAGCGCCAGCCGGCTTGCATGGCCCCCAGAACGCGCTCGGCGGGCAGCACGCTTTGGCGCGGCTTGCGCTTCCAGCGGTAGAACACCACGATGACGCCCAGGAATGACACGGCATTGAGAAGAAAAACGGCCGCGGAACCCATCGCTGCGACCACGATTCCGCCCAGTGCCGGACCCACCGCGCGTGCCACATTGTAGCCCACCGAGTTGATGGAAATCGCCGGGCCCACTTCTTCACGCGGCACAAGTTCCGGCACAATCGCCTGCCAAACCGGCCCGGTCAGAGCGTTGCCGAATCCCAAAAGAAACGTGAAGGCCAGCAGCGTGAACGGCGTGATGAGATGAAAAAGGGTCAGTACGCCCAGTCCCGCCGCGGCTACCAGCATCCAAAACTGGCTGAAGATCAACAGCCACCGGCGGTCGACGATATCGGCCAGCGCTCCGGCGGCAAAGGAGAGCAGCAGGACGGGCAGGGCGCCGGCGGTTTGAATCAGCGCCACCATCAGCGGCGACGGCGCCAGCTCGGTCATGAGCCAACTGGCTCCGACATCCTGCATCATCGTGCCGATATTGGATACGACGGAGGCAATCCAGAGGAGGCGGAAGAGTTCGTGTGCGAGCGTGGCCCAGGACGATGGACCGCGGTTCGTCTGATCAGCGCTCACGGTATTCACAGGAATCGCCGGGTCAGATGAATGATCTGTTTCTGTGCTTGACTTGCCCATTCTCTACTTAGGATACAACAAGAAGGCAGTTTGGTGGGGAGCAGGCCTGGAGATGCCGACCGCTCGCAATTTGCAGACCGCTTGGGTTCAACTCTGCTTCAATGCGTCGTAGGCGGCATTAATCTCTTTCATGCGGCGATCCGCCACCTCCTGCAACTCCGGCCCGAGCGTCGTGACCTTATCGGGATGATACATTTGCGCCATGCGCCGATAGGCCGCCGTGATCTCATCCTCGCTGGCGTCAATGGGAACACCGAGCACTTCCCACGGAGTGGATGAGCCTGCCGATTCATTTGACGCTGTGGATTCCGTCCCATTCCCGGCGCTTCCCGCTCGATTCCTTCCCAGGACGGTTACTTTCGCCGCGATTGGCCCCCGGGGACCCTGCCCAACCTCAAATTCCACCAGGGAACCCTCACGCAAGAATTCCAGTCCATCGCCCAAAATCTGAGAAAAGTGAAGGTGCAACTCCTCCCCAAATTGAGCGCCGACAACTCCGAATCCTCCCTCCCGGTCGAACCATTTCACCCTGCCTTGCACGCGCACCCGCCGGGA
>CAVTDA010000166.1:0-11789 GCA_963733285.1 uncultured Acidobacteriota bacterium
AGCCTGTATAGCCCAAGCCGAGTGTCAGCCGGGAGCTTGCCTTGAGCGTCAAAGTGGGGCTTAGTAGAAATGCCGGCGTCAGCCGCGTGCCGCGCTCGACTTGTTGGCCGCCCACGCCGGAATAGAATTCAAATCCCACTGGGCCATGCAATTTGACTGTGAACCGCGAGGTGAGATAGTGGCGTTGAAAAAACCCGGGAGTGAAGAATCCCAGATACGGCCGATTACTGCCCTCATAGGCAAGCAGCAGCCCGTCGTAGCCGAGTTCAATCGCCACGCTGTTTCTTTGCATGACTTTGTGGCTCAAGCGCATATTTGTCCCCGCCCCATGAATAACGTCTGCATAACTCGCTCCCGTGGGGGGAGATCCGGCCGGGCTGAGGTTATGGCCGTAAGCCTCGGTGGAGTCTTGATTCGTGAAGGATTCCAGCAAGAACTCGGTCCTGGGGCTGGGTTGGAAATTCAAGCCCACGGAAAATCGGTCCTCCATAACTCCCAGGTGGGTGGCCACGGGCGTGTAGGTGATGGCATTTCGCCCCAGCCCGATATCGATGTGGAGTTTGGGGGTAAAGGCATAGTTCAGGTTTCCAAATCCGATCGGCCGCGATCCGGCTGAGGTGATCGGCAATGCTTCGCTGGGTATCGTGACCGCGTCGGAAGGGCCATAACGCGCCAGCCCCGCGCCAAAGCGGAAGGTTAGCCGTGGACTCAGGTAGGTCGTCTGCCGATAGAGAATTTGCCACGGCGCCACCGAACCCTGAATCCCCCCATTGGGGCTTTCGGAGGGAAGGTAGTAGAGAGAGACGAACGATTGCGAGCGCGGCAGGATAAATCCTGCCCAGGTATTTTCAAACCCATAGGTGATCAAGTCTTCCGCGACGGAGGGATTTCCGGTGGTAACTTCGTGGGCAAAGGAAGCCGCGGTGTGCATCGTGGAACGGGTTTCTTCGTCGAGGCTATTTTCCAGGTCGCGCGCGTCGGTGTTGCCGGGATCGACGGCCTCCGTCCGGCTGACCAGTGAACGCGCCTGGTCGGGATGGTGAAGTGCCCGTTCCACCCGCGCCAGCAGCAACATGGAGGACGTATCGCCCGGATCGTCTTCCACCAGCCGGGAGGTTAATTTTCGGGCATAGTCCAGATCGCCGCGGTAGTAGGCCACGCGCGCATTGCCCTCCAGCGCTTCCCGGTCGGTCGGGTCTTTTCTCAGCAATTGATTGAATCGCCGTTTGGCGCTTTCCTGATGCCCTTGGTAGACGTCAAGGTAGGCCAGTTGTAATTCTGCGTCGTGCTGATGGGGGTGGGTCCTGAGAATGGCGTTGAGCGTCTTGCGCGCCTCCGCATATTTGCGCAAGCGGACCTGTGCCCGGGCCTGCCCCAATGCGTAGTCGACGTTCTCCGGATGACTCGATGCCAGCTTGTCGAAGATCACCAGGGACCATTCCGGGTGCCCCGACCATAGATGAACCTGGGCCATGGCCTCCAGGGCATCGCTGTCGTTGGGGTTTTGCGCGAGCACTTCACGAAACTGCTCGACTGCCTGGGGATACTGGCCGTGCAAGGCGAGCGCGCGGCCCAGTCCCAGCCTGGCGTTGTGGTTGTCCGGCTCCAGGGCGAGAAGGCGGCGATAGGCGTCTATCGCGCCCGCGTAGTCGCCGCGCTTGACCTGCAGGATCGCGAGGCCCTCCAGAGCTTCGGTGTCTTTGGGATTTCTCTCCGTGCGCTCGCGATAACGCTCTTCCAATGCCGAGGGCGCGTTGGCGGGGGGATTCTGCTCGGCGGCAGCTTGAAACGCCTTGCTGCTGGGAGAGGCGGGCGCTTTTAGCGGATGGGAACTCAGAATCAACATGCCTGCAAGTAAGGCCAGGACAGCGTGCGTGCATCGGCGACGCTCAAGGCCCGCCCGTGAGAATTGCCATACCCTGCTTGCCAGAATTCCATTTCCAACTCGCGATAATTTGGGTACATCGGGAAGAAAATGATGGAACGCAAGTCGAGGATGAATGGGCAAGAGAAACAACCCCTCACCCCCACAACAAGCAGAACGTGGGGCCCCCTCCGCCTTGCGGTCCCCCCTCTCCCCCGGGAGAGGGAAATTGCAACTCGCGCGAAAGTTCGCGCGAGTAAGCTTGGGGCGGCGTGCCGACCCCAAAAGAGACCGCACCTTCTCCCCGGGGAGAAGGTGGCTGAGGGACGAAGCCGGATGAGGGGTCCCTTGAGTGCCCCTCGGTAGGGCCAATTGTTCCAAATCCCCGTGCTCCGTCAAAGGTTCCAGGATCGAGTTAGCAGCAACGCGCTCGGATTCAGTGGAATGGTCTCGCATCATGCCTCCGCCCCCACCCCGACATGCGCCACCTTTTCCCAGCGGCGGCTACGGAGCAAAAATCTCAGCACACCTTGGAAGCGGTAATACAAGATCAACTGGCGGTAGCCGAGGTTTTCCATGGCGGCACAAACCAGCAGGGTAAGCAGGTCGCCAAATCGCGGATAACGCCGATGGCTGAGTTCTTCCAGCAACACGGCTCCTACGGAAAGAAAGGCGCCGTAGAAGAGTCCTAGCATCAGATAAATCAAAAGCAGTCCGGGCGAGATGATGTTGAGGAACACGGCGAAGGGAATCAGCAGATAGCCCAGGAATTCCACCGCCGCCCCCAGCCCCTCGACGTAGGAATGGAAGGGATAGCTCAGCCAGCCGATGACTCCATACTTCCTTCCGAAGAGGAGGCGCGAGTGTTTCCACAGTGTCTGGCAAAGACCCAACTGCCAGCGCCGCCGCTGGTGACCCAGCGCGGCGACTGTGGTGGGGCACTCGGTCCAGCAGACCGGGTCGGAGGTAAAGGACATGCGAATTTTCTTATGGTTCTCGCCCGCCCAGCGGTGAAGTTGAACAATCAGGTCCATATCCTCGGTTACCGTGTCGTGGCTCACGCCGCCCGCCTCAATCACGGTGGCGCGGTGAAAAATGGCGAACGCCCCGGAGATAATCAGGGTGCCACCCAGCAGGTGCCAGCCATTCCGCCCATAGAGAAAGCTGCGCAGGTATTCGACCACTTGGAAACGCTCCAGCCACTTTGACGGCAAGCCGACTTTCACAACGCGCCCACTGCTGGTTTCACATCCGTTCAGAATGCGAATAATGCCGCCACTCGCCACGGTTGGAACCGACGAGTTCAAAATCGGGTCCATCAAGCGCAGCAGGGCGTCGCGCTCCAGCAGGCAGTCCGCGTCCAGACTGCAAAAATAGGGCGAGCGGCTGAGATTGATGCCGGCGTTCAAGGCGTCCGGCTTGCCGCCCTGCTTTTTGCTGGCCACCAGGAAATTCGGGATATGGGGATTGGCGTAGAAGGCTCTGACCGGAGCCGTTGCTAGTCGGGGATGATAGACCCGGTCAATCGCCACCAGTCCAAAGCGCCCAATCAGCAGGTCCAGGGTCAGATCGGTTGAGCCGTCGTCGACCACGATGATGTCAAATTGCGGGTAATCGGACTGCAAGGCTGAGATCACCGTGTCCACGATGACTTCCTGCTCATTCCAGGCGGGAATAATGATCGTGACGGGCGGAGTCAAGGGAGAGAGGCGCAGGGCATCGAGGCCATGGTAGGCGGTGCGCCGCACGTGGGCCAGGGTGGCCCGGAGGGACAGCAGCATCAGGAAGGTGTAGATTCCGTTGCCGACGAGAAAATACGAAAGGATGACAACGTTAAACGCCGTAATCACCGGAACCAGATAGGTCAGGGCGTGATCCATGGCTGCCTCGGCGTCTCAAGCCGCGGAAAAGGATGGAAACTCCAGCGGTTGTTGAAATTGGTAAACTCTTTCCATGACTGGCCGGACAGGTTCAGGCGACAACATCCGGGCATGGGCGAAGGGAAGCAGCCGGTCCATGAATTTTTCCCGGATATCCGGCGCGGTCGTCTGCAAGATCCCCCATAGTCCCGCCGGCGCCGAGTGGCTGGCCAATTCCTCCACCACCAGGGCAGGCAGGCCCCTGACGCCGCCACTGTAGTCCTCCACCAGCCTGGACATCAATCCTGTCCGCTGCAGCATCTCCGCGATCTGGTTGCGGATGTTCCGGTCCTCGCAGCCGAGATAAAAGCGGTAGAGTTCGTGGCGATCTTCCGGCCGCAGGGAGATCAGCGCCTGAATGGCGGCCTCCCGCACCTGCCATTGGGAATCCCGCAGAAAAACCCGGATGTCGGGGTGCAAGGGGGCGGCCCCCTGTCGCAGGTTCGCCAGTGACAGCAACGTGCGCAGCCGGACGAACCATTGCGGGTCGAACAACAGGTTGTGCAGCACGAGGGTGGCGCGCGGGTCGGTGAGATAAACCAGAACCTCCGATGCGCGTGCCCGAATTTCGTCGCTGACGTCCACCGGCAGGCGATGGAAAAGTAATTCCATCACCGGGGGCGTAAGCGCGGCTTCGTTCAGGACAAAGTCGGGCTGGCGAACCGCCTCGCGGCTTGCCATAGTGCGGAGCACCTCCATGGCGTGCAAGCGGATTTGACGATTGGAATGGTTCAGCGAGGGGAGCAGCGCGGGAATGCAATTCAGTTCAAACCTCGACATGGCTGCAAGCAGGGAAGGCATGGGGGGCGTTTGGCGTTCGCCCAAAACCAGGGCATGAATCCGCGCCCGCAGCACACCAAAGGCGTTGCTGCCGCCCAGCGCCGCCAGCGAGCGCAAGCCGGCCAACTGGATGTCCGGGTGGGGATCGTCCGAAGCATGCGCCAGGTAGGCCCAGCTTTGCTGGTGGGCCAGTATCCCCAGGTTGCGGAGAGCCTTGGCCCGCAAATGCGGCGGGGCAGAAGGGCGTTTTGCCTGGGCCAGAGCAGCATTTCCAGAGGGCTTAAAACCCCGGCCATTGGCGATGCGAGATTGCCAGAGGTTAACCAGCCCCAGTTCCGCGCAGATATTCCGCAGAAAAACCCTCTGCTGACTGGCCAGCTTCCGTTTGGCAAATAGGGGATCGAGCAGAAGATCGAGATCGGCCTCGGGCAATTTTCTGAGCGCGGCAATCGCCGCCGGGGATCGAACCCCCGAGAGCATCAGGGTGGCGAGCATCGGACGATAATGGACCTGGATTTGGTGGCCGTAATGGACAAATCGAACTCTTTGCCAGCGCCGGAGAAAGGTGATCAAAATCAAAAGGAACATTCCGGCAAACACCAAACCTAGAGACAGTACTCCCAGCAAGTAAAGATCGAGGGGCTTCATCATCATGTGAGTTCCAACCTTTTTGGGAATTCATCGCGCCACGTGCAAAAGTGCGTGAACGCCTCAAAAGCCAACGCCCACTAAAGGGCGGAAGAGGAGTGGTGCCACGAGCTTAATCCTGCCAGTTAGCTTCGTGATCGCTGCGTCCAGAGCCGACGAGCGAGGATGGAGTGTAATAATAAGTCAATAGCAAAAGCAATAGTTAAAAACACGATTACTAAATTATTTTAAGAAAAGGCAGACATTTTGTCGTAAATTTTTGACAAAGGTCGTCTTCGGACTTGTAGCCGGCCCACTTCTCTTACGCAGATGATCAGCTTATTTTAGTTGGGGTACAACGGTTCTGGGAATGTTCTAACCGCCTGATTCTAGGCTAAGAGTAGGGTAATTATTTAATAACTAAACCTGATTTTTGCCATCCTAGGAGGCCGTCTTGAAACACCTTAACATGGTCATAGAGGTATCCATGTTCCAACAGGATTCTGCCTGCCGCCCGGCCCGAGGCGCAAATGTCCCCCTTGGACGCGCCACTTTCATAAAAAACGATGGTTTTGTCCTTGGGAAGGGTGCTCCACTGCTTTGGCATGTCATCGACCGGAATATTGATCGAGCCTGGGATGCTCGCCGCCGCGTGCTCCTGAGCGGTACGGACATCGACGAATAGAATCTGTGAGTTACCGGCGATCATTTGCTTAAGTTGGTCGCTGTTGATCAGCGTGGGCTGCTTCTTGGCGGCATCCTCTTCGCTACAGGCTACTCCAGTTTGGAGGCCACCGAACGCGCCTCCCGGCGAATTGAACAGGCCGAATCCTGATGCCGAGGGATCTCCGGAGGCTGGCGTCGAGGAAGCCGCCTGAGATCTATCGTTTGCCGGGGTTTTACCGGATGCTGGCGAGCTGGAGTTGGCTGAGGTTGGGGCTTCCTGCTTGCCCGGGGAAGTGGGACTACCCGATGCCTGTGTGGCCAACTCGTGGTTGATGGCCTTCGAGAACTCTTCGGGCTCCGGCACACCCTGGAGGACCTGGTGACCCACGAAGAACGTTGGTGTAGCATTAACCCCCAGAGCCTTGCCATCTGCCCGGTCGCGGTCGACGCGCGCCTTCTCCGCGCCGCTATCGAGGCATTGGTTGAACTTTCCCATATCCAGCCCGATCTCCTTCGCGCTGAGCCGTAAGGAGTTCTCGCTCAAATCGTCCTGATGGGCGTAAATCGCCTCAACCGCTTCCCAGAACTTGCCCTGGTCGGCAGCGCATTCCGACGCCTCCGCCATGCGCTCGGCAAACGGATGGGTGTGAATCAGGGGGAATTGCCGGAAGACGAATCGAATCTTATCTTTATACTTATCCCGGAGGGCCTTGGCGACGGGCTCTTCGCGCTTGCAGACGGGGCATTCGAAGTCGCCAAACTCGACCACGGTCACGGTGGCATTCGGGTTGCCGCTGATGTGGGAATCGGGGCGGACAAGCATCGCTTGGGTCGACGCCGTCGGTGCGGGTGGGGGCGGGGGAGGCGCTTCGCCGTGCTTGGCAAGCTCGTAAAAACCGGGGATTCCAATGCCTAAAGCGGTGATACCGACGGCTAGATAACTTCGAACCTGCCGAATCCGGAATGCATCATCCGTGAGGGGTTCTGGTCGAACGAGATTATAAATCGAGAGAATGGCGAGCAGCGTCATCACGATTCCCGAGGTCACGCACCACGCGCAGAAGGCATGGATCACGAACCCTTGCAGGTATTCGAGGTAAAGCGAATACAGGAATCCAAACCCGGTTGCGCCGGCCAACGAATAGCGAATATCGAGCGCCCTTGCTGGCGACACGAGTGCCTCGGCCACAATCAAAATGGCGATCAGCAGGTAGCCGATTACGCCGAACACCGGCATGGGGATTCCCCGCAGGTGGGAATAGTCACTCAGTCGAACCGTATCGCAACCAGTGCCCACGCAAACCATCGCGTGCCCGGCGGAGGTATAAACCCACAGCAGGTAGAGGGAAACAAACAAACCCAGAAGTGCCAGCAGGAGCGAGAGTGATTTCCGCATAAGGGCTATTCTACAACTTTCTATGAAGGGAAAAGAAAGCGGGAGGTTGCTTTAATTCGATTCCCCGCTTGTGTCGATGCCCCCGGGATTCAACGTGGCCCAATCGCGGTACAAAGCCGCCACGGACTCAATCCATCGTACTCGATGGGGTGGCGTTCCTTGCGCATCACTTCCCTTTGGCGGTATATTAGGCCGCAAGTTCGATGTCATGACGACAGCAATCGAAGGCTCACATTGAATTCCATGCGCAGGGTTTGGGCGGACGGCATCTTGCCTACCGCGGCCACACCCGCACAAGCTACCGTTGACGAAGCTCCGCTGATACCCTCCAACGCGGGTTTTCTGCTTCTCGATTCCGCGCTGAAGCCGATCTATGCCAACCAGGATTCGGTGAAGATCCTCTGCTACCCGGAAATTCCCAAGGGTGCGAAGGCGCTGATGCAGGCCATCCATAAGCGCATCGATTCGTTGCTGCGGAGCAATCTGCCCACGGAAGGAAGTCCATCACTCATCGAGTTTCCCTCCGGCCGCAGAACGTATCTGCTTCGGGCATTCTATCTCGAATCTCCCCTTAAGAATCCTATGCAGCCCGCCTATGCAGTGCTGCTCGAGCGGCAACACCACGTGCTGCTCGAGCTCGCGAATGTCAGCAAGCAATATAACCTGACGAACCGCGAGGTCGAAACTCTGCGGCTGCTTCTCGACGGCCTCACCAGCAAGGAAATCGCCTCCCACCTGAAGATCAGCCCCAACACGGTCAAGGTTTTTCTGCGCCAGATTATGCTCAAGATGGGCGTGACGACGCGCGCGGGAATTATCGGCAAGTTCGTGAGTAGCTAGTTGACCTGGCCATCGCATTGCGATCGCGCCCAATTTCGCGCGGGATCGGGTCTGCAAGGTCCGCGGTTTTTACCCAACGCGAATTGTCCATGATTATTTTTTGCGGTGTGAGAGAAAACTGGTTGGGATTTTCGAAATTCGGAACGCGAAAAATGAACTCAAAATTTTGGGAAAAATTTTGAAACTGAAATTTTTGAAAATTTTCAAAAATTTGAATTGTAAAATTACGCATACCCTTGTCTCCAGGTGGGGAATGGCGCTGAATCGCGCTGAATGACGTTTCTTGGCGAAATTCGGCAGCAGGGGCACGAAATGGACAAAAATGACCGATTGTCCATTTTGAATCAATGTCTTACAAGGTTGACGCGAGCCGGCTCCGTGCCCATCCGTGGGGCGGCGGACGGTAATCCAAGTTCATCATGGCGTGAAATGGGCGCCCGGACGGACGTGAGCAGCCGCTTTCACCCCCCGCAGGTCGCTTCGGCAAAAAATAAATCTTCATCTTGGAGTGGGTAACCTGCCGATATACGCTGCGGGGTAGTGTCGGGGGACCGGCGAGGAGGCAAAATCGGTAGCGCGGACCTGCTTTCCAAGGTCCGCGGCTTTTCCTCCGGTTTTCGAATTTGCGTGGAGGGACCGGCTCGGGCAAGATAGCAGTGGCCAAATCTGAAATTTCCATTCATCCTCGTGTCGCAATCGGCCGATAACCGTTGTGGGAAAGTGTGGACCGCCGGCTCGCACTCACGCCCCCCAATAATTCCATCGGCGGGATCACAGGTAAATCTGAGCCTTAATTTTGAGGCAGCAGCCAGCTATTCTGCATTTCTGAGCTTGCATGGCCCGCTCCACAAATACCTTCATGCGCACCTGAATATCCGCCGATAAACGATGCGCGGGAGTGTGGGGGGAACGGCGAGGGGGCTGGGCGTGCAGCAGGAAAAATGTTCGTTCCCGGCAGGTGCCCCAAGACCGGCTCTGGGGAGATAGCAGTGGCCAAATCTGAAATTTCCCGTCACGTTTGGGTCGCAAACAGCCGATAACCGTTGTGGGAAAGTGTGGGCCGCCGGCCGGCACTCACGCCCCCCCAACAATTCCATCGGCGGGATCACCGGTAAATCTGAGCCTTAATTTTGCGGCGGCAGCCAGCTAATCTGCATTTCTGAGCTTGCGCCGCCCGCCCCGCAAATACCTTCATGCGCACCTGAATATCCGCCGATAACCGTTGTGGGAAAGTGTGGGCCGCCGGCCGGCACTCACGCCCCCCCAACAATTCCATCGGCGGGATCATAGGCAAAACTGAGCCTTAATTTTGAGGCAGCAGCCAGCTAATCTGCATTTCCGAGCTTGCCTGGCCCCGCCCCACAAATATCTTCATGCGCACCTGAATATCCGCCGATAAACGATGCGCGGGAGGGAGTGTGGGGGGAACGGCGAGGGGGCCAAAGAATTGGTTCTACACTCGAGCAATATTTGATCTCAACCCCGTCTTGGTAGGGGAGCCCTCCGGGCTCCCGCGGGAGTGCAGAGCACTCCCCTACCATTCCCGTTCGCAAGTGCGGCGAACTCCCCTCGAAATCCCTTTCCCTCGCCTCCTGGGGGTCGAAGATTCTCCGTGGCGAAAGAGGGCCCGAAATCTCGGGCCGGGTGAGGGGTCACTTCGACGCGCTTCCAACCTCACCGTATGACCGTGGCCGGTCTTAAGCCCACAGAAAAAATTCAGATCCCTCTGTCGCCGCGGCGACGAGAGGGCTGGCCGGAATCCGTCAGCCCGTCGGTGGACGGGTCTTGCGACCGACGGACAGGTGAGGGGTCTCTTTGCGCGTTCATCAACGTCCCTCGGAAAATTTATTCACTCCCTCTTCCGATTCTGTCGATAAACGTTACGCGGGAGTGTCGGGGGACCGGCGAGGCGGACAGAACAGTATACGGGAGACAGGATGCGGCAGACCGGAAACGGGGTCAGACTTCATAGACACCGTTTGCTCGTCGCAATGCACAGATCCAATGGCAGCCCAGCCCCCATCGTAGCGCAGGACCCGCACTCCGGTCCAGCGGCGTCGGGGGACCGGCAAGGGGGATGAAATGGACAAAATATCCGACTTTTCGGGATGCCACCATTCCCCCCCGCCCCGCGGCCGAGGATTGCGTTCGCGACAGATGGCTGGTGGCATGAATGGTACCTCCCGCCATTGCACCGCCCCTTCAACCCAAAGAGTGTTCGCTTGAAGTTGTACAAAATGTCAATACCAGTAGCTTCGATAAATAGAAGGGAGGGTAATCTAAAACTATTGCTTGACAAATAACTTGGGGGGGGAGTAAGTTGCAGGCCTTAACAGGCTGCGGAAAAACGTTCGTTTTTTGTTTTTCCGGTCCTCTGGTTAAGTTCGGGAGGGCGATTCTCGCGTGTCCGGCCCGATTTTTCGCGCCCCGCTTGACCTCGGAAGGGCGTTTTCACCGCCGCCCGAGACCCTTCGGCCTTAGTGGACCTGCGTCGGCGGTGAAATCAGCTTCCCCATCCGCAGCAAGTTGTAGGCCGTCACCACCAGCCGATAGAACCAGTCCACCCGTTGCAATCCCCGCAGCTTGATCTGTCGCAACGGACGATCCAGCTTCGCCCACCCGAACATCCGCTCGATCAGCTTGCGCTTTTGCTGACTGATCCTCTGCCGCGGGTCGCTGCGTTCCGCCGCGTTCAGCGCGTTCTTGCCGTGATTGCCCTGGGTATATTCACTGACGTGCGGCGCCACCCCGCGTTCCCGCAACGCCGCAATAAACTTCTCGTCTTGGTATTGGGTGTCCGCTCCCAGCGTGAGCGCTTGTCCCGGGGGACGTTGATCCCGCCCCTTCACCACCCGGTCCAGCATCACCAGCGCCACCTCACGCTCTGCATTCGTGGCCGAGCAACTGGCTTGCCCCGCCACCCCCAGACCGTTGCGATTCTCCATCAGCGTGTGACCCTGATAGCTGGGCACGCTCTTGTCTGCCGTCGCCTTCTTGTAGAGCCGCGCCTCCGGGTCGGTCTTCGATTCCACTTTGTCGCGCAGCAGCACTTCTCCCCCATGCCCCGATCCCTTCCCGGGAGCCGGCGGGTCGCTCTTCTCCTGAAAACTCCGGTTCGCCGCCCAGGCCTGAATCAGCGTCCCATCCACAGTAAAATGCTCGGCGCTCAACAAATCCTTCTCCCGCGCCTCCACCAGCACTGCCGCCAGCAACTGCTGGCTCACCTCTCCCTGGATCAGCCGCTCCCGGTTCTTGGTGAACACCGTCACGTCCCACACCTCGTCGTCCATCTCCAGGCCCACGAACCACCGGAACAGCAGGTTGTAATTCAGCTGCTCCATCAACTGCCGCTCCGAGCGCACCGAATACAGCACCATCAGCAGCAGGGCACGCAACAACCGCTCCGGCGGGATCGACCCCCTCCCCGTCGACGAGTACAGCTTGTCCAAATCTCCACTGATCCGAGCCAAGGCGCGGTCGGTTAAGCGCCGCATCGACCGCAACGGGTGGTCGGCCGGAACCCGCCGCTCCAGGGTGAGATAACTGAACATCGCCGCTTGCTGAAGGTCGGGGCCACGCATGAAGTATCCTCCAATAGAATCATCAAGATGGATTATACCTCATCAAATCTTACCCATACAAGCTCTATCCGAGACTTCCCCAGCGCCCCACCGCCGCCCCCCTCGAGTTTTTCCGC
>CAVTDA010000167.1:0-23944 GCA_963733285.1 uncultured Acidobacteriota bacterium
GACTTCAACTGGCCGAACCAGGTGGAGCCGACTCCGATGGCGTTACCTCTGGGGCGTTATCAGGACGAGATCATCAATCCCGCCAGCTGATGCTATATCTGGGCGGTAAAACAAACAGGTTGCCGGCAGATTTGATCTACCTGCGAAGAGCACGTACGCGAGGTTGCCAAAATTCGCTTTACAGACCACACGCCGAGGTTCGAAAAAATCCCTTGTCTAAATGGTTTGGCCTCGTGCTTAAACAGCGTCATAGCAGGCAGCACTAATCCAATCACGCTGTCGGTGCGAGCAAAGTCCAATTGAATTCAGCATGACAGGAATTCTACCGGCATCCTTTGACATTGTCGAGTCGTACGCATTGAGGAAGCGGGGAGTCCAACCGAGTCTCCCCTCCGACTGACGAACCCTCTTGCGCTTCCAGCGGTTACCGCCTAGGCTTTTTCGGGCGCCTTAGCGCCTCTTGCGTGAGTATGCGGACTCTGTGCAACTTTTGATCAGAATCAGAAATTGGAGAACCCGATTGGCCCAGCCTCAATTACACCGTGAATTGCAACTGACCCACACCACCGCAATCGTTATCGCCAACATGATCGGCACCGGCATCTTTCTGACCACCGGCTTTCTGGCGAGCAATCTCGGCCGGCCTTCGCTGGTTCTGGGGATCTGGCTCGTGGGCGGTGTCATTGCGATTGCGGGGTGTCTCTGCTACTCGGAACTGGGCGTCGAATCTTCCCAGTCGGGCGGCGAATACATCTTTCCTGCGCGAGGCGTGGGGCCCGATGTGGGGTGTGCCTAGTGACTCGGTACTTCCTTCTTGCCGGATTCGCCGCGCCCATTGCGGCAGCAGCCCTCGCCTTTTCCGCGTATGTGGCCCAGTTTTTTCCATCGTTCGATGTTTCGGGATCAACGCCAGGCGCCACCGGATTGGGAGGGTGGGTCCACTTCGGCAATGGACATCTTCTCGCGGCCGGGATTGTCTTGGGATTTTCCTGAACATGGTGGGATTGCGTTTCGCGGCCAGAGTCCAGAATGTCATTACCGCCCTCAAGCTGGGCGTCCTGGTCCTATTTCTGGGTTGCGCATTTACGCTGGGACACGGGAGCGTAAGTCATTTTACTCAGGTGACGGCGAGAACCTCATCCCACAGCATTCCCGGGAGATTCGCGGTGTCGCTGGTTTTTGTGATGTTTGCTTACAGTGGCTGGAATGCGGCCACCTACGTGTCCGGGGAGATGAAGAACCCGCAAAAAACCATACCCCGGCCTCGATGGTCATCGGACTCTCGTCGTTGCCGTATTCTACTTGCTGTTGAACGTCGCTTATGTTTATGCGCTTCCGCTCGCAGCCATGAAGGGGGTTGTAGCGATTGGCGGAGCGGCTGCGGTCTCCCTGTTTGGCCTGCAAGGGGGAAAATTCTTCAGCGCCATCATGTCGGTCGGGCTCCTCTCCTGTGTCAATGCCATGGTCATTGCGGGCCCCCGCGTTTATTTCGCCATGGCGGTCGACCATTCCTTCTTTCCATCTGCGGCAAGAATTCACCCGCGCCGTGGGACCCCCAATCACGCGATCCTCTATCAGTCGCTGGCGGCAATTCTGATGATCCTCACGGGAACCTTTGACCGGCTCGTCTATTACATTGGATTTGCGCTGATGTTCTTCGCGGCGATGGCGGTGGCGGGAATGATCCGCCTTCGCCTGCGCCCCGAGTGGAAGAAACTCCCGGTGGTCAATTGGGGATATCCCCGGCGCCCGGACTCTTTATTGCGGCGAGCGTCTGGATGCTCTTTTATACCGCTCAATGCGGCCTCAGGAATCCGCCCTCGGACTCGTCACCATCGCGCTGGGCGGCCTTTTCTATTTCTGGAAATTCCGAAAATCCGCCCAGTAAGCAAAGCGGCGAGATCTGCCGCCCCGCTCACCTCAATCATCCGATATCAACTTCCTTTGACACCGGGAACGACATGGCATTTCCGGAAGGCCCTCGCCTGGCATCAGGGAAAATATTCCGCCCGGAAGATCCGTCAATTGAAATGGGGTGAATCGATGGGCATTCGCCACCCAAGAAATCGGTCCTCCCGCTACTTGACGGGTTTTGGCCGGGCGTGCTATTTAACTATCTGGTTAGTTAAATGAAGGCGAGGGTTTCGAGTAACGGAATTCACGAGTCTGCAAACGGCAACGGCAAACCAGGCCCCGCACTCAGAAGATGGATGCCATCGCTGCCGCCAGGCGCCCGGACAAGACTGTTTTGTTTTACTATTTTAAGTGCAAGGACGGGTACTGACAGACGGCGGTCGCGACGCAGCCAAACAAGTTCCAAATGCCGGCGCGATGACTGCATTCAACAAAAGGGGTCTGCCGGTTTTGTGGCGCCTTGCCAGCCATCATTTGGAAATTAGATTCAAGCTCTGAAAACAATGCGGGGACGAATGTCTCCAACGCGAAAGGCAGAGGTGTAAACAATGAAACGATGGGTGTCAAATGATTGCATGGCCCGATTGTCGGGGGCCGCTACGTTCATGCTTTTATTCGCGATCTCCGCCATGGCGCAATTTGGCTCCGCTCCGCCGCCGGCGACAATGCCCACGCAGCTTCCGCTTTCGGGCCGCGGTGGGCAGAGTGGCGGAGTGGTGGCGACGGAATCGCCAGTGGCGAGCACCACAACCAGCGTGAATGCGATCAATCCGTCGATCAGCGTCTCCGGCGCCTACAGCGGGAGTATTAGCAGCACCAAGCCGATGCCCTTCAGCGGGAAGCTCTCCCTGGCCGAGGCCATCCGGCGCGGCACGGCCTACAACCTTGGTGCAGTGGGAATGACGCAGGCGTTGCGGCAAGTCAAGGGCCAGTCGAAATCGGTCCGAAGTGGTTTGCTGCCCAATTTCAGCGCTGACATCAACGATACGGAAGAGACGATCAACCTGCGCTCCTTTGGCTTTAACTTCAGTGCCCCGGGCTTCACCTTGCCCAGCACGGTTGGGCCATTCAACGTACTGAATGTCCGCGGCCGGGTTTCACAGAGCATCGCCGACTTTACGGCCATCAACAATTACCGATCCTCGCGGGAACTGGTGCGGGCGAGCATGCTCTCGGCCAAGGATGCAGAGGACCTCGTGGTCATGGCGGTGGCAGGCACCTATCTTCAAGTGATTGCCGCCAGCGCCCGCGTGGATGCCGCGCGCACAGAACTCACGACAGCCACGACGCTTTATCAGCAGGATGTCCAGCGGTTGAAGTTCGGCAAGATCGCGGAAATCGATGTCAACCGGAGCCGTGTCGCCATGCTCGTGAATCAGGAGCGTCTGATCACGCTGGAAAATCAGCTCGCGAAGCAGAAAATCGCATTGGCTCGGCTGGTGGGCATTCCTCCGGGCGAGCAGTACGAAATCTCGGACAAGATCGCGTTTACGCCCGCTCCAGCACTGAGCGTGGACGATGCCCTCAACAGGCGCTAGACCAAAGGTCGGACCTGAAGTCAGCAGAGGTTCAGGTTGAGGCCGCGAAACGGGCGCTGGCAGCGGCGCGCGCCGAGCGCTATCCGTCCGGTTCCGTCAATGCCGATTATGGCGAGATTGGCGGTCCTTCAGAATTGCGCCCGACCTACACGATCTCGGCAACGTTGAGCATTCCCATCTGGGAAAAACGGAGGGCGAACGTCGGGAGAAATCCAGCAGGCTGAAGCGGCACTTGCGCAACGTCAAGCCGAACTCGAGGACGCGAAAAGTCAGGTTGAAAGTGATGTGCGCTCTGCCTATCTCGACGTTGAAGCGGCCGCGAATCAGGTGGAAGTTGCGCAACAAAACCTGGACGTGAATCACGAAACGCTTGGGCAGACGCAAATCAAATTTGACAGCGGGGTCAGCACGAACGTGGACGTGGTGCAATCGGAACAGTCGGTGTCCGGCGCGCAACTGGATTACATCGATGCGGTTTTTGCCCACAACATCGCGAAGCTGTCGCTGGCAAGGGCGATGGGTGACGCGATGGCAAAGATCTCGCAGTTCTTGAATGTGCAGTAGGGTGTCAAAGGACGGCGGGGATAAGTCCCCCCCGTCCGCAGGTCAGGAAGCACCCTGTCATGTAACGCAACCAGGCACTAGTACTATGGTAGTCATTGCACCCGCTCTCCACCTGATTCATAATGGACGGATTGCACATCTCGACTGAGGTGGAAGTCTTGGCTCGAAAATAAGAGCTTCTCGATTGCCGATTCCATTGCTGCGGCGCGCGTGCGTTTGGCGGAGAAGCTGTATGCCCAGGCCGAACAGATCGAAAAACTGAATCGCGAATTGAGCGAACTGCAATCGCTCCATGAGCGCACCGAATCGGAGCTGGCGCGCCAGTGGGATGCCGTCAATGAGGCCGCCGTCAATGCCATCGCCGCGATGGTGCCCAAGATTACCCCCGGCATCGTCCTCGATCGCGTTCTGGTAGCCGTCAAAGCACTGATGGATTGCGCGACTCCCGAGCAGGTTACGCAAACCTTGACCGTTCAAGCCGCGGAATGGGGAGTGCGCGCGGCGATTTTTGATGTGCGGGGCAAATCGGTTTGGGGCTGTTGCGCGCATGGATTCGGAGCGGGGCTCACGGAAGGCGCGCTGCGGTCGGTGGTGGTTCAGCTCACGAAGGATAATCCCTTCCGGCAAGTTTGCGATAAGGCGGCGGAGGTTCTGACCAACGCCGAGGCCCTCAAGAAAACCCGCAACGTCACCGAGAGAACTGAAACCCGCCCCCGACGCGGCCATCGTTCTGCTCCCCATTCGCTCTGCGGGCACGGTTACGGCGATTCTTTATGCCGATCCCGCCGAACGCGAGGGAGTCCTTCCGGTCAATGCGCTGAAAATTCTGAGTGAATTTGCCGGCGCGCAGATCGATCGCCTGATCGCACTCAGTGGAGGCGCGGTTGAGGCCATGGCCGCCGGAGCGGTAAAGCCGGCGGAGAGTGAACCCGCGAGCGAAGACGTAGAAGCGGAGAGGGAACCGGCGCTTCGGAAGTAAGTCATCCGCAGGAATCGGCGGGCGTGGAGGCTCATTCTCCGGAAAGTGTTTCTGCAGAGACTGCGCTTGAGGCCCCTGCCTACGCCGAGGCGGCTAAAACCGTCGAGGTTGAAGCGGAACAACCGCCTTCTTTCCAATCCGAGCCCTCCGCCGGACCTAGAAGGGAAGAACCGGCCCATGCAATTCCACCGCCCGCTCCCAAGCCGGCCTGGAAAGGGCGAGGCACGCCGGATGAATCCACCCAGGAATTCCCAGCGCCGGAAGAAGCGGTCGCACCTCAACCACCGTCGCCGGCTGACGAACCGGCTCACGCCGCCGCGCCGGTTGAACTTCACGAATCCGGGCATGAAGAGGTTGCGGCCGTCGACTCTCACGATGGCGATTCCGCCAGTCACCAGGTCGCCGCGCCGGAGCCGGCATTCGTCGACGAGTTGCCTCCTGAGGCCGCGATACCCGCCGCGCCTACGCCGGAAATGGATGAGGCCGAACAGAAGGCTCACAAAGATGCCAAGCGCTTTGCCAAGCTGCTGGTTTCCGAGATTGAACTCTACAACAAAACCAAGGTTGCGGATGGGCGGGAGAACCGCGATCTCTACAAAAGGCTGAAGTCGGATATTGACCGCAGCCGTTTGACCTTTGAGAAACGCTTTGGCAAAGGTCCCATCAAGCAGGTGGATTATTTTCACGACGAGCTGGTAAAAATACTGGCGCAAGACGATACGGCACTTCTGGGGCCCGAGTATCCGGGCCCTTCCATGTGAACTCCCTGTTCAAAAAACTATCCCTACTCCTGATTTTGTGGGGAGGCCTGGCGGTCATGACGCCGCGGGCTTCGGCCATGGAGCTTCCTCCCGCGCGCCTGCGGGATTTGGCGGCGCGTTCGACAGTCCGCGGAACGTGGGCACAACTGCGGCATTATGCGGCGGCGGAGCCCAATCCGGAATGGCGCGGCTGGGCTTTTTTTGTGGCGGGATATCAGGAATTCCAACAGCAGCTTTACGCCCCCGCGGCCGGGGATTTGGGGCTCGCAGCGCAGACGGGATTTTCTCTTGCCGATTACGCGGTCTACGATCAAGCTTCTTCCCTCAGTTCCAGCAATCGATGGAATGACGCCGCGGCGCTTCTGAATGGTTTCGCCGCCCACTTTCCCCAAAGCCGCTTGCGCGAGCAGGCTCTATCCCTGCAAGCGGATTGCTTGCTGAAGGCGCAACAGCCGGAGAAGGCGGTCGATGTGCTCTCGGCCGAGTCTTTGGTGCGCAACCAGCCGGCGCTGGCCATGTTGCTTGCGAATGCCTACCTGCAATCGGGAAAACTCAGTGAGGCGGCTGCGGCGTTTCAGAATATCTATTACAAATTTCCTCTCTCCTCGCAGGAAAAGGAAGCTGGCGAGAATCTTGCCTCGCTGCGAACCCGCATGGGGGTGGACTATCCAAAACCCTTGACCGCATGGAAAATGGCGCGCGCGGAAGTCCTCTACCGGGGGGGAAGATACGCTCAGGCGCTGGATGAATATCGCGGTTTATCGAAGGATGACCAGGCGAACCCGGCAGCGGCACAGTGGCAACTCGATCGGGCGCGCTGCTTGTGGCAGCTCGACCAAGTCTCCGAAGCATTGCAAGCATTGCCGGCTCGATTTGACTCTCCCGAGCTGGAATCCCAGCGCCTTGCCTTCATGGTTCGCCTGAGTGCCCAGCGCTCCGACGCTCCGGCACTGACGGAAAATCTGGCGGCGCTTCAAGCCTCCCATTCAACTTCTCCAGCGCTGGCGGAGGCGCTTTCGGCCGCCGGGATGTTTTACTTTCGCCAGCTCGATTGGCAGGACGCCGCCAGCAACTTCCGCCATTTGTGGGAGCTGTTCCCCCAGGACAGCCGGCTGCGGGACGATGGCTGGCGGCTCGCCTGGTGCGATTACCTGCTGGGTGACGCGAATACCGCCGAGGTGATGCACAAATTCCTGATGCAGTTTCCGGATTCCGCGCGTGCTCCGGCGGCGCTCTACTGGCTGGGGCAGGTTGAGGAGGACCGCGGGGAAATCGCCGAGGCGCGCGCCCTCTATGCCCTGGTTGTGAAGCGCTTCGCCAACACCTATTATGCCCCGCACGCGGCGGCGCACCTCGCCACACTTCGCAGCAAGCCCTCGGGCCCGACGGATCATCCGGACGCGGGTGACGCGCCTCTGGCAGCTTCGTTGATTCCCGTCCTGCCGGCTCCTTCCGTCCCGCCGGGCATCGCGTGCGCGCGAAATTCTCCCAGTGATGCGGCGCGGCCCGCCCTGATCCTCGAAGCCTTAAATCTGCCGGATTTGGAGCAGGATTTCCTGAAAGCAGCGATTACCAACGATAATCCCCCCGCGGATTTGCGCCTCCTGCTGGCGGGAATTTATTCTGCGCAAGGAAATGCGGCGGGCGCGCTTTTTGCAGCGTTGCGAACCGTGCCGGGATACTCGCAGATGGAATTTTCCGATCTGCCCAGGGAAGCGTGGGATGATCTTACCCGCAGTCCTACCTGGACCTCATCAAGACGCAGGCGCGCGCCAACAATTTGGATCCCTATCTGGTCATGGGATTGATCCGTCAGGAGTCCGCCTATAATCCCAAGGCGCTATCGAACGCCAATGCTCGCGGCCTGATGCAACTTCTGCCCAAAACGGCGGCGCAGACGGTGCACTCGTCGCGGGTGCGGACAGTGGGGCAGCGGCTCTATACCCCGAACTACAATGTCAAGGTGGGATGCGCTTATCTGGCGCAACTGATTAAGGAGTTCGACGGGCGGGTGGAGTATGCGGTGGCGGCCTACAACGCCGGCGACTTCCGCGTAAAACAATGGATGAAGCAGTATACTTTTCGCGATAACGCGGTTTTTGTGGAGTGCATTCCCATCTCCGCCACGCGCAGCTATGTGGAGTTGGTGTTGCGCGACGCGGAGGTTTACCGGCAGCTCATGTCGAGTAGCCCGCGCTTTGCCCAGTGCGTGCAGGCGCCGGTGGCCGATGGGCAGGCTAAATTGGGGATTGGAGATTCCTGCGTCTGGGCGGCAAATCCGGAAGCGGGAAATTTCGAATAAGGGAGTAGAAGCGTGGGGGATCAATCAACCGGGCGCGCGGCCCAATCGGTTTTTCGGTCGCCGATCTCTGCCAAGGCGCAGAAGTTTACCGAATCGATTATTCGGGAAATGACGCGCCTGGCACACCAGCACAAGGCCGTGAATCTCGCGCAAGGCTTCCCGGATTTTCCCGCGCCGGAAGAAGTCAAGCAAGCCGCCATCCGGGCCATCAATGCGGACATCAATCAATATGAGATTACCTGGGGCGCGCGCGAGTTCCGGCAGGCGATTGCGGACAGATTTCTACGCGATACCGGCTTGGAAATCAACCCGGAAAGGGAATTGACCGTTTGTTGTGGCGCGACGGAGACGATGATTGCGTCGCTGTTGGCGGTGGTCGATCCGGGCGATGAGATTATTGTTTTCGAGCCGTTCTATGAAAACTACGGCCCGGATGCCATCATCTGCGGGGCGACGACGCGCTACGTGCGACTGCATCCACCCGATTGGACTTTCGACCCGAAGGAACTTGCCGACGCCTTCACGGATCGGACCCGTGCCATCATCGTGAACACGCCCAACAATCCCACGGGCAAAGTCTTTACGCGGGCGGAACTGGAATTGATCGCCGAGCAGTGCCGGCTTCGGAATACGTACGCGATTACGGACGAGATTTATCAGTATCTCGTTTACGACGGCTTTCAGCACATTTCGCTCGCGAGCCTGCCGGGTATGCGCGAGCGGACAATCACGATCAACGCGATGTCGAAGACCTACAGCGTGACCGGCTGGCGCGTGGGGTACGCGATTGCTCCGCCGGAGACTACGAATGGAATTCGCAAGATGCACGATTTCTGACCGTGGGAGCGGCCGCGCCCCTGCAACAAGCCGGCGCCACGGCGTTGAGGATGCCCGACGAATATTACCGCGAGCTGCGCGCAAAATACCTGGCGCGGCGTGACAAAATGCTGGCGGCGCTGGAAGAGATCGGGTTCCGGTGCCTGCATCCGCACGGAGCGTACTACATCATGGCGGACATTGCGGGTTTCGGATTTCCGAGCGATGTCGAATTTGCGCGCTACCTGGTTGAGGAAATCGGCGTGGGGGTTGTTCCGGGAAGCAGTTTTTACCGCGAGCCGGAATTTGGCAAGCAGCAAGTTCGATTCACCTATTGCAAGCAGGACGCGACGCTGGATGAAGCGCTGCGGCGGTTGGAGAAGCTCAAGGCGCAGTCATCAAAAGGGTAAACCACGGGCGGTTAGGAGCAAGTTCACGTAAAGACGCAAAGGGCGCAAGGCTCATTGCAGCGGCAATTCGAATTGCGGTTTAAAATCCGACGCTGCGTACGAAACCAGGGCGTCCACAAGGTAAGTGCCGTAGGGGTCGGAACCATACGTGGTCGCGAGGGAGAAAGTGCAGATGAGGATCTTGCCCTTGCCGGCCTTCGCTTGCACAAGCACGCCGTCGTTCTCGCGAATCCAACCGTAAAACATTCCTGCCAAAACATCTTTAAAATCCCGAGGCGGAATTCCCCGGACCACCGTTGCCGGTGTCACCGCCTGAGTTTCGAATCCCCCGAGGGTATCGAATCCGATTTCCGTAAAGGGCGCGTGGTTCTTGTGGACCCAGAGGAAATTCGAAATCCAGTTGCCGCTGAGCTCGCCGTGCGTTCTCGCGGCAATCTCGATGCCCGGCGCGAGAACCAGGGGATCGTTGGCGATCAGAATTACGCGCGCTCCGTCGCGCAGCTTGCTCTTCACGGTATCGTCAAGCGTCGAAGTAATGAGCACGGGGAACGCCTCGGCACCCGAGGGCGCGAGATAACCGTGCTCGCGCATGTCATTCACCAGCCGACGCAGGCGCGAGGGCGCGGGATCATAAAACGAAACCGGGGGAGGCAAATCCGGCGGCTTGTTGGGGTAGAAGAAGTAGTTCAAGGAGGCCTCGGAAAGAGTTTTGTTGGCAGCGATCAGCCGGGCTTTGAGAATTCCTTTGAGAGGCTTGGCGCTCGCCGGGACGATGAGTTCGATTTTTCCGGCCTTGGCGGCGTCGGTGGAATGCATCAAATTTACTGCGAGGCTTCCGGTGAGGGACGTTCCTTCCAATTGCCACTCGACGCGGGCGCCCGCGAGGTCTTGAGGCGCGAAGTGCGATACGTAGACCTCGGCAGCCAGCGATTCCCCCGATTTGAAGTTGCGCTTATCGCTTCTCAAGATCAGCAAATCGTCGGACTGCAACTCTCCCAAAGCATCGGCAAAAGGCTTGGGCCGCCGCCAGATATCCAACACGCCGTTCGCCTCCCAGTAGAGGTCGGTGAATTGGGTGAGGACGTAGCCCTGAATCTCGGGGTGCAATCGCAAGGCGCCGATTTCGTAATTCAACGCCTCGTACTCATGCCAGGCGGTGGCAGTGGAGAGAGCCTTGACGTCGGGAAAAAGCGAATTGTATTGATAGTCGGTGAAGCGCTGTTCGATGCCCTCGGGATTCGCGGTTTCGCGGTCCGAGGGAGTGTGAATCAGCCACCAGGGAAGATCCTGCGGGAGATCCGGCAATCCCCAATTGCCGAACTCCGAAAGCATCAGAGGCTCGTCGCCTCGGGCGGCGGCATCGCCGTATGGACTGAAGAGCCAACTGGGCCGCTGCGCTTCGTCATCGACCACGCGATCGAAATCGGAAGAATGGTCGGGGATGGCGGCGTACATGTGGAAGTCGGCGATATCGGTGGCCATGTGAAAGCCGTCGCAGCACGGGCTGTTGTCCACCACCAGCCAGGGGACAAAAGTTTTGGCCTGATCATAAGCCGACTTGAGCCACGCGCGGTCACTCGAATTTTTCAGGTTCGCGCCCCAGCCTTCATTCATGAGGCTCACAATCACGAGCGAAGGATGATTGAAGTCGCGCTCCACCATGCCGTGCAAGGTCTCCAGGGCGCGGCGCTCGGAGTCGGGAGTCAACTTGTCCCAATTGGGGATTTCGTCCCAGACCAGAATGCCGGCTTCGTCCGCAGCATCGAGATAGCGCGGATCGGGAATCTTCATGTGGCAGCGCAGTAAATTGAAACCCAGCGCTTTGGCTTTTTGCATTTCATCGTGCAGGGCGTCGAGGGATGGGGGCGTGTAGATCGTGTCGGCGAAGAAATCCTGGTCCAACGCTCCGCGCAAATAGATGGGATTGCCATTGAGATAAAACTTGCCGTCTTTGGTGGTCAGACTTCTGAAACCGAATTTGATTTTTTGCGAGTCGCCGGAATTCGTGGTGACGCGCAACTCATAGAGCTTGGGGTCGGTCGTGCTCCACAGCGCCGGGTAGGGAAGCGAACCAGTTAGTTTCACGACATTGGTCCAGGCCGGGGAATCTGTGAGCCCTTCCACGCGGATCTGCCGAGCGGGTCGATGATTTCCGCGGAAATCGTTACGGTGTTTGACGGGCCGGCAACGATGACGGGCACGGTAATTGCGACGCTTCCATCAACCGCCGCGGCGATTTGGACGTTTCCCAGGCGCGCGTGCGGGCGGAAATCAAGTTCCACGCTCTGCCAAAGCCCGCTATTTTGGACGTACCAATCCTGCTTGCCATGCGGGATTTCCGCGTAGCTGATGCCCTCAACCAAATTGTTGGGTTTCGCGCCCGGATCGACCACGCGGACGGCGATTTCATTGTTACCGGAATGCAGCAGCGCAGTGATGTCGATTTCAAAGGGCAGGTATCCACCTTCGTGCGCTCCCGCCTTTTGGCCATTGACGAAGACCTGGGCCGCGTAATCCACTGCCCCAAAGTGCAGCAAGGCAACTTGGTCTGGGGCCGGCGCTTGAACGTTGACGGTGCGCCAATACCATCCCACCCCGGCATGGTCGCGCAGGTCGGCGAATTGCGACTGCCAGGAGGAGGGAACGCGCGTCGGGCGGATGTTTGCGACAGTCGAGAGTTGCGCGACCGTGAGATTTCCGCTCGGATCGGCGACGAAGTGCCAATCTCCATCGAGTGAGAGACTGGCAACCGCCGCGGGCTTTGCGGACGCCGTGATGAGCAGCAAGCAAAATGTCAAAAATAATTTAAGGCGCATTGGGGAAGCCATGAGTCACGAGTCTATGCGGTTCACGCAGGAAAAGGCAAGCTTCGTCGGGGCTAGTACTTCCATCGGGGTGCAGTGGCGGCGATGGCCGGATGTCGTGCCGGCGCCGCCGTGGAGGTTGATGTCAAAAAGAGACCCCTCACCCACCGCCTTGCGGTTCCCCCTCTCCCCTGCGGAGAGGGAAATTGCTTGTGGCGCGGGAGTCTGCCAGGGGGCGGAACTTGTGATAGGATTCTTGCTTCGGTGAGGAGTGCCGAATCCGATGAGTGACGCAACCACAGTGCAGTCTGCTTCGAGGGATCTGGTTCCAAAAGGAACTGAGGTTGAAGAGTCGGGCCATGGCGAGGCAATTACGCTTGGCAATTTGGCGGGGAAGCCGGTACTGCTGACCCTTCACCTCGACGAGGCGATTGAGCAGGAATCGCTCCATTTATCCGTGTGGGGCTCGGCGGATGGCGCCGGTTGGGGAACGCAGGCGCTATTCTGGTTTCCGCAAAAATTTTATGTCGGTGTCACCCCCGCCGTTCTGAATTTGGGACAACGTCCGGACATCAAACACCTTCAAATCCGGTGGGAGGTGAACCGGTGGGGAAGAGGCACACCGCGGCCGCATTTCAAATTTTCCGCCGAAATGCAGGAATTCGCCCTCTAAATTGGTGACCAAGGCTCAATCCAAAGCGGTGGACCCAATCGACTGAGCTTTTGCCGCGCACCGCAGCCTTCCAACCTTGAATTTACTTTCCAGTGAGGTTTTGATGAAATTGCTGTTGTTGGTCTTGATGGTTATTGCGGTTCCGTTTCAGACTTTTGGCCAGTCGTCTTCGAGTAAGCCCGCCCTGCCACCCCATCCGAATGCTCCTGCCACCGAGGAATTGCAGACTGAAAAAGTCGTGGCGCCCGGCCAGTCGCAGGTTAATCCCCCCGCCCACCCGGGCGCGAATGGACTTATTGGATTCCACCCAAATCAAATCCCTGACGCACAAAATTTGGCTGGCGCAATTTCATTTGTCGGATCTGCTCACGCAAGTTCAGCCGGCAAAATGGAAAATCCCCGCTACGACAAGGCAGTCCTTTGACCAAAGCATCGATTCCCTGCAAAAGTCGGTTGCCGCGGAAGAAAATTGGCGTGGGCAGTTTGAGGCGCGGCCGGAGAGCCTCTACTTGGGATTCGAAACTTACATGGCGATAGGCACCCTGCTGCCTCGGGTGGAGGGTGTTGCCAAGAGTGTTTCGCGCTACGAAAACGCGAGCTTTGGCGGGCAATTCACGCAGGCGGCGAACCAACTTTTCGACCTGCAACAGGTCCTGGAACCTCACTTGGAATATTTATTGAAAAATCAGGACAACGCGATGCTCATCATTCAAAGCAACCTTGCCTCGTGCCAAAACGAATTGACCTTCGCTGAGCACAACAAGCAGGGACACGCGACGCCAATGAAGAACATCGTGCCGGAATTCAAAGGCCGGAAGAAAACACCCCGCCCAACTTCATCCAAATAGCCTCTGGGGTTACGAACAAAGAGCGCAAAGGGTTCCGTAGGCGTAGGGCTTGCTCTACCTACGCCGATTGGGTGCGATCGGCAAGCAAGGGGAGGGCGAGCCCACCCCCTACACTTCGCTTATC
Organism: uncultured Acidobacteriota bacterium; assembly: GCA_963733285.1. Lineage (GTDB taxonomy): Bacteria > Acidobacteriota > Terriglobia > UBA7540 > UBA7540 > Bog-366. Next base: position 13,734 of record CAVTDA010000167.1, read on the forward strand.
GGCAGGATTGGCATGCCGATCGTTGGTTTGCCCTGCCGTGTGCGTTCCTCTGGATGAAGAGTCCCTTTTCCTATTGCCTCGGTATCACAAATTCCAGTCCATAGCTCGGGGCCGCAGCCAGCATTTTTTGTATCTCGCTGTACGGAGGTTCCGCCGGAGGCGGCAACGTCATTGCGGCCGCGGGAACGCTGAATTCCTTGAACCATCCTTCCAGTCCGGCGGGAGTGGCGAGGACGAGCGCCCGCAACTGCTCCGAATCGATCGTGAAGGAGTGGACGACGCCGCGGGGCAGGAAAACCATTGTTCCAGCCGTGGCTTTGATCGTGCGATCGCCCACCGATACGGTTATCTCGCCTTCGAGCACATAGAAGGTTTCGTCTTCGCGGTGATGAATGTGCGGTGGTGGAGCATTGCCTTTTCTGGAGACCGCCTCGATTAACGCAAACTGCCCCTGGGTGTCTTCGGCGGTGGCCAGGAAGGTCATCAACGAACCGTTGTACCAGACCGACCGCTCCAAGTCCTGCCGTCCTCGACTCAAGGCGATGGATTCTTCGACTTTCGTATTTACCGTGACTTGTGTTGCCATGATAGGCTCCCTTCGATTTTGAGAATGTTCTTGCTCTTGCAAGACCGACATTACCGGATCGCAAATGGCCGCGTTCCTAAATGGTTCCCTAAGAGATTGCTAAATTTCTCTTACTACCGTGCGATCAGAGTTCGGCGAGGCCGCCGTCCGCGAACACCTCCGTACCGGTGATGAACGAAGCGTCGTCGGAAGCGAGGAACAGCGCCAGACGTGCGATCTCTTCCGGCCGGCCCATGCGTTTGAGCGCCACACCGTCTGCCCAACCCGCTGCAACTGCATCCACGGCTTCTTTCGGCATTTCCAGCTTGCTCAAAAGCGCGGTGGCGATGGGGCCCGGACTAATGGTGACGACGCGGATGCGGCGGGGCGCAAGTTCCGCAGCCAGAGTCCGGCCGAAGGAACGCACTGCGGCTTTGCTTGCCGAGTAGATTGACGCTCCTGCAAAGCCCTTGCGCGAAGCGACCGAAGCGTTCAGCAACACGGCGCCGCCGTTGGCCAGCAGCCCAAGGGATTTCTTCACCGTGAAGAACAGTCCCTTGACGTTAAGATCGAAGTGACGGTCAAAAAATCTCTCGTCGACTTGCTCGGCAGGGGCGAATTGGGCGATACCGGCGTTGGCGAAGAGGATATCGAGCCGTCCGAATTTCCCCGCGATATTCATCATCAGGGCGTCTGTGTCGGCGAGATTGCTCGCGTCAGACTCAACGACCAGGGCACTGGGGCCCAGCGCGTTCTGCGCATCTTCAACCGTTTTTGGATTGTGGCCGGTGACGATCACCCGCGCGCCCTCTTGCTGAAACAATTGCGCGGTCGCAAAACCAATGCCGGTTGTTCCGCCTGTAATCAGCGCAATTTTTCCTTCGAGTCTTCCCATCGGGATTCCTTCGGAGGCCTGCGGTCCTCGAGCAAAGGCGATGGATTCTTCGACTTTCGCATTTACCGTGACTTGTGCTGCCATGATTGGCTCCCTTCGATTTTGAGATGTTCTTGCTCCTGCAATTCCGACAATACCGGATCGCAAATGGCCGCGTTCCTAAATGGTTCCTAAAAGATTGCTAAATGTTTCCTAGGGGAAACCAGCGCAGCCGCGGCCGATTTGGTGTAGAACTTAGGGTATGAAATCAGCCACGAGTTCCGTTGCAATTAGCGCTGAACTGAAGGCTTTACTCGAAAGCGGCGTTTCCGTGGTGGTGGGCACCCGTAATGCGGAGTTCGTCCCCGAAATCACCCGCGGGTGGGGAGTGTTGGTTGCGAAAGACCGGAAGAGCATCAGCCTTTGCGTTCCGCTGGCCACCAGCCACACAACCCTCGACAATCTCGCCGGCAACGGGCAGATGACGGTCTGCTGCTCGCTTCCCTCCAACTACAAAACCGTTCAATTGAAGGGGCAGTGCATCGAGACAGCCGCCCCCGGACGCGCTGATCTGACGGTGGTGGACAGTCATCGTGCCGCCTTTGGCCGCGTGAATGCCCGCATCGGATTTCCACGCCGGAATTCCGAGGCCTTTTGGCGAAGGGAAATTGAAACCTCACCGGTTCTGGTCAAACTGCGCTTTGTTCCCGAGCAGGTATTTGACCAGACTCCCGGGCCGGACGCCGGATCGCCTTTATGAACGCACCCTCGCCCCTCACCATTCCGCTCGCCAACATTGCCTCGTGCTTTGAAGGGATCATTCCGTCGACGATCTGCTCCTGCTCACACGACGGAACGCCAAACCTGACGTATCTCTCGATCGTTCACCGGCTCGACGACCGCCACGTGGGCCTCTCCTATCAATTCTTCAACAAGACCCGCCGGAACATCATGGAGAATCCCCAGGCGCAAGTCGTCGTGGTATCGCCGGAAACGGGGGAGCAATACCGTCTGAGTTTGTGCTATGAGCGGACGGAATCGGACGGCCCAACGTTCGAGCGCATGAAGTCGAATCTGGATGCGGTGGCTTCCCAGACCGGAATGAGTCAGGTTTTCAGGCTTCGCGGCGTGGATATCTTCCGGGTCCTCGATTGTCGGCCGGTCAATTCGCAGGCGCGCGCCGAAAGCTCCCCGAAAACCGATCCCTTGCCCGAACTCGAAGCTTTTGGCCAGCGGCTGGCTGCCTGCGGCGATCTTGATGCGCTCCTCGACGCCGCCCTTGATGCCCTCGCGGCCATCTTCGGCATTGATAATTCGTTCGTGATGGCATTGAACGAAGATGGCACGCGACTTTACACCCTCGCCAGTCATGGCTATGCGGAACCGGGAGAGGGCTCGGAAGTTTGGGTCGGCGAGGGGATGCTGGGCGTTGCCGCCGAGCGTCGCGTGGTGGTGCGCACCACCAGCATGGCGCGCGAGAGGCTTCTTTCCCGCGCGGTGCGATCAACGGTTCTGCACCGGGGCAAGGAAAATCTTCTCGAAAAGGACATTGCGCTGCCTGGACTACCGGACGTTCAGAGTCAGTTGGTGGCGCCGCTCGTCGCCCGCGGCCGGCTTTTGGGAGTACTTTGCTTACAGAGCGCCGTCACCGGCCGGTTCATGGCGGACGATGAGCGCCTGATTCAGATCGCCGCCCGTCATCTCGCGGCCACGATGGCGTTGCTGGCATGGCCGTCCAGCGACATGCCGAAAGCGGCCCCGAACCGGCACGCCGCCGTGCGTTCGCCGATGCATGCAACCGTCAAGCATTATGAGGCGGATGACAGCATCTTTATCGATGACGCCTATCTCATCAAGGGAATAGCCGGGCGAATCTTCTGGAAACTTGTCCAGAGTAACGAACGCACGGGGCGGGTGGACTTCACCAATAAGGAAATCAGGCTGGATAGCGACCTCAAATTGCCTGATATCAAGGACAATCTGGAAGCACGATTGATCCTCCTGCGGCGTCGTTTGGAGGCCCGATGTGACTTTCTAAGACTCATCCGTGCCGGGCGTGGACAATTCCACCTGGAAGTCCAACGGCAGATTACGCTGGAGGAGCACTTGTAGAGAATGCGGGCGGGAAACAAGCGGATTTCGTAAGGGTAGGGCTTGCTCTACCCAGGCCGATTGGGTGCAATCGGCAAGTAAGGGAGGGCGAGCCCACGCCCTACAAACGGACCGAACGGGGCTGCCGGAGGATAAGTACTACGCCGATATCTCGCCCAGGCCTTTGTCAAGCGCAGCTATGGCCACGTCCACATCCGCCTTGGAAATATTGAGCGGGGGCGACATGCGGACGACGTTCGCATAGAGCCCGCCCTTGCCCACCAGCAGGCCGTGGACACGCAAACGCTCCAGCAATTGATTCGTCAGGTCGGACGCGGGCTCCTTGGTCTTGCGGTCTTTGACGAGTTCGATTCCCTGCATCAATCCCATGCCGCGCACATCGCCGATCACGGCGTGCTTTGTTTGCAAGGCTTCGAGGCCGGCGCGGAAATGATTACCCACTGTTTCCGCGTTGTCCATCAAGCGCTCTTCCTCGATGAGGTCGATCGTGGCCTTGGCCGCGACGCAGGCGACCGGGTTGCCACCGAAAGTGGAAATGGTCAGACCCTTGTAAGCGTCGGCAATTTCCGCGCGCGTTAGCGTGAGGCCGATGGGGTTGCCATTCGCCATGCTCTTGGCACTGGTGATGATGTCCGGCACGACATCCCAGTGCTCGATCCCCCACCATCTCTTGCCCGTCCGTCCCCAGGCGGCTTGCACTTCATCCGCGATGAACAATCCGCCGTAGTTGTGAACGATATTGGCGACGATTTTGAAATAGCCGGGCGGGGGAACAATGAATCCTCCCAAGCCCTGAATGGTCTCGGCGAGCATTCCCGCAATCTGGCCGCTGGTGGAAGTTTTGATGGCTTCGTCGACATCCTTCGCGCAGTGGAGGTCGCAACTGGGATAGGTCAATCCAAACGGACAGCGATAACAATACGGTCCGGGGACATTCACGACGCCCGAGGAGATGACTCCGCTTTTGCGCCACGTGTGCAGGCCGGTCAGCGACTTGGTGAGCTGCGAGTGGCCGCTATACCCATGGCGCAACGCCAGGATTTCATAATTGCCGGTAAACATTCGCGCCGTAATGATCGCGACTTCATTGGCCTCCGTGCCGCTGTTGGTGAAGTAGCTTTTCTTGAGTTCCCCGGGCGCAATCGACGCGATCTTTTCCGCCAGGTCCACGATGGGTTCAGTGATAAACAGGGTGGAGGTATGCTGGACCTTGTCAATTTGAGTTTTGATTTTCTCGGTCACCTTTGGATTCGAATGGCCCACGCTGACCGTGACGATTCCCCCCAGGAAATCGAGAAACTGGTTTCCTTCGATATCCCAGACGTACTGCCCTTTGGCGCGGTCAATCACCATGGGCTCCTTAAAGTATGTTGCCGCGCAGTTGAAAACGTATTTCTGTTTCTTGCCGATGATTTCGTCTTTTTTCATGGGTTCCTCGTAGGCTGATTGGTTAACGCGGAAAGCTCACGGTCAATAATTAATCGGCTCGTCAATCCAAGGTTTCAAGGGCGCGCCTGGTGACTATTGTAGAACAACGTCCAAAACCCGGGGTCCGAAATTCAGTGCTTTGTTGTCCTCATGCCTTCAGATGCAGGAAGTCGATCCCCGGGTATCGGTGAAAATCGCCATCAAAAGCGACCAATCGGCTGCCACTCGCGAGAGCAAACGCAGCAAGGTAAGCGTCGGTCCAATGTCCGGAACGAATGTTCAACTTCCCGGCCCACTTGGCCAAAATTTCGTCGATTCCAGGCGGTTCGGCGAGGAGGGTGATTCGTGGAACTGCCAGCCAGGTCTCAAGTGCCTTCCATGCCCCAGCGCCATCCAAAGATGAATCGGGAAGGATTTTCGCATTGGTAAGATGGCGCAGAAGTGCAAGCGCGGTAATACGGCAAAATGCCAGGTCATCGCGGGATTCCACATCCCAATAGCGCCGGGCGCGAAGGTAATGGACATGCTCCGGGGCGCTTAAAGGAATCCAAACGCTAGCGTCCAGCAGGTCCTGCATACTTCGCCTCGTCTTCCTCTTCTTCAATCCGTCGGATTTCTGCGCGCGGAACGGCGGGAATCGATATGCCACGCGGCGGGATTATTACCGGGGGAGGAGCGTGCTTTGCCGAGGATCGTTCACTCCTTGGCAGACGCAGCCCCTGCTCAATGAGTTGTTGCACTAAATCCCGCAAGGTTACTCCGCTCATGCCAGCACGAACCTTTAGCGTCCGGTAGAGGCTATCGGGAATGTCTATTGTTGTGCGCATAGGCGCATATTGATGTATTTATGCTTAAATGTCAAGCAACCTCATGTAAGTTATAGAAAAGATAGTATCTTGGAGCACCCGTTTTCTTTTGGCTGCTTACTGTCTGTTAGGGCTTACTTGAATTAATAAGCGAACTTATTGTATGCTTTTCGGCATGAGCCGAAAAGCTGTTGAGATCACTTTGAACGATACTGAACGCCTACAACTGGAACGTTGGAGCCGCGGCCATCAGACCCCGCGAGCGCTGGCAGAGCGAGCCCAAATTGTCCTTTTGGCTGCCCAGGGGATGCGCAACGACGCCATCGGGGATCAATTGGACTGCCGCTTGGCACGAGTAAGTAAGTGGCGCCGACGCTTTGCCCAGGCGCGCTGTGCGGGATTGTCCGACGCCCTGCGTCCGGGGCAGCCGGTCAAGTACGGGACGGACTCGGAAAAACGTCTGCTGGCACAACTGGACAGCCCGCCGCCGCGGGGCTATGGAGCCTGGAATGGCCGGCTGCTGGCTCAGGCCTTGGGGGTATCGGCGGATTGGGTCTGGGCGACCCTGCGGCGGCACGACATTAGCTTGCAGCGCCGGCGTTCTTGGTGCATTTCCACCGACCCGGAGTTTACACGCAAGGCGGCCGATATCGTGGGGCTTTACCTGCACCCGCCGGAAAACGCCGTGGTCTTGAGCGTGGATGAGAAGCCGCATATTCAAGCTCTGGAGCGCGCGCAAGGCTGGCTGCGATTGCCCGACGGCAAGGCTCTCACCGGCTTTAGCCACGAGTACAAGCGGCATGGCACTTCCACCCTCTTCGCCGCCTTGGAAGTGGCCAGTGGGCAAGTGAAGGCGGGACATTTCCACCGCCGTCAACGCCGGGATTTTCTGGCCTTCATGAACGAAGTGGTAGCGGCCTATCCCCAGCGCGAGTTGCACGTGATTGTGGACAATCTCAATACGCATAAACCCAAGCAGGACCGCTGGCTACGGCAGCATCCGCACGTGCATCTGCACTTCACTCCCACGCACGCCTCGTGGCTCAACCAAGTCGAGGTCTGGTTCAGCCTGCTGGCTCGACAGGCGCTGCGCGGGGCCAGTTTCACCAGTGTGCGTCAACTCCGCGAGGCCATTGATGCGTTCATTGCTGTCTACAACCCGCAGGCCCCCCCCTTTGAGTGGACCAAGCGGGAGGTGCGGTCGGTTGAACCGAAACATAAATACGCTTACTTAAACAACCTAGTTCGAGTGCTCATCCAACCATCCCAAAACGGTTTTGTACCACAGTTGGCTATTTTGCGGTTTCAGGACCCAATGGCCTTCATCGGGGAAGTAGAGCAGTTTGGATTTGATGCCTCGTCGCTGCAATGCCGTGAAGAGTTGGAACGCTTGTCCTTCGGGCACGCGGAAATCCTTGCCGCCTTCGACGAGGAGCATCGGGGCTTTGATGTTTTGCACGTAGCTTGAGGGTGACCACTTTACGCGCATCGCCATCGATTCCTTGTCCCAGGGCACTCCTTTGAATTCCCATTCGTCGAACCACACTTCTTCCGTCTCGCCATACATACTCGGGTTGTCATACACGCCGTCGTGTGAAACGTAGGCCTTGAAGCGATTGCTGTGCGAGGCGATCCAATTGATCATGAACCCGCCGTAGGATGCCCCCGCTGCCACCAGCCGGCTGCTGTCGATGTAGTCGAGTTTCGAAAGAAAGTCCGTGGCGTTCATCAAGTCCTGATAAGGCGCGCCGCCCCAATCGCCGGAAATCGATTCCACAAACTTCTGGCCGTAGCCGACCGAGCCGTGGAAATTCGTCATCAGCACGACGTATCCGTGGGAGGCAAAGAGCTGGGCATTCCAACGATAGCCCCACGAATCGTCCCAGGCGCTTTGCGGACCGCCGTGAACGAGTAGCAGGCCGGGATATTTTTTGTTCGGGTCGAACCCCGGAGGCTTCAACATCAAGCTCTCGATTTCCGCCCCCTGCGCGCCGGCGGTTGTAACCAGATCCGCGGAATTCATGTCAAGGTCCGCCAACAACGCATCGTTCTCGTGGGTCAGCAGCGCGGGAGTACCGCCGGTAGTGGCGACGCGATAGATGCCCGTGGGCTGCGTCAGACTCGTGCGACTGAGAAATAGCCAGTTGCCGTCGGGGCTGACCGAGAGGTCATCGTTCATTCCATCCAGAACTTTTTCCACCTTGGGAGTTTTGACGGAAGTTTTGAACACCGGCTGGCGGGTGTGGTCCGGCGCCGTAAAGTAGATCGTGTCATTGTCAGGCGCCCAGGCAAAGCTGTTCACCCACTGATCAAATTCCGGCGTAACCTCAATGATTTTTCCCGACTCGCGGTCGTAGACGCGCAGGCGGAAGAGGTCGGATTCATAACCGTTTCGTGCTTGTGAGGTATACGCGATGTAGCGGCCGTTGGGTGAGTATTGCGGCGACGCGTCTGACCCCGGATTGTCGCTGGTGATGTTGAGCGGTTGGCCGCTTTGGGTTCCGACGATGTAGAGGTCGTTGTTGGTCGTCCACGCGGCGGCGGATTGCCCCGCAGCCCCCTTGGTCCGGTTGGAGCTGTAGCAGACCTCCGTGCCGTCCGGCGAAATTGCGTATCCATCCGGCGCGCCGAGGAAAAATGTGGGCGAATCGTACGCGCCGGGCGTCAGGTCGCGCGGCGTCCCGCCCTTTGCCGACACTGTGAACAAATGCGTGTAGCGGCCGTCGCGCCAGGAGTCCCAATGGCGGAAGAGCAATTCGCTAAAGATCTGCGCTTTGACCTTGCTGTCCGAGGCTTCTTTCAGCCGCTGGGCGCTGCAGACCTCATCGAGGCAATCCGGGAACACTTGCGAAGTGAACAGCAGCGTGTCGCTCTTGGCCGCCCACATGACGCCGTCGGCCTCGGTGGAAAGGGAAGTTAGCTGCCGGGCATCTCCTCCGTCCATGGGCAGAATCCAGACCTGGGAATTGCCGCCGCGGGTGGAGATGAAGGCCAGCGCCTTGCCGTCCGGGGACCATCGCGGCCGCGTGTCAGATCCGTCGCCCTGCGTGAGTTGCCGCGGCTCGCCACCTTCCGAGGGAACGAGCCAAATGTGCCGGTTGATTTTGTTGGCGGGGAAATCGACCACGCCGACGACGTAAGCGATCCATTTCCCATCGGGCGACAGTTGCGGATCGCTGATGCGCTCGACTCGCGCCAAATCCTCGAAGAGATCATGTGCTTGGCCTGCACGACCGCGCACACCGAAAGAAAACCAGACTACAAGTGCAATTCGTAAGAGGATTTGCATGCGAGTTCTCCCATCTGGAGTGATTTCGTTCCGAGTCGGCTCAAGCGCACGAGGAGCGCGAACGGAATTGCCTTAGCGCTTTGATCCGCGCCGATCCGCCCTTCATGACGTGCTTGACCTCATCCAAAGTAATCATGCTGGTGTCGCCGCGAGTGGATTGCAGCAGCGCGCCATGCGCCGCGCCCATATCCACGGCCTCCTGCGGGCTTCCGCCCTCCAGCAGGGCGTGGATGGCGCCGCTGCAAAAGCCGTCGCCGCCGCCCACGCGGTCTTCAATCTCCAGGCCTTCATAGCGCTTGGATTGGTAGAACTCCCCGTCGAAATAGAGGATCGCCGACCAGTTGTTGACCAGTCCGCTCACCACTTCGCGCAGCGTGGTGCCCACGGCCTGAATGTGGGGAACTTGCCCACCACCTGCTCCACCATTCTCTTGTAGCCTTCCACCGGCAGCTTCTTCAGCGATTCGTCCACGCCCTCCACCTTGAAGCCCAGGACTTTTTGGAAATCCTCTTCATTGCCGATCAGCACATCGATGAAGGGCACAAGATCCTTCGTCACTGCGATGGCTTTGGCGCTGGACCAGAGCTTGCTGCGAAAGTTGAGGTCATAGCTCACGATGGCGCCCGCCGCGTGCGCGGCTTCCATGGATTCCTTCACCACCGCGGCGCTGGAATCGCTGAGCGCCGTGCAGATTCCGCCCGTGTGGAACCAGCGCACGCCGCGGGCGAAAATGCTCTTCCAATCGACCTCGCCGGGCTGGATGTGGGCGGCGGAGGCATGGCCGCGGTCGTACATGGTCAGGCTGCCGCGCACGCCGATGCCGACTTCGGTAAAGTTCAGGCCAATGCGGTCCGCGTTGCCCACGCCATCGTAGGGAATCCAGACGACATGGCTGATGTCCATTCCCGAGGCGCGGGCGTGATTGCGAATGAACGCGCCCAGGGGATTTTCCACCAGGCGCGAGACCCACGAAGTGCGCAGTCCCAACCGGCTGAGCGCGTAACTGACGTTGTACTCGCCGCCACCCACCCAGGCTTCGAAATAAGGGGCGAATTCGATACGCTGGTGGCCGGGCGGGCTGAGGCGGATCATGCACTCGCCAAAGGTCAGAATATCCAGTTGGGTTTCTTGGGCGGA
>CAVTDA010000168.1:0-14234 GCA_963733285.1 uncultured Acidobacteriota bacterium
TGACTGCCGTGTCTGACCGCAATCATGTAATCCGCGAAACGGGTATTTGGGAATTTGACCGCATTGCTCAACGTCGCCCGGAGATGTATGGAGAACTTGTCAGGAATCCCGGCAAGGCGTAGTGGAAACCCTCATCCCCTTCTTCGTCCGAAATAATTCCTGCCCAGGCAAATTCCCGACGAACCATCCACCGAAGTTATGATTGGGGCGCGGCCTCACCCGCGACGATAGGGGAACCTTTTGAATGTGGAAGGAAGCACTCCCTCGGTTGCCGGGGACATTTCCTCTTTCCGGAAAGGCCGGAATGGCTCCGTCCTTCCCCCCTTGCCTTGGGCCACGGCGGCGTGCGCCTGACGAACCTGCTGGTGCAGCGCCAGAACGTAGATGACGATGGGGGCGCTCAAAAGCCACGCCGCGGAATAGTAGGCGAACGTCGATTCCGCAATCGATGAAACCACCACAAAGACAAAAATCCCGGGGATTTCCGCCGGAATCATCGCTTTATTGCGCAGGGGACGAAGGAAAAAGTATTTGGAGATCAGGTAGGCAATCAGGATCAGCCCCAGGAAGGCCGCGCCCCCGCCGATACTCCCCGACTGCACAAGGGCGGAGAGAAAGGCGTTGTGCATGTGTTGCTGGAGAGGCAAATAGATCCGGTCAGCTTGAAAACCCAGGCCCACCCAGGGTGAATCCTTGAACAGACGAATTCCCAACTCCCAGGTCTCGGTTCGGCCGGTGAAGGTGAAGTCGAAATGGCCGGTGCGGGTAAAGTACTCGAAGAACACGTGATAAAATCCGCGCAAACCCAGGAGGATGGCCATCCCAATCCCGCCTATCAGATAAATCACGCGCTTGCTTTTGTCGGCGTAAAGAACCAGGATGGCGCTGACGATGAAGGAAAAGACTTCGGTTCGGCCGTTGGAGAGAATCAAGGCGTAGGTGGCGACGACAAAAACCGCACCCCAAATGATTCGCTCGCGGCGGCTGCCGGTGCGCAATCTTGCCAGCCCCGCGAGCGCGGCAATCGCGGCGTAGCGGCCAAACCCGGTGTTCCGCGCGCCGGACATTCCCAGAATTTCTCCGCCCCCGTTGTAGCTGTGGCGGACCACAGATGCGGAGTACACGTCACCGTCCTCGGTCATTCCTCCACCCATAAAAGGAAGGAGCCCGAGGAGGGCACCCGTGAAATAGCCGACACAATCCAGTTAAAAGTTAAGAGCTTGGAAATATCCGGAAGGGCATCCTCCGCAGAGACAATCGCCAGTAAGACGAGGACGATGGAGAGGTAATTCGCCGCCCAATAGGCGGCGTCGATAGGATCAATGGAGAGAGCAAGGGAAGAAACCGCGCCGATCAAGGCGTAGAGAAGAAAGAGTCCCAGCGGGCCCATAATCCACCGAACCGCGCTCCTGGCCCGGGCCAGAATTACCAGAAGAGCGATCCAGCCGGCAAGGATGGGAAAAAACGCCCTGACCCCATGGATGAAAATAGTGAGGCTCTCGGGAAATCCAGGGCTGCGGACGTAGCTGTTGTCGGTGTTATACCCACCCCAGAGCAGGCCCCACAGGCCCAGCGCCAAGATGGTGTTAATCCTCCGGCGCCGCCGGACCCGGGCTTCGGGATTCACCGGCTGCCCGCGTTGCAGCGGCTTGAGCAAGTCGCGTTTTCTGACGATCATCCCTTCCATCATGTTCTCAACGAAGAATTTCTCTTACGTGATTACCCAACATCTGCCGACCTCAACGGGCAGATGCGGAAGCAAGGTCCAGAGGCCCAGTGCTTAATAGTGGCGCCAACCGACATGCAATCTTACCATTCGACCCGTGGAAGATTCTCATTCGATGTAAATCCGTAACCCGGGGAGCCAACAAACTTTGGGCTCGACAGGTCTGGTCGTGCCAAGCCCGAGGGGTGCGGATTGGGCGCAGAGCGAGGACCCGTCAGGCCTGCTTCTCCACACCTGTCGCCGCCCCGGTCACACCACCGCGAGGACTGCGGCTCAACACAATTCCGTAAATTTCCAGCAAGCGATCGCCAAGCTTGTCCAAAACGTAGGCATCCTCCACGCGCTGGCGAGCGGCAGCGCCCATGCGGCGAACAAGATCCCGGTCCTGGTAAAGACGTTCGAGCGCGTCAGCAATTCCCTGCACCGTTTGGCCGGGAGTCTCGGGCGTAATCTTGATGCCGCAATTTTCCGTTACGTGCAGCCCGGGGCCGGCAAGGTCCATGCACACGACCGGCTTGCCGGCGGCCATTGCTTCCACCACCACCGCCCCGCCGCCATCGCGCAGACTGGGAAAGAGAAAAACGTCCGCGGCGCGCATCGCCACCAAAAGCTCCGAACGCGGCATCCACTTCTTCAGGATGACGGAATTTCCCACGCCGAGGTCCAGAATCAGGGCTTCGAGACGTGGACGCTCCGGCCCATCCCCGATCAAGGAGAACCTCACGTCCGCGTGGCGCTCGGCAAACAGCGCGAATCCTCTGATCCCCAGGGCTACACCTTTGAGGCCCAGGAGTTTTCCCGCGTAAAGAACCTCAAACGGCCGATTCGATGACAAATCAGCGGCAGACTCCGCGGGTGAGACCTCACCCTCCCCCGCGATGACCCGCAAATCGTCGGAAGAGATTCCATTGACTGGAAACAACTGTACCTTTTGGCGCAGAGATTTTGAGACCGCGTCCGCCGCCTCGCGGTTACAGAGCAGAATCGCACCCGCCCGCCGCTGGCCGCGCAGGTAGATGGGGTCTTTCCTCAGGACCCACTGGCCAAAGCTGCGAAAGCGTTCCCAGAACCGCGCCCCGGCGGAGTATTGGCGCAAAAACCCTTCCGGCGTGCGGTGCGCTCCCCCGCCCGGCCCGCGAACGTAATGGACAGGCAGCAACGCGCCAATGTAGCTCGCCATCCAGTCGTTGGCAAAAGTGATATGGTGAAAGACATCGAAATTTACCTGCCGATGCAGCTTGCGCGCGGCGAAGTAAGCCCAAATCTGCCAGAAGTAGGCATAGAGCTGAACGCCGCCGGGGAATCGCAGCAAGGGCCGCATCCACCCCGGCAGGTCCACGTAATGAAAGATCATGTTGGAAACGGGTTGGCGTTTGAGCTCGGCTTCAATTCCCCCGCGATTCGAGGTTGCGCTCAGAACCCAGACGTCGTGGAACCGCGCGAGTTGGCGCGTCAGATTCCAACCCAGCGTCGCTTCGCCGCCACTGATGGGAGAACCCGACTCCTGGATGCAGGCGTAGGCACACGCGAGCACCCGCAGTCTGCGCCGACCGTTTCCATCAATCGCCTGACTCATAGACTTCGCGATGGATCGATTCCCTTCTCTTCAATCGATTGCTCCAACTTCCCTACAGAATTTGCAGGAGCCAGCTTTGCCGTTAAACCGTCCCACAAGCCGCGCAGTTCCGCCCACATACTTTCCGCGTCAGCAGCAATCATAAGTCTAAACAATCGAAGCGATGACCGCGCGGGGAGCAGCAGTATCGCCGCGGCAAACTGCAACGCGCTTGCATGCCTCCTCAGCGTCCACAAATGATTGCGCGTCAGATAGTAGCGCATCATTGCCGGGCGCTTCTTGCCGGTCGCCGAGACATCGTGCCAAAGCCTGGCATCAGGACAGAGGACGATACGAAACCCCGCGCGGCGGCAGCGGATGGACCATTCGACATCCTCGACGTAAGAGAAAAAGGTATGGTCGAATCCCCCGATGCGCTCAAGGATTCCGCGAGGAATCAACATGCAACATCCCGAGGCATACTCAGCTTCGCGAGCCGAATCGAACTGGCCATCATCCATCTGGTTGAATGCCGGGTTGGAGAATATGCCCGTGCCGAGGCTCACGCGCCCCGTGGCGAACCAAAACCGCTTGGGGTCGCTGCCCAAATAGATCTTGGGAATCGTGACGGCGTTATCCTCTATCTCCGTCGCGGCCGCGACCAGGCTCGAAATCATGCCGGGGTCGCCCCGGGCATCATTGTTCAGCATGAGGAGATAATCAAAACCATGGCGAGGCCCCAGGCAATTCCCTGATTGCTGCCGCCTGCCCAGCCGCGATTCGCGTCGTTGCGGATGATGGCTACATCGGGGAAGTGACTTTGCCATCGCCTCGATCGACCCATCCGTCGAACCATTATCGACGACAACCGGAGTGACCTCGCGATAGTCGGACTTGCGCAAATCCTCGAGGCAGCGGAGCGTCAGTTCGCGGCCGTTCCAATTCAGGATGACAACACAGGCCTTTTTCATGGCTTTTGTCAGATCAGGCCACTTGCTCGTTCCGTGGAGGCCCCGCCGCCGCGAGCAGCCCTTCCATTGACTGGAACGCGCGGTTGAGGTCAACCTCCCAATTGTAGGTGTCTTTTACCGCCTGCTGGGCTCGTCTGCCCATGGCTTCCAGTTCTTCTCGATCGTCCTTCAGCCGCAGGATGATCTCCGCAATCACCTCCGGCCCGCTCCCCTTGGGAATAACGGCGCCGCATTTCAATTCCTCAATGATTCTCTGCGTTGGCTTCATGGCCGTCGACAAAACCGGGAGTCCTGCTGCGAGGTAATGAAAAAGCTTGTTGGAGATGGTCACATTCGTGGCCGAGGTGACCTCGTAGGGAATGATTCCCAGGTCCCCTTGCTGGAGCCACCGGGGGATTTCCCCGGGCTCGATGATTCCATCGGCTTGCACGTGTCCCTGGGCGCCTGACTGCTCCACCAAATCATCCAAACGTTTATGATCGCCCTCGACACCCCCGAGGAGTAACCGCACGGCTTGGCCACGCTGAATCATCCAGCCCACGGCCCGAACAAAAGGCGCTACCAAGCCGAAGTCGCGCCGCAACAAACCGACAAAGATCAGCGTGAACTCCCCCCCTTTTACTCGACGGTGATTCTGCGCCACGTCAACCTCCTCCCGGTCGACCGTATTGCCGACGACGATCACGCGTCCTTGCGCTACTACCTTCGCCGGCAGGTCCTTCATGCGCTCCGGCACGACGACCCAGGTATGCTTCGCGCACCTCACGCAAACGTTCTCAAGAAGACCCACCAAAAGGGTGCTTCTTGTGAGGTAGTCCATCAGACGGGTCTTGGAACGCAACTTTGTCAACTCCTGGTTGTGTTCTTGCAAGTCCAAAATCGTGGGTTTACGGAGGAAACGCGCCGCCAAAAAGCATCGGCATGGCAACGCGAACATTGCTGGCAATCAGCAAGTCAACCCGTGCCCCGCTTGCAACCTTCCAGATCCACACGGCCCAAAAAGGGTTTAAGGGCGAAGGAGAACTCAAGAAGCCATAGAAAGCACTTTTTAGGAAATAGCCAAAACGAATCACTCGCGCATAACCAAGGTCTTCCACCTGCGGCCCGCGCCGGCTATTCCATGCCAACATGGTGACCTGATGGCCCCGCCGGCTCAGCGCGCGCGCGAGCCTTCTCGGCCTCGCCTCTCCGGCATGGGGATAATCGTTCTGCATCACGATGGCGACGTGCATAAGGGCCTCACAACTTGCTCCCAGGGAGAATAATTCGCTCCTAATCCCATCCACCGCCGGGCGGATCCGCGTCCAGGCCGGCCCCGTGGATGTGCCGCAAGCGTTCAAGCCAAAAAACTCGTTTCATGCGCTCGGGCCCTGATCCAGAAACTCGCGGACGACGACTTGGATTCTCGCCTCGAACTCTCCGCGGAGAACCTCGCCGCGCCTTGAGCAAGGTAGAGCGCAAGGCTTCCTGCAAGGGGGGATTTTCAAGCACGGCCACGATCTTCTGGACGGCATCATCATCGTTTCCGTAAATCAATTCGGGATGGTTGACGATCTCCATTTGCCCGCCACCATTGGGGACGAAGGTGATGCAACCCGCCTGCACCAATTCGCCCACGGCGATCCCGAAAGGTTCGTTCTGGCGAGCATGGATCCTGTACCGGTGCTGGGCAATCAGCTTCTTCTTTTCCCATCCGCCGACGCGACCTTCCAGGAAGACCCATTGCGATGCTGGTCGGCAAGCGCCTGGATCTTCTTGCCGAATGGCGAGTCCATAAGGCTGCCCAGGATATGGACGTGAATGTCATGACCTTTCGCGCGAACTTGCCGAAGCACCTCGATGGCCCGATCCATTCGCTTTTCCGGCAGGACGCTGCCAATACACACGAACCCATTCTGCCTCTGCCCGAACGGAACTTCAGGGAAGCCCCCGTCCACCGGCGGATAAAGCGTTTGCGAGTCCACCCCAAACTTTTCGCGCAAGAGGTTTGCCGACCAGTCGGAATTGGCGAGGCTCAGGTTGCGCTCCCAACCTCCGGCTTTGGCCCCGTTAATCACCCAGCAGGTCCTCAAATATAGTTGGCGGAGCGGCGAATGGCCATACCACCACTGCTTCCAGCTCCGGATCCCCGGGTTTAGGTCGTATCGCAGCTCATCCACAAAAGAAAAATCGGCGATCATCTGGATACCACGCTTGGCGAAATCCATGGGGCCGTAGCAACCGATCATCACATCATAATCGCCCGCTGCCTGCCGCACGTAGCGATGGAAGAAGCTCGCCTTGAGGCCGACGAATTTCGCTGTATTCCGCAAACCCACGGGAAGTGGCGCGTACCGGACGGAGAAATCTCTGGGTGAGAGGTTTGTTCCATAATAGGCGTTCAGCCGGGCCACGTCTATTTTCCCCGTAGTAATCAGGCTAAGGTCGTAATCCTCTTTCAGCGCCTGAATGGTCCACAGGAGTGGCGACTCCGAGCCTCCGAAGCCCAGTCCGGGGTGAACGACCGCGACCCGCGCTCTTTGCGACATCCTCTTATTGCCCTTCCTCAATCATTTCCGTTTCTCCGGAGGATTCCTTCTCCTGCGTGCTTTAGCCTTTGGAGGTCACCATCTGAATCTGGCCGCACCGATCTTGCAAAACGGGTTCTCGAAATCCGAGAGTTTTCACTTCATCGATAATAACCTGAGGAGAGATCCCACTTGGAAGAGCCGGGGGATGGATTTCACAGCAAAGGAGCTTGCAGGCCGGGTCGCTCAGGGTCCGACTCAACCCCCGAATGACCTGATACTCGAAGCCTTCCACGTCAATTTTAACCGCCCTGGGCATCGGCAAGCGCTCTCGAGCCATCAAGTGGTCACCCGCCTCGACACTTACCAATTCCGACGCCTCGGAAGGATTGGAGGTGGTTGAAGGGTACCGCGCGGATACGAGGGGGTCGCGCCAAAGAGTGGGACAAGCTCCGTCACACCAAAGTCGCGCCTCCCCGCCCTGATCGCTCAAGGCCGTCCTGAACAAGCGAACATTGCTAAAGCCGTTAAGCCGCACATTCGCTTCCAACTTTTTATAGGAATCTATTTCGGGTTCTATGCCGATTACCATTCCCGCCGAACCAACTTTCTTGGCCATAGGAATAACAAACTCTCCGAAAGAACTGCCTACATCCAGAAATACGAGGCCCTCTCTCAGCTCAAGGGCCAACGCCCCAAGGAAAAACTGCTCCAATCCCAAAAGATTGGATTCAATCGCCCGGTACTCTCGTGGGGAGTGAACCTGGAAGAGAACTTCTGACTCTCCCCGGGTTACTCTTAGGATGTTATCTCCGCCACCGGACAGCATTTGGTAAACGCTACGGAGGGCACGGGAAAAGGGCAGGCGTCGGGCTGCTTTCAAAAATTTCTCATTGTAAGTGAGTTCTTTTAGCCAACCCACGTGACGACGTAGACCGCTCACATTTGAAGTGCGTTTCTTGTCGTTCATTTGCTGACTCCTTTACGCCCGTACAGGTGTTTGTCAAAAGCTCTTCGTGCCTGCAATATCAGCGCCGGAAGGATCCACAGGACGGACGATTCCAAACCTCCCAAACCCAACCCAGGATGGACGACTGCAACTCGTGGCCGAGGGTTCGATTTAGGGGATGTTTCGCTTGAGTAGGCATTCGTCATGCCGCCGCCATTTTCCCTCTCTTCCGCGGTGACCGTCAAGCAGGCCTTCCACGATGGCATTCGCCGCATGGGTTCGGCAGCGGAAAGCGTTCTTCAAGAATCTGCCGGAAGCCAACGGAATGTTGACGAGGTGAAACAATAGCTTCCATCCAGGCGGCAAGACGGCATTCGCCACCAGGAGCCGGTTGCGCTCTGTGTAGTAGTAGGCGATGGGGTTTTCCGTTCCCCCCGAGCTCCGCGCGTTCTTGTGATACACCACAGCCTTCCGGGCAATGACAGAATGATAGCCCGCGCGCGCGGCGTGAAATTGCAGCTCCGCGCCCTCGTTGTACATGAACAGGCCCTCGCGAAAATACTCTCCCGTGGACGCGTGAATGGCCATAAGCACGTCGGCGCGCAGCATCATTGCGCCGCCATGGGCGCAATCGGACGGCCAATAGTCCTTGTCGGTCGCGGGCGGCGGCAGGTGCCAACTCACCAGCGGAAAAAAAAATTGGCGGGTCATCGCAATCCGGCCGTTGAAATACGGGTGGGTGCCCGATTCGTCGTATATCACCGCGCCGACGATCCCCTCACCGCTCTCCTGAGCAACCCGCATCAGTTGCGAGAGGCAGTCCGGCTTAAGCGTGGCGTCGTTGTTAACCAGGAAGACGTAGTCGAACGGGGAGCTGCGGTGCAGGGCGTAGTCAATAACCGTATTGCATCCGCCGGTGAAACCCGTGTTCTCCTCATTGCAGATCAGGACGAGGCGGTCGGGGGATTTCATGCCGTCGAGAATCGCGTCTTTTTCCTTGTCGCCGCCCGCCCTTGCCACTGTTCCCGGATAAGTTGCAAAACCCGCGGCGTTCGGAATGTTCCTTTCCGCCCAGGCGCGGATTTGGTTTACAGAGTCATTCAGGGAATAATTATCCAGAACGATGATAACAAAATTGGGATAATCCTGCTTGCGAAGGGACTCGACACATTCCAGCGTGTCGCGCCAGCCATTCCAGTTGAGGACGCAGATTCCCACGCTCGGCGATCCGGCGCTTGCTTCTGCCTGTTGGACTCCCCTGTCGTGCACCCGTTCGTTCCCTTCCCGACTCTTGCGTCTTAGGCGGATGTGGCCTGCGCTGGCAGAGCGTGCGTGTGCTGCAATACCCGGCGAGCATAGATAAACAGCAGCGTGTTCCCAATAAAAGCCATCGCGGCGGCGGCCCAGATGACGCCAACAATGCCAAAAGCCCTGGCCAGGATGACTTTCAGCAGAGCCGCGGCGATTCCCTGCGCCAGCCAGACCGCCACCTGAAACTTCATTTTGTTGATTCCGGAAAGAAAAGTGCTGATGGGGTTGTAGAAAATCAGAAGAATCGAATAGCACGCCATGCCGCAGAGCAGCGACCATGTCGGATGGACCTGTGTTCCCACCCAAATCCGCACAATAATTTTCCCAAACACGGCGAGTCCCAAAACTACAGGCCCAAAGACCATCACACTGTAACCGAGCGAATGGCGAAACGTCGACTTGACCCAATTCAGATCCCCGCGGGAGAAGGCCTCTCCGTAGGCAGGCCATAGCGGAAACACGAACATGCTGGCCACCGAGATCACCAGGAGAAACGGCCGAACGGGAACGGCGTATTGCGTGACCGCCTCCGGCCCGAGAACCTGGGTGATGATGATGTAGTCGAGCGGAAGGGTGAGAATCCCGCAAATCTGGAGCAGAAAGAACATGACGCCAGTGCCCAGGATTTTGCGCGCGGCACCCGCGTCCCAAAAGCTCCACTTCGGCAATAGCTCCGGACGGGCGAAGGCGAACTCCTGGACCCAATTCCCCAACACGCCGAGGATTTGACCTCCGAGGATGGCAAGAATCAGCCACGGTAAGCCGCCACGGCGGTGCATGACCATCAACAAGAGACCAAGGCCTGCCAGGTTGCCAAACATCGTCCAGAAGTTGGCGAGATAACCTTCCTGGTGCCCCGTCTGAACCCGCTGCACAACGTCCAAGGGGATGTTGGTGAGGAAGCAGAAGAGAAAAATCATCACTGACGGGCCGGCTTCGTGAACGGCGATGGGGGAAGAAACATTGAAGACTCGCGGCCAGGGAATGAAAGGGTAAACGAAAAGAAATCCACAGAGAAAGACGGCGGTGATTCCCACCAGGACAAAGAAAGCGCTCGAGACGCTCCGGTGCACGGCGTCAACATCTTCCCGGCCGCGGGCTTCCGCGATGGCATTCAGCAGGCCGTTTCCGATCCCCAAGTCGGCGAAGAACAACAAAGATACAATCGAGGTGACGGACATCCAGAGGCCGTAGCGCTCGGTGCCGAGGTATCGAAGGGTCAGGCGGACGGTCAGAAGCGAGGTAAAGACATTGACAGCTTTGCCCAGGACGGAGGCAAGCGTGGTGAGCGCGGCGCGGCGGTAGCGCTCCTGCGACCGGCCTTCGTCATGGGAGGTATCGAAGGGCTCTAGCCGCAGCAGCGTCTTAAGCCCTCGCAGGCGTTCAACGATGGTCTGAATGTCAAAGACCCCACCGAAGCCCGTGCCCGGAGACACTTCCGGCTGCATCCCCTCCGCCAAGGCGACGCTCGGCGGCTCGGAGACCGGCACGGAACCTTTCAATTGCGGGTCATTCGACATTGCTAAAGATGTTTCCTTCTATCTTTTACTGCGTGCAAAATCGGCGAGAGTCACCGTGTTATTTGTGCCGATTCCATTTCCCCGTCACGCCCCGATAGCCGTCGATCAGTCCCAAGAGAATGGCCTGGGCTGATTTCTTGCGCCCGGCGGCTTAAATTATTCAAGGCGCTGACCAGCCGCATCGGCGCGTGAATCAGGTGGAATACAATCCTCCATCCCCAGGGAAGGAATTCGCTGACCAGAAGAATACGATTGCGGCCCGAATAGTAATAATAGATGGGATTGGAAAATCCACCTGTATCTCCTCCACCTTTATGCCGAACCGTGGCGTCGCGTACGACGAGACAGTGGAATCCCAACTTCCGCGCGGAATTGCAGAAGGCGGGGTCATCCCAATAAAGGAACAAGCGGTCGTCCAGATAACTTCTTCCAAGACGGGCAACGGCGACGAGAACATCCCTGCGGATTAACATGGCCGCGCCATTCACGTAGCCTGATTCCCAGATCTCCTTTGCGTCCTTGGGCATCGGCACATAGGCCCTGATGATGGGGGCGAAAAAGAGAGCAAGCGGCGGCCCGCTTTGGGCGAACTCGACATCGCGGCCGTCGGCGGTCAAAACCACCGCCCCGACGATTCCCGCTTGTGCTTCTGATCGGCCGAAACCAGGAGGTAGACAATCCGCCTTCGCCATGGCATCGTTGTTGAGCAGAAAGACATAGTCCGGCCGCCGCGCTGCGGTGAAGCGCATAATGGATACCGAGGTTGTTTCCTCCCGTAAAGCCCGTGTTTTCGCCGCTGCGAATCAGAACCAGCCGGGCGGCGGAGGGAATGCGGTGAGAGCCTTCTCTATCTGCTCCTCGCCGCCGGTCAGGGCGCTGGCGCGGGGGTAATCGGCGAGGGCGTGCACAGGACCGAGGTTCTGTTCGGCCCAGGCTTTGATCTTTTCCGCTGAACCGTCCGTGGAGCCGTTATCCACAACCATCGTCACATAGTTGGGATATTCAAGCTGCCGGACGGACTCCAGACATTCCAGCGTATCCCGCCAACCATTCCAATTTAAAATGCAAATCGCCACGCGCGGCGGAGATCGCTCCTGGGCAGGCATGAGCGAGTCGACTTCAGATGGACTGATCATTTTGCTCTTTCGTCAATGGGCCCGGGCGGCGGCCGGGGTGCTCCCTTGATGGGAATGGGGATGCTCAGGTCGCCTTGGCATCCGCATGTCGTTGCCTGCTGCGTTCGAAGTTCGCTTGCGCCTTCGGGGCGGCATGAAAAAAGTAGAGCAGAAAGTATACCCTCCGCGGCAATCGGATGTGAGTATCCAAAAGCGGGGTCAGCGGCACCAAGAAAAGGGTGATGGCCCTTGCCATGGCCAGCATCAGCCGGCGCTTCAGCGTCATCGGCTTTGCCTGCGACGTCCGGTCTTTCACGTACCGGCCGGCCTCCGTAGTCTCGAAATGAGCCTTGACGCGTAGAGCATCTCCTGGCGGCGGCAAGCGTCGGCGTAGGATAAGACCGGTAATGGTAACCGATGGCCTGGGGATTGTAGAGAACGCGCAAGCCCTTGCTTCGTCAGCCGGTAGCCGAGTTCTATGTCCTCGTGCCCAGTAGGCTGCGAAATTTCTCGTCAAACACGCCGTTCCTGATCAGGAATTCCCGTTTGACGCTAAGGTTGCAAGAATAAAAATACTCAAAGCCCACCTCTTTTCCGGGCAGTAAGGCGAGCCAAAGCCGAAAGAGCACACCCTCGCGTCCCAACCACTCCATGAAAGGCGTCGGATGCACTTCCGGGGACCAACTCACATGGCCCAGGATCGCGAAATTATCGGCAGGGTACCTTCGGTTCCAGGCAAGATGTTCGGCCACCAGGGTCGGCGCGGGAATGATGTCATCGTCCCCAAAAAGGAGCAGGGCGCCCTTGGCTTCCCGGATCCCACAGTTGCGAGCGGTTGCCGGCCCTTTATTTGGCTTGGCAAGGTATCGAATCGTGATGGGCGACGTCAGGCGAAAGCGGCAACCGCCGCGTCCGTTCCGTCCGTAGAGCCGTCGTCGATGACAAGGATTTCCAGGATCTCCGCTTCCGCCGTCTGCTGTTTGTAGCCTTCGAGCGCCTTTAGCAAGAGTTTCCTTTCGGTTATACGTAGGGATGATAATGCTAAATTGTGGTGTCAACAAGCGGCCTCACCTCCCGCCCGGAGCTTTCCAATCACCGTATAATCATTGTGCAAAACGGGGCTGAGGCTCAGGACCGAGGCGGCCCGGCGGCCTCCAGCCGGGCGTCCTGCGCGCCGGGTGCCCGCCTCTAAAGCCACCACGTGGAATTCCTCGTCCCGCTTTTCCACCTGCAATTCAAATCCCGAACCCCACGGGACTCCGTGAGGGCCTCAGGCGTGACCCCGGAGGGCAGCAATTGGGGGTGGATTTCCAGGCAAACCAGGCGGCAGGAGATTGCCCAGTGTTCCCCGCAACCCCTGCAACACGGCAAATTCAAACCCTTCCACATCGATCTTAATGGCCTGGGGGACCGAGGGGAAGTTTTTCCCTTGGCAAGGAAGTCATCGCCCCGCACAATTTCAATGTTTTCGGAAACGGTACGGTAGTCTGAGTCTCCTTCCGGCGGAACGATCGATGGGCATTTGAATCCCCCGGAAAACAGTGTGGCAACGCTGTCCTGGTCGCCAAGTGCCTTGCGGAAGATCTGAACGTTGCTGAGTCCGTTCAATTTTACATTGTCCATATAGTCTCCTGCTGGTGCTTTCACCCGGTTCAAATGCGAGCACCAGCCCGTTCTTTCTCACGATCTTCGCCAGGGGCAAAGTGAATTCGCCAACGGATGCCCCCACATCCAGCACCGTATTGCCAGGGTGGAGGTTAGCTTGCAGCGCCGCAAGGAAATCCCGTTCACCACTGCGTTCGTAGTTCCATTGGCGATTCCGCAGTTCACCACGCTTTTCCAACCGAATTTTGTAGCTCAGCCCCAGCGTGCGGAACTCATAAACACCATAGGGAGAAGTCACCAATAGTATGCGCTCTCCAATATGTTCGAGAGGTAAGCGTTCTGGAGATCTGCCGGACGACCGGCGAGTAACTCAGTCGTAATAAGAGATTCATTGCGTTCACCTGGCAGCGGAATTGGGTGACTCCTTTGCTCGTTTTAATGCTGGCGCTCCATGACGAGTTCCGGCGTCAGAACTCCATGCCTTCGAGCCAACCAAGTTATGAACAAATGGCCTTCCGCTTTGCAATCCCTCCGGCCTTTGTAACCTTCTCTGGTTTTCAGAACAGTCTCCTTTCGGCCGCACATGGGTATGTCGTACTCTATCGTGAGGTCAGCAGGCTGCCTCAGCGCCCGCCGGGGGCTTCCTGCTCACCACAACAATCAATCGATAAAACGGCGCGCGGTGGGCAAGACGGAGAGCAGCCTCAACCAAAGACGGCGCGACCGTCAAAAGAATCCAACTGACGCCTTTCTTCACCCGTGACAATTCGGATCGGCTGATCCAATCATGGAATGCGATGTTTTCATTTCCGAAGCTCTCAACCGACCACCCGGGTCCCAGGTCGTCGAAAAGGGAGAGAGTCGGGTAGGCGAAACGCATGTGCTCTTCCAGCCAGCCAAAAGGCTCGACCCCCAAATTTTTGAGGTATTCATAGAACTTTCGATCACTGTCGAAGGCATCCTGGCCGGAAGGGA